>CAZHLV010000077.1:0-26789 GCA_964533415.1 uncultured Hyphomicrobiales bacterium
TTCAAGGATGGCTTGGTGGTGCGAGGTAATGGCAAGCCTTCGAGCCGGTTCGACCTGCTGGAAATCGTCGAGAAGACCCCGCGGGCCCGGGTGGAGTATGATCCGAAGATCTTGGGCGGCGAGCTCGGCCCCTACAAGGTCTAGTTCGAAGCATTAACAGATCTGAAGCTGGCGGTTGGGCATCCGGCCGCCAGCTTCTTGACTTCCATGCAATCGAAAATATAAAAACCTTTTTGCCGGGGAGGGGTGATGGACGCGATTGTACTTCAAATCTTGAACGGGTTGGACAAGGGGGCCGCTTACGCGCTGATTGCCCTTGGGCTGACGCTTGTTTTCGGAACGCTGGGGGTGGTTAACTTCGCCCATGGCGCGCTGTTCATGCTGGGCGCCTTTTGCGCCGTGACCCTGGAAAAGCTGCTCACCCTTTCGGTGAAGGTGCGCGATGAAAGCGTCACCATGTTCGCCGCTTACAAGGAACAGCCCTACCTGGAAATCTGGTTTGGCGATACCGGCAGGGCCATCATTGACTATTCCGTTCCTCTGGCGATCATCTTCGCCATCCCGATCATGCTGCTGGTTGGCTTTGTCATGGAGCGGGGGCTAATCAAGCATTTTTACAAGCGTACCCATGCGGACCAGATCCTGGTTACCTTCGGGCTGGCGATTGTTATCCAGGAGCTTATCAAGGCTTATTTCGGGGCTAACCCGATCCCGCAAAACGCCCCCGAAATTGTTGCGGGGAGCGCCCATGTGGGCCTGTGGCTGGGCTTGAGCGATACGGTGGTTTACCCGTGGTGGCGGCTGATCTATTTCCTGTTTTCCGGGGTTATCATCTTCGCCGTATTCGCCTTCTTGCAGTTCACTACCTATGGCATGGTGGTGCGCGCCGGTATGCGCGACCGCGAGACCGTGGGGCTTTTGGGGATCAATATCGAGCGCCGTTTCACCATCGTGTTCGGATTGGCCGCGGTGGTGGCGGGGGTGGCGGGCGTCATGTACACGCCGGTGCTGCCGCCGGATTACCACATGGGCATGGAGTTCCTGGTGCTCTCCTTCGTGGTTGTCGTGGTGGGCGGCATGGGTTCGCTGGGCGGCGCTGTGACCGCCGGCTTCCTGCTCGGCATCTTGCAATCCTTCGCCTCGATGAATGAAATCAAGAGTATTTTCCCCGGCATTGACCAGGTGATTATCTACCTGGTCGCGGTGGTGATCCTGCTGCTCATGCCGCGCGGGTTGATGGGGCGCTCCGGCGTTATGGACGAATAGTCATGGACAAACTTTTCCAAAGCGATCTGGCAAAGATGCTCGCCTTTTCTCTCGCCGTTCTGGCCATGCCGATCTGGCTTGCGCCCATTGGCGCGGCCTATCCGGACCTGTTGCAAAAATTTGCCATCTTCGGCATTTTCGCCATTGGCTATAATATCCTGTTTGGCCTCACCGGATACCTTTCCTTTGGCCATGCCGCCTTTTTGGGGGTTGGCTCTTACGCCGCCGTGTGGATGTTCAAGCTGTTCACCATGAACGTGCTTCCCGCGGTGTTGATGGGGATTTTCTTTTCCGGGCTGTTTGCCCTGCTGATCGGCTATGTCTCGTTGCGCCGCTCGGGGATCTACTTCTCCATTCTCACCCTTGCCTTTGCCCAGATGTCGTATAACCTGGCCTATTCGGTACTTACCCCCATCACCAATGGCGAGACCGGGCTGCAACTGCGCATTACCGATCCGCGCTGGCTTGATGCGATGTTTTCCACGGCGGCAGAGGGGCTGCCCTCAACCAACCTGTTTGGTTTGAAGATGAGCGGTTATCCGGGGTTTTATTTCTGCGCCGTGATGCTGATTATCTGCTTCTTCATTGCCTTGAGGATCACCAAGTCCCCCTTCGGGTTGATGCTCAAGGGGATCAAGTCCAACCAGAACCGGATGATGTATACCGGCCTGAGCACCCGGCCCTATACGCTGGCGGCTTTTGTCATTTCGGGCATGTATGCCGGGCTGGCCGGGGCGTTGCTGGCGGTGACCGACCCGCTGGCGGGCGCCGAACGCATGCAGTGGACCGCCTCGGGCGAGGTGGTTTTGATGACCATCCTCGGCGGGGTTGGCACCTTGATTGGCCCGCTGCTGGGCGCGGGGCTGATAAAATATTTTGAAAACATCTTCTCATCCTTCAACAGCTCCATGCTGCACGATGTTTTCGCCTTCCTGCCTGACGGGCTGGAAAATGTCGTGGTAAGCATTGTCGGCCTGTTCGTGGGCTCGGGCTGGCATCTCACCCTTGGGCTGTTGTTCATGATTATCGTGATCTTCCTGCCCGGCGGCATTATCGAGGGGCTTGAGCGTATCGGAAGGCTGGTGAAAAAAACCAAGCCAGCGGCTTCTGAACCCACCCAGAGCAAAGACGGGAGCTAGATGAGCCATGAAAAATTATGTTCTTCATCTGGCGGATGTGCAAAAGAGCTTTGGCGGGCTGCGTGCCCTGTCAGACGTGGATCTGCAGGTCGAGGAAGGCAAGACCCTCGCGATCATCGGCCCCAACGGGGCGGGAAAATCAACCCTGCTGAATGTCTGCGTCGGGCGGCTCAAGCCCGATTCGGGCTCGGTGATCTTCGATGGGCAGGTGCTGACCGATCATGCCCCGCATGAAATCACCCAGATGGGTATTGCCCGGGTATTCCAGACACCGGAGATTTTCCCCGATTTGTCCTTGCTGGACAATGTCATGGTGCCGGCCTTTTCCAAGCGTGACGGAGCGTTCAAGCTGAACGGTTTCTCCAAGGTCCGGCGGCAGACGCAAATCCGCGACGAGGCCGAAAGCACGCTGGAGGATGTCGGGCTGGCAGACCAGATGCACTCTGAAGCGGCCTCGCTTTCACGCGGTGACAAGCGCCGGCTGGAGCTGGGCATGTGCCTGATCCAGCGCCCGCGCCTGCTGTTGCTGGATGAGCCCACCGCGGGCATGGCGCGGCACGACACCAACAGGACCATTGACCTGCTGAAGAAAATCAAGGCGCGCGGTATGACCAAGGTGATTATCGAGCATGACATGCATGTGGTGTTCTCGCTGGCGGACCGGGTCTCGGTCCTGGCGCAGGGGCGCATCATTGCCGATGGCCTGCCCGAAGAGGTGCGCAATGATCCCAAGGTGCAGGAAGCCTATCTGGGAGGAGCGCACTAATCATGAGCAAAACGATCGAGGAACGTCAGGACAAGGTGTTTGAAGCTGACCCGGATGCCTATTTCAGCGTTCGGGACATTCATGCCTATTACGGCGAATCCTATATTGTTCAGGGCATTTCGTTCGATATGCCCGAAGGAGAGATCCTGGCGCTCCTGGGCCGCAACGGGGCGGGTAAAACCTCAACGCTGCGGGCGCTGGCGCGGGTTGATGACCCGGCGCTGCATAAAGGCGAGATTTACCTGGGCGGGCAGGCGATTCATCCCATGCGCGCCTTCGAGGCGGCGCGGGCCGGGATCCAGCTTGTCCCGGAGGACCGGCGGATCATCGGCGGTTTGAGCGTCGAGGAAAACCTTGTCCTGGCGCAGATCGCGCCGCCCAAGGGCTGGGAAATCGAGCGGATTTACGAGCATTTTCCACGCCTTGCCGAACGGCGCAAGCAAGAGGCAATCACGCTTTCGGGCGGAGAGCAACAGATGCTGGCGGTGGCGAGGGCGCTGGCGAGGGATATCAAGCTGCTGTTTCTTGACGAGCCTTATGAAGGGCTTGCGCCGGTGATTGTCCAGGAAATTGAAGAAATACTGGTTCAGGTCAAATCCCTTGGCATAACGGCCATTATCGTTGAGCAGAACGCCGTTGCAGCGCTGCAACTGGCGGATACTGCACTAATTGTGGATATGGGGCAGGTGGCGTTTCGTGGTACGGCACAAGAGGTACTCGACAACAAGGAACTGCGTCATGAATATCTGGCTATCTGACGCAATTTCATTCCAGCTTTCCGGCAGCTAAGGAGATATTTTATGGCGATTCGGGATTTACTTGTTCTTCTGGATGACAGCAAGTTCTGCAAGCAGCGGGTTCAGGCAACGCTGTCTTTTGCCGCCGATCACGGGGCTCATGTCGTTGGCGTGGCGCTGGCCATACGCTCAACGATTTCAGACTATATCGGCGTCAAGCTGCCAGCCGGGTTTGGCGAGTCCCAGCGCGAAGCCGTGGAAAAGGCCGCCAAAAAGGGCATTTCGCGCTTTGAAAAGGCGGCGACCGAGGCCGGGGTGAGCTTTGAAACCCATATCATCAACAAATCCGCCGCCAAGGCACCCAGCGCCCTGGCCTTTTATGCGCGCCATACAGACCTGACCGTGCTTGGGCAATCCGATCCCGACAACGCTAATGCCAGCTTCAACACGGCACTGATGGAAGGGGTCCTGTTTGAATCGGGGCGGCCCGTCTATCTGGTGCCCTATGTGGGCAACAAGGTGGCCCATGCCCATGTGGCGGTTGTGGCGTGGGATGGCGGGCACAAGTCGGCCCGGGCGGTGAATGACGCTATTCCGCTCCTGAAAACCCGGGACGAGACAGTCATCCTGGTTATCAACCCGGATGAACGGGCCGGGGCCCATGGCAATATCCCCGGTGCTGATATTACCGAACACCTTGCCCGCCACGGCGTCAAGGCGCGCATCGAGCGGACCACAAATCGCGATATCGGACCGGACAAGGTGATTCTCAACTTCCTTGCCGAGACCAGCGCCGACCTGCTGGTCATGGGAGCCTATGGCCATTCGCGCCTGCGCGAGATGGCGCTGGGCGGCGTTACCCAGACGGTGTTGAAGGAAATGACGACTTCGGTGTTCATGTCGCATTGATATCGTTCGCGGCTATTCCTCGCTAACGCTCGGGCCTGCACGGGCGCGGCGCATAAGCGCCGGGCTGCCGTCGCAGCCGTGGGAGCAAGAAGGCAAAGTATCTTGATATCGTTCGCGGCTATTCCTCAGCATCGCTCGGGCCTGAACGGGCGCGGCGCATAAGCGCGGGTTGGCGTCGCAGCCGTGGACACAGGGACAAAGCCTACCCGGCATTTGGCTCTTGGTGAACGGCCTGGAATGTGAAGCCGCCAAGGGAAATCCCCTGTTCAGGACAACAGCCGGGCAACGCATTTACCCCAGCCTGCATATTTTTGCGCCCGCAAATCTTCATCCATGGACGGGGTAAAACGGCGCTCGCAGCTCCAGCTCCGGGCAAAGTCTTCAGCTTCAGGATAAATTCCGCTGGCAAAGCCCGCCAGCCAGGCCGCGCCCTTGGCGGTGGTTTCCAGAACATGGGGGCGGTCAACCTCGGCGCCCAGCATGTCGGCAAGAAACTGCATGGTCCAATCGGACGCCACCATGCCGCCATCAACCCGAAGCACGGTTTTTACGCCGCGGGCTTCGGGCCAGTCCTTTTGCATGGCTTCCAGCAGATCGCGGGTCTGGTAACAAACCGCTTCCAATGCGGCGCGGGCAATCTCGGCGGGGCCGGTGGCGCGGGTAAGGCCGAACAGGGCGCCCCGGGCTTCGGCATCCCAATGGGGCGCGCCAAGGCCGGTGAAGGCGGGCACCAGGTAAACGCCTTGGGTCTCGTCTGCCGCACCGGCCAGCTTTCCGGTCTCGGCGGCGCTGTTGATGATGCCCAGCCCGTCGCGCAGCCATTGCACGGCGGCCCCGGCGATGAAGATCGAGCCTTCAAGAGCATAAACGGGCTTGCCGCCGAGTTGATAGGCGATGGTGGTGAGCATGCGGGTTTTTGATTGCACCGCCTGCGCGCCGGTATTGAGCAGCGCAAAACAGCCCGTGCCATAGGTGGATTTCATCATGCCGGGCTTGAAACAGGCCTGCCCGATGGTCGCGGCCTGCTGATCGCCCGCCATGCCGCGCACCGGGATGGGAGCGCCGAAAAGCCGGGGCGCGGTTACGCCAAAATCGCCTGCACAATCTTTTACCTCGGGCAAAAGGATCGCGGGGATATCAAAAAGCTCCAGGAGTTCTTTATCCCAGCATCCCTCATGGATGTTGTAAAGCATGGTGCGCGCCGCGTTGGTGGCGTCGGTGGCGTGGGATTTGCCATCCGTCAAGCGCCACAGCAAGAAGCTGTCCACCGTGCCAAAAGCCAGTTCGCCATTTTGCGCCCGCCCCCGTGCACCGTCCACATTGTCCAGCAACCATGCAATTTTCGTGGCGGAAAAGTATGGATCAAGCAACAGGCCGGTTTTGCGTGCGATCATATCCTCAAGCCCCTCGCCTTTCAGGCGGTGGCACAAGGGCGCGGTGCGCCGGTCCTGCCAGACAATGGCGTTGTGGATGGGCTTGCCGGTGGCGCGATCCCAGATCAGGGTGGTTTCGCGCTGGTTGGTGATGCCGATAGCAGCGATTTGGGCCGCTTCAAGCCCTGCCTTTTCAATAGCCTGCCGGGCAGTGCCCAGCGAAGTTTGCCAGATTTCCTCCCCATCATGCTCAACCCAGCCGGAGCGGGGCAAATGCTGGTGGAACTCGGCCTGGGCGCTGGCGATCATCGCCATATCCGGGTCAAAAACAAGGGTTCTCGATGATGTGGTGCCCTGATCCATGGCTACAATAAAGCTGGACATTTTCAGACCTCTTTTGTTTGCGGAAAAGGGATTGCGAAATACCCCCCTACCCTTCCCGCGCGGTTTTGATATAGGTCTCACGCATGAGCCTTGTGACGGGTCCGGGCTGGCCGCTACCGATTTCATGGCCGTCAATCTCAACCACCGGCAAGACCAGGGTCGAGGCGGAGGTGATAAAGGCTTCATCGGCTTCCAGGGCCTCGGCAACGCTGAAGGGGCGTTGCTCGGTTTCAATGCCCTCCTCCCGCGCCAGCGCCAGCAAGGTGCGGCGGGTAACCCCGGCCAGCACCGCATTGCTCAGGGGCCGGGTGATGATAACGCCATCCTTGACGATATAGGCGGTCGAGGATGTCCCCTCGGTTACCAGCCCGTCCTCGACCATCCAGCCTTCATAAGCCCCCTTTTCATGGGCGGCCTGTTTGCCCATGGCCTGCGGCAGCAGGGCTATGGACTTGATATCGCGGCGCGCCCAGCGGATATCGGGAATGGTGGCGATTTTCACCCCGGTTTCCACGTAAGGCGGGTTCACCAGATCCATCTCTTGAGTAAAGGCAATCATGGCGCTTTTGGTGTTTTCGGGGTAGGTGAAATTACGATCCGCCACGCCGCGGGTGATATGCATGTAGATCAGGCCGTTTGAAAGATCGTTTCGGGCCATCAGGTCGCGGTGGACCTGGCGCAGCTCTTTAATGGTGACCGGCATTTTCAGATCGATCTCACCCAGGGAGCGGGCCAGGCGCTCCATGTGGTAATCAAAATCCACCATTTTGCCCTCGATGACCGCGGTGACTTCATAAACCCCGTCAGCAAACAGATAGCCCCGGTCGAAGATGGAAATGGTGGCATTTTCCTCGGCTACAAACGCGCCGTTTACGTAAACTGTTCTGCTCATCATGGCCTCTTCAGCAGTTGCAACGCGTTACCATGGCGCTGTTTTTCGCAATTATCAATATGACTCTTGCACGATTCTTTGCTAGGTGGGATGGGTTTCCAGCATTCATGAAAGGAAGTCCGGTGAATAACAGGTTTGGAAACCTTGAGAGTCACCCCCGCATCCATCTGGGACATGCGCCAACACCGCTTGAGCGGATGAAAATCCTGGAGAAATGCCTCGGGGCCGAGACGCCGGGGCTTTATATCAAGCGTGATGATTGCACCGGGCTGGCTTTTGGCGGCAACAAGGTGCGCCAGCTTGAGTTTTATCTTGGCGAAGCGGTGGAACAGGGCTGCGATACGGTTTTAATCACCGGGGCGGTACAATCCAATTTCGTGCGCCTTGCGGCGGCGGCAGCCGCAACTCTGGGCATGGAATGCCATGTCCAGCTTGAAGAGCGGGTGGCCAGGGATAACCCGCTTTATCGCAATTCGGGCAACGTGCTGCTGGACAGGCTGCTGGGGGCGCATTTGCACTCTTATCCTGAAGGCGAGGATGAAGAGGGCGCGGACCGGCAGCTTGGCGTGATTGCCGAAAAACTCAAGGCGCAGGGCCGCAAACCCTATATCGTGCCGCTGGCGCCGGGACACCCGCCGCTGGGGGCGCTGGGTTACGTGGTGGCAGCACGCGAGATCATGACGCAGGCGGCGGATATGAATATCCGGTTTGACGAGATCGTCGTGGCTTCGGGCAGCGGCAACACCCATGCGGGGCTGGTGTTCGGGCTGCGGGCGCTGGGGGTTCAAACCCGCGTGACCGGGGCCTGTGTGCGGCGCGAAGCCACGCTTCAGACACCGCGCATTGCGGCGCGCTGCGCACAGATTGCGGCGCTTCTGGACATGGATAACCCGGTGACGGATGAGGATATCGTTCTTGATGATCGCTTTCTTGCACCGGGTTATGGCACGCTGAACGCGGCGGTTTCACAGGCCTTGAAGCTGGGCGCGCAAAGCGAGGCGTTGATCCTTGACCCGGTATATACCGGGCGCACGATGGCCGCGGCGCTGGCGCGGGCAAAGCACATGTCGCGGGAACAGAATATGCTCGTCATTCACACCGGCGGCACCCCGGCGGTGTTTGCCTATGGGGATGATCTGCTGTAAAGGCGCCCCTTGGGCTTGACGTGGGGGGCGAATTCTTCCAGACAGTTGGGAAATGGCCGTTTGGCGCCTTGAGCCGGGAGAACAGACGTTTTGAGTGAGAATGAGAACACCCCGTTGCAGGATTTCATCCGCGATGTCGTGAGGGCGGACCTGGCCTCGGGCAAGGTCAGGAATATCGTGACGCGGTTTCCGCCCGAACCCAATGGCTATTTGCATATCGGCCATGCCAAGTCGATCGTGCTGAATTTCGGCATTGCGGAAGAATTTGGCGGGCGCTGCCATTTGCGTTTTGATGACACCAATCCGACGAAAGAAGAGCTTGAATATATCCATTCGATCAAGGAAGACGTGCGTTGGCTTGGCTATGACTGGGGGGAGCATCTTTATTACACCTCTGATTATTTCGAGACGCTGTTTGAATGGGCGGTGCACCTGATTAATCACGGCAAGGCCTATGTGGATGATTCGTCCGCTGAAGAAATCCGCGAGATGCGCGGTACCTTGACGCAGCCGGGCAGGAACAGCCCCTGGCGCGAGCGCACGGTGCAGGAAAATCTTGATCTGTTCATGCGCATGCGGGCGGGCGAGTTTGCCGAGGGCTCACGGGTCTTGCGCGCCAAAATCGACATGGCGTCGGGCAATATCAACATGCGCGACCCGGTGATCTACCGCATCTTGCACGCCCGCCATCCGCGCACCGGGGATGAATGGCATATCTATCCCAATTACGATTTTGCCCATGGCCAGTCGGATGCCATAGAGGCGATCACCCATTCGCTGTGCACGCTGGAATTTGCCGATCACCGGCCGCTTTACGACTGGTTTATCGAAAACCTGCCTGTTCCGGCCCGGCCGCGCCAGTATGAATTTTCACGGCTCAATATATCCCATACGGTGCTTTCCAAACGCCGGCTGATCCAACTGGTCAAGGATGGTCATGTTTCGGGCTGGGATGATCCGCGCATGCCCACGATCAGCGGTTTGCGGCGGCGCGGCTATCCACCAGAAGCGATCCGCGATTTTGTCCGCCGGGTGGGTATTACCAAGAGCGACAACGTGATCGAAATGGCGCTGCTGGAGCACTGCGCCCGCGAGACCCTGAACCAGGGCGCGCCGCGGCGCATGGCGGTGCTGAAGCCCCTCAAGGTGGTGATCGAAAACTACCCTGAAGGCGAGGGTGAAGAACTTGAGGCCATCAACAACCCGCAGGACCCGGAGGCCGGAACCCGCATGGTGCCGTTCTCGCGCGAGATCTATATCGAACGGGATGACTTCATGGAAAATCCGCCGCGCAAGTTCTTCCGCCTTGGTCCGGGGCGCGAGGTGCGGCTGCGCTATGCCTATTTCATCACCTGCACCGGTGTCATCAAGGATGAAAACGGCGAGATCAGCGAGCTTCGCTGCACCTATGACCCGGCCACGCGGGGCGGTGATGCCCCCGATGGACGCAAGGTCAAGGGCACCATTCACTGGGTCTCGGCGGCCCACGCCATCCCGGCGCAGGTGCGGCTTTACGCGCACCTGTTTACCTCCGTGGAACCGGGGGCGGAGGGAGATGTGCTGGATGATCTTAACCCGGATTCGCTAAAAATCCTTGAAAATGCAAGGCTGGAGCCGGATCTGGCGACAAGCGGGACCGGTGTTACGGTCCAGTTCGAGCGGCAGGGCTATTTTGTCCGCGATGCGGATTCAACGGCGGAAAGACCGGTTTTCAACCGCACCGTGGCGCTGCGTGACAGTTGGGCAAAGATCAGGAAGAAAGGCTGACGCGATCAGTCGGGTTCGGGCGTGTAAATGGTCGTTTTGCTCTCGCGCCCGCGCAGTTGAAGGCTGTCTATTTTTGTGAAATCAAAAGTCCCGTCACATAGCCTGACCGTATTTTCTCCAGCCAGAATATGGCTGCCATAGTCTTTGTTCAGGGCCTCCAGCCTCGAGGCAACATTGACCTCGTCGCCCAGTACGGTGAAGACCAGCCGGTCCTGCGCGCCCATGGCGCCGATGGCGACCTTGCCGCTATTGATCCCGCAGCGCGCCTTGAGGCGGACGCCATGGCCAAAGGTTCGGTTTTTGAGCATCTCTTGAATCGCCAGCGCCGTTGTGACGGCATTTTGGGCATGATGTGCATTTGGCGTTACCGCGTTAAAGGTCACCAGGATCATGTCGCCCTGATACTGGGTAATAACCCCGCCGCACCCGGTGGCAATTTCCGACAGGGTTTGGAAAAAATCATTGAGAATCCGGGAAAGCTCCACGGGCTCCAATTGCTCGGACAAGGTGGAGAAGCCTTCAATATCGGTGAAGAGTATCGAAACCTCGCGGATCTCGGCATCACCGCCGGCGATCTTTTTATCGGCATGGGTGATGCGGTGGGCGACCTCCGGTGAGACAAAGCGAGAAAGATCGGCGGCGGCCATGGAATCGAACATGTCACGCTCGAATACCCGCTTGGCGCGGGCAATGGCGGCGGCAAGAATGAGGGTGACGAGGGTTATGGAGATGACCTTGTCCACCTCGGCCCCGATCAGCACCGCGTTTGAGGTCATGTAGGTGACGAAATTGCGCGTAATCATGGGGTTTCCGGCTTCTGAAAACACCACGTAAAGCACCAGAATTACCCAGCCAGCCACCGCTGCAAGCCCCGCCAGGATGATATGGCGCGGATCAAAGCGCAGCGCCCGCAGGGCGATGAAGATAAACACGTAGATCAGCGTCGGGGCCTTGAGATAAAACGAGGGGGGCTGCATGTACTGGATATGAAAAGACCAGATCAGCACCATCAAAAGCCCCATATCCATGACCAGGGAGGTCATCAATATCCATTCCGGCAACGCCCGGCGGAGGGAAAAGAGCAAACGCATGACCGTGAAGGCAAAATACAGCCCCAGCGCCCAGGGCACGGGCTGGAACGGGGCATGGGCGCCGGTCTTGGGGGCAATGGCGTAAAGGGTTGCAAAAATCACCACCAGGAGAAGCTGAACCCAGGAAATGAGCTGTTCGCTTTGCGCCTGCTGGCGGGCAATGGAACGACGGACCCGCTCGGGCAACTTGTCGGGGGCGGCCTCGCCGAAAATATAAACAGAGAGCATTTTCCACATGATCGGTTCTTTCGCCTCTGCCGGTTTTACCTGATGCCCTTACAGATAGTGTATTTTTCCTCACTCCCGATTCACTTCATTGTGAGGGACAGCGTGATGAGCGCCTGCATATTGCAGACCGGGTCAGGACTTGCCCGAAAAGGCCCCGCTGGCGATCTGGGCGCTGGTGGTGGCGATTTTCTCGCTCAGGGATTTCATTATCCCCAGCGCCGCGCCGGGGTTTTCGGTAACCATTTTCAGGAAGATATCACCGTCGATTTTCATTACCGTCAGCTTGCCGTTGGCGGTGATGGTAGCGGAGCGCCCGGAGCTTAGAAACAGGCCCATTTCGCCAAACACCGTGTTGGCGCCAAGCTCGTTGACCTTGATGCTCTTGCCGTCCTGCTCGATAATCACATCCACGGCGCCATCTTCAATAAAATAGGCCGAATCCGCCGGATCGCCCATATGGCAGATTTCCTCGCCATCTTCAAAGGTCAACTGGTCGCTGGCAAAGGCCAGAAGCTTGAGCTTGGAGGCTTCCATATTGGCAAACAGGGGAATATTCTTGAGCTTTCTGGCGGTTTTTTCAAGATTCATGTTTTGCCTCTTTTCGTTTTGCCGTCACAAGACCGGCTGTCGTTGCGGTCTCAATGACGCGCCCATCCTTCATGGTAATCGTGTTTTCGAAATATCTTGCATCTTCTGAGCGGTTGAGCACCCAGATCAGGCCATGCCCATCGCTTTGCGCCAGAATTGCTTTCATGATCTTCTCCTGGGCGGCGGGAGGCTGGGCGCTTAAGGGATTGTTCAGCACGAGGATGGGGGTATCCTTGATGAGGGCCCGCGCCAGGCACAGTTTCTGGCGCTGGGAGGCGGAAAGCCGCCCGCCGGCAACGCCAACGGCTGTGTCCAGCCCCAGTTCCATGATGGTTTCAGTCAGGTCAAGTTTTTCGACAATATCGAGTATCAGGCGCCCCACCTTGCGGCGTGCCTTGGCGCGGCCATGGACAATCTTGCCGAACAGGATATTGTCGCGCACCGAGGCGGTGGCCGAATATGTCTCCTCATCATAAAACTCGATGGCGGATTTGAGTTTACCCGGCAAATGCGCGGCAAAATTCCGGCGGCAAACAAGGATTTTTGCGCGGATTTCATCATCAACGAAATCCAGCCGGTGACGCGCCGGGGAAAGAAGGAAGGGCAGACCGCGCAGGCGCGCCTGCTCATCCTTGTCCAGATGCTCCAGCCCTGCCGCCGCCTTGCGGATGATAAGCTGGTATTCGGGAAGCTCGGAGGCATCAATGAAGCTGAAGCGGGCAAAAAACTCATGACCGGGGGGCAAATCCTTGAACAGCTCCACCATGGTCTCGGCCACTTTCAGACCGGTTTCAAGAAACCAGTCCTTCATATCGGAGCGCTCAAGGATCGAGAGCATGTAAGGGTCTGTGCTGAGCTGGTCAAAATCAAAGGCATCGCTGACCAGGCGGCCCATCATGATATTTTCACCAACGGTCATGTTGTCGTTAAACCGCTCCTTGTCAAAAGGCTCGACGAGAGCGGCCATTTCCGGTTCCAGAAGCCGGGTTTTCAACAGCTTGCGGGCCTCCATGATGCGGCCTGTCATTTCCGGGTTGGTTGCCGGGTCAAGGCGGGCCTTGAGACCAAATTCATGGATATCCTCATCAAGCCCGGTAACATGCAGGGCCTTTAAAACCTGCTGCTTCAATCCGGCCTCATGTTGCCCGAAGCGAGAATAATCCACCCACTGCGCATGCAAGTCATCAATGGAGTTTCCCGCCGCTCTTGCCTCGGCAATGAAATGCCTGCGTTTTGCCGCGGCCTCACCTTCATATTCGCATTCTTTTACAGGCCGGTGCTTCATGCCATAAAGCAGGTTGTCGCGTATGGAACCGCCAAAGACATAGGCATTATGGTCAACATAGCTCAAGTTCCCGCCGATAACGGCCTCGTGCAGGGTATCAGTCTCCAGCCCGCCAAGGCGGACCTTGCCATTTTGCGGAAAGATCAGCCGGACCAGAAGGCGGATCAGGTCATCGCGGCCTGAATCCACCGCGCCCAGCACCGCCGTGGCGCCCCTGAGCGGAATCCGCGTGGTCAGCCCATCAAGAACCTTGAAGCCGGTATCATCCTCGACCACCACGTTGGAGGCTTCAAACTCACCTTGCAAAACCGGAAGCTCTTCAGGTGGATCAAGCTGCATGTGCTCGTCCAGCAGACCTTCAGGCTGAAACTGCTCCACGAGTTGTTCATATTTGATCCTGGCATCCATGGCGGTCTGGTAGTTCTTGAGCAACTCTTTCCACGGATCCGCCAGGTCCTTGTAGGCGGCGATTACCGCAACCAGCGAACCAAAGCTCAGATTGCCCTTGATGACCAGGACGCCGCCGAGGGAATAGAAGAAAAACGGGGTAAGCTGGGCGATAAAGTTGTTCAGGAACTTGATGAAAAACTTGCGGCGGTAGATCTCGTAGCGGATATCGAAAATCTGCCCCAGCCAGTCGGAAATATTGGCGCGCTCAAAGGCAGAGGTGTCGTGGGTGTGGATATCCTGGATGCCTGAAACGCTCTCGCTGATGCGTTCGGAAAGCTTCCTCGCGGTTTGCACCCGTTGCTTGCCCAGGAGATTGACTTTTTTCTGCAATTTGGGAATCAGGTACATCTGCACCGGGTAAAGGGCGATGGCGGCAACCCCCAGAAAGGGATCCTGAATCATGATAAAAGCCAAAATGGTCAGCAGGGTTCCGCCCTGGAATATGGGAAGCGAGACCGCCTCGCCGATATAGCCGCCCAGCGGCTCGACTTCTGCTGATATCATGGAGATGATCTCGCCTTGCGAGATTCTGGTGAACTGGGACATGGGAAAACGCAAAACCCGGCCAAACAGGATATAGCGCAAACGCCGCAACATGCGTTCGCCCATGGAGCCACGGTAAATATTTATCCACAGCTTGAAGGCGCCATTAACCAGAACCAGCAGCAGGAACAGACCGCACAAGGTGAGAAGAAATTCAACCTGCCCCAGTTCAATGCCGAAATAAACCTTGGGGAAATCCTTGCCCGCAATAGCCTCGTTGATAATGGTTTTGGGCAGATCAAGGGAAAAGTACAAAAGCGGGAAGGAAAGCAGCGTTACCAGCAGCAATACCAGTTGTTCCTTGCGCGAATGCCGCCAGATAAATTTGAAAATACTGGATTCCATAAGCGCTCTATTGCCCCTCATGTGACTTGACCGGCGCAGGTCCGACGCAATTTTGCCAACTCAGGGGCCAAGATGTACAAGTATTGCGAGTCTTGGCAAGCCTATTTGCATCATGGATCCGGGCGCAAGGTTCAAATATGCATAACATGCGCGTGAATAAGTGGAAACCTTGCGGTAAATACGCTTATATCCTGATCGGGTCAAATTTCACGCATGGGGTGCGCCAAAATAACGGGAGACGGTGACAATGAATATATTTATCCGCGGCGGATTGTTTATCCTCATCATGGCCGGAATGGCGGGCTCGTCTTTCGCCAAGAGCGATATTGATCCGTTTTACGGCCAGTATATCGGCAATACCAACAGCAAATGCGACAAGAACGCGGCTCCGCGTAACCTTGATGTTATTATCCGACCCTACAAGCGTGGGTTCACGGTGGAGTGGACAACAACGATTCACAAACCTTCAGGGAAAACCAAGCAGGCCAATTTCTCTATTAATTTCAAGTCAATGGGAAAGGGCGGCCTATATCGCTCCGCCATGCGGGTCAATGCGTTCGGGCATGAGGTGCCCAACGATCCGCTCCAGGGCGCGCCTTATATATGGGGCGTGCTTTCGGGCAAGACGCTCACGGTTCATTCGCTGATGATTTTTGGCAACGGGGATTATGAAATCCAGACCTATATCCGCACCCTGACCAGGGACGGGATGGACGTGGTGTTTTCACGAATCCGCAATGGCGAGAAAAAAAAGAACCTGTGCGCCAATCTCAAGCGCATCAAGTACTAGGCCTGGCGGAATGAAACTCTTAATCTATAGCCATGACACGTTCGGCCTGGGGCATTTGCGCCGCTGCCGGACCATTGCCCATTCCCTGCTCGATCACCGGCATGACCTTTCGGTACTGATTCTTTCCGGTTCACCGATTATCGGTTCTTACGGCTTTCGCGCCCGGGTGGATTTCATCCGCATTCCCGGCGTTGTCAAGCTGCGCTCGGGCGGCTACACGCCGCGCGGGCTGGATATCAGCACCCAAGATGCTATCGCCATTCGCGAGGCGATCATCCGCTCAACGGCGGATGTGTTCAAGCCTGATATATTCCTGGTGGACAAGGAGCCGCTGGGGCTGCGCGGCGAAGTACTCAACACGCTGGAGTTGCTCAAAACCCGCGGCACCCGCAACGTGCTTGGACTGCGCGACGTGATGGATGACCCGTCCTCATTGGCGGAAGAATGGGAACGCAAAACCGTTCTTCCAGCACTGGAAGATCTTTACGATGATATCTGGGTCTATGGAAGACCGGAGATTTATAACCCGCTTGAGGGGATTGATGTCTCGCAAAAGGTTCTCGACAAGGTCACCTATACCGGTTACCTGCGCCGCTCCTACTGCCCGACGGTGGCCCCTTCGGAGATGGATCATGCCAATATAGAACAACCCTTTATCCTGGTTACGCCGGGCGGCGGCGGTGACGGGGCGGCGCTGGTGGACTGGACCTTGCGGGCCTATGAACATGACCCGGATATCCCGGCTTCGGCGGTAATCGTGTTCGGGCCGTTCATGCATGCCGATCTTCAGGCCCAGTTCCGCCAGAGGGTGAACCGGCTCGCCAAGGTCCATGCTCTCACCTTTGACGCCAATATCGAACATCTGATGTCGCTGGCGAGCGGTATTGTCGCCATGGGAGGCTACAACACGTTTTGTGAAATCCTGTCTTTCGACAAACCCGGCATTATCGTTCCACGCACAACACCGCGGCTGGAGCAGTATATCCGCGCCTCGCGGGCGCAAGACCTGGGGCTGACCCAGATGCTCGTTGATGATGGTCATTACAATCCGCAGGACATGGCCCGGGCCCTGCGTCAGCTCCCGGACCGTCCCCGGCCCTCCCAGGCCAACCTGGCGGGGCTGCTGGACGGGGTGACCACCATTTGCGGCATGGTCGATCAATGGGCGAATATAAAGAAGACCGGAGATCCGGGGGTGAAAATTGTCGGTGGGGATATTTCACCGGTATGAAGAAAATCGTTATTGTCCTGAAAGGCTACCCGCGTCTTTCAGAAACCTTTATCGCCCAGGAAATCCTGGGGTTGCAGGAAAAGGGGGTGGATCTGCACCTGGTTTCCCTGCGCCACCCCACGGATACGCGCACGCACCCCGTTCACGAAAGCATAACGGCGCCGGTTTTATACCTGCCGGAATACCTGCACCGCGAACCATTGCGGGTTCTTGAAGCCTGGTGGGCAATGCGCAAAAGAAAAAGCTATCGGGAGGTTTTTTCACTCTGGCTTAAAGACCTGAAACGTGATTTTTCACGCAATCGCATCCGCCGGTTCGGGCAGGCGCTGGTTCTGGCGCATGAAATGCCGCAAGGCGCCCATTGGCTTTATGCGCATTTTCTGCACACCCCGGCCTCGGTTACCCGCTATGCGGCCCATCTCAGCGCCCTGCCGTGGAGTTGCTCGGCCCATGCCAAGGATATCTGGACTTCGCCGGACTGGGAAAAGGCGGAAAAACTCACCGATATGAACTGGCTGGTGACCTGCACCGCACTGAACGTGGAGCATTTGCGCGCTCTTGTCCCGCAAGCGCCTGAAAAAGTGTCGCTGGTTTATCACGGGCTTGACTTTTCGCGCTTTGATGCGCGCACACAAGGGTATTCCACCCGCAACGGGCGCACGCCTGATGATCCGGTGATTATCATTTCAGTGGGACGGCTGGTTATCAAGAAAGGCTATGACACGCTGCTTGAGGCGCTGGCCAAACTGCCGTCGGACCTGAACTGGCGCTTCGTGCATATCGGCGGCGGGGCGCTGGGAAAAAGCCTTGAGAAACAAGCCGAAGCGCTGGGGATTGAGGCGCGCATAAGCTGGCAGGGCGCGCGTCCGCAGCAGGATGTCCTGCGCGCCTACCGGGAGGCTGACCTGTTCGTGCTGGCCAGCAAGGTGGCCGATGACGGGGACCGGGACGGACTGCCCAATGTGCTGATGGAAGCGCAAAGCCAGGGACTGGCCTGTATATCGACACGGGTTTCGGCCATCCCCGAGCTCATTATTGATGGTGAAACCGGTATGCTGGTCCCCCAGCAGGACCCGGAATTGCTGGGCCGGGCGCTGGAGGCGTTAATTACGGACCCTGCCCTGCGGCAAAAACTGGGTGCAGCGGGAGGCCACCGGGTGCGGGAAAAATTTGGCCATGAAGAGGGCATTGCCCGCATAGCGCGGATGCTGGATGGTGATGCTGCATGAATATTGCCTTTTACGCCCCGCTCAAACCACCAATATCTCCGGTGCCTTCAGGAGACCGGCTGATTGCCCGCATGCTGATGCTGGCGCTGGAGGGCGGTGGTCACCAGGTTTTTCTTGCCAGCCGGTTCCGCAGCTTTGATGCAAGCGGGGATGCGCGGCGGCAACAAAGGTTGGAACAAGTTGGCGGGCAGTTGGCGGCGCGCCTGCTACGGCGCTTTCACGAGGGGCGCGAAAGACGCCCTGATCTGTGGTTTACCTATCACCTTTATCACAAGGCCCCGGACTGGATCGGTCCTCATATTGCCCGGGCGCTGAAGATCCCCTATGTGGTGGCCGAGGCCTCTTTTGCGCCCAAGCAGAAAGGTGGGCGCTGGGCGCGGGGCCATGAAAGCGTTGCCCGCACGCTGGGCGCGGCGGACCTGGTGATTGCCCTGAACCGTTCCGACATGCCCTGCCTGCGCTCTCGCCTGGCTGGGTCGGAGCGGCTTATCCAGCTTAAACCGTTTCTTGATTGTGCGCCCTGGCGCAAGGCGGCAGAGCAACATTCACAATACCGGAAAGAACTTGACGCGGCCCATGAGATTACCCCTGGCGCTACCTTGCTGCTCAGCGTCGCCATGATGCGGGAGGGGGGCAAATTATGCTCCTACCGGCTTCTGGCGCGGGCTCTGGAGAAACTCGGGACAAGCCCCTGGCATCTGCTGATTGCCGGTGACGGACCGAAAGCAAATGAAGTGCTCAGCCTGTTTGCGCCATTTCAAGGCCGCTTTACATGGCTGGGGGAATGTGACACCACGCAACTGGCAAGGCTCTACGGGGCTTGTGATATTTTTGTCTGGCCGGCAATCCGCGAGGCTATCGGTATGAGCTTTCTGGAGGCCCAGGCCGCCGGGGTGCCGGTAGTAGGCAGCGATGGCGGCGGGGTGCCTGACGTGGTGGCCAATGGCAAAAGCGGCCTGCTGGCGGTTTACGGGGATGAAGACGATTTCGTGATCCGGCTCGGCGCTTTGCTGGATGATCCGCCAAAGCGCAAAATGATGGGGGAATATGCTGCCGGTTATGCCTTGCGCGAACATGACCTGGGCGTAGCTTCAAGACGGCTTTGCGCAGTGCTGGAGGAGCTGGTTTCATGATCCGGCTTGTTGCTCTTCGTCATGGCAAAACCGAATGGAACGCGCAAAGGCGGCTCCAGGGACATAATGATATCCCGCTTAGCGATGAGGGCGTGGCCCAGGTGACGGGCTGGATAATCCCGCTTGACCTTTCCGGTTTCGACTGGGTCTGTTCACCGCTGGCGCGGGCGCGTGAAACTGCAAGGTTGCTGGGCGGAACGCCCAGAGTTGAAGAAGCGCTGATGGAAATGTCATGGGGCGAGTGGGAAGGACTGCGCTTTGAAGAGTTGAAAAGACAAGGCGGGGAAGGGATGCGGGAAAACCTTGCCCGGGGACTGGATTTCCGCCCCGATGGCGGGGAGAGCCCGCGGGACGTGATGCAGCGCCTTGCGCCGTGGCTGAAAACGCTTCAAACCCCCACGGTTGCGGTTTGCCACAAGGGGGTTCTGCAAGCGCTTTATGCCCTGGCCACGGGGTGGGACATGGTAGCGCGGCCGGAAGAAAAGCTGCGCGATGACAAGGCGCACTTGTTCCATGTCGAGGATGGCGCAATCAAGGTCAAGCAGATGAATATTCCACTGGATCGGCGATGAGCAGGCGGGTTTTGTTTTACGTGCAGCATTTGCTCGGGGTGGGCCATGTGCGCCGGGCGGCGGCGCTGGCGCGGGCCATGGCGGCAAAAAACCTTGATGTCACCGTGGCGCTGGGCGGATTTCGCGTGGCGCTGGCGGATTTCGGCGGGGTCCGCCTGTACCAGCTTCCCCCGGTTCGGGCGGCGGACATGCAGTTTTCGGCCCTGCTGGATGAAAATGACCATGAGGTGAACGCGAACTGGTGGGAAAGACGGCGCGCACGCCTCCTTGCCCTTTACGAGCAGGTTGACCCGCAGGTGATCCTGACCGAACATTTTCCTTTCGGGCGCGGGGCGTTTCGCAAGGAGCTGGTTCCGCTGATGCAGGCCGCGAAGGGGCGCGCGCGCATTGCCTGTTCCGTGCGCGATGTTCTGGTCGGCATCCGTGAGGCCAAGGCGGATAAGATTGTTGATCTGGTGGAGCATTATCTTGACCGCGTCCTGGTTCACGGGACCGAGGCGCTCATTCCCTTTACCGCAACCTTTGCAGCGGCGCGGCAATTTGCGGACAAGATTTCCTATACCGGGTATGTTGCCCAAGGCGGCGGCGGAGATGCCGGCTCCAACGCCGGACGCGGCGAGATCATTGTCTCCATCGGCGGCGGAGCGGCAGGCGAAAGCTTGCTGCGGGCCGGGATCGCGGCGGCGGCGCAAGAGCGATTTGCCAATTATCGCTGGCGGTTCCTGGCCGGGGCCAATCTGGAGGCTGCGGTTTTTCGCGATCTGGAGACGCGTGCGCCTTTGAATGCGATCGTCGAACCGGCGCGGGCAGATTTTACCACCCTGCTGGCCAATTGCGCCCTTTCCATTTCACAAGGGGGGTACAATACGGTTATGGATGTGATCGCGGCAGGCTGCCCCAACCTGATCGCGCCTTTTGCCTCGGCCAGTGAAAGCGAGCAGGATTTTCGCGCCTTGCGGTTTGAAGCCCGGGGCCTGGTCAACCGGCTTGCCCCGGAAGATTTGAACCCGGAAAAACTGGGCGATGCGGCGGCGGCGGCGCTGAAGGCCGGGGTTCCAAAGGCGGCAAAGCCTGATATGAACGGCGCAGATGAAACGGCAAGGCTGATTCTTGACATGGCGGAAAACGGGTAATGGCAAACTGGCAGGATCTGAAAACAGAGCTTGAGCTTTGGGCCGATGCGGGGCGCGTGGCAACATTCTGGTGGCGTGATGATGACGCGGTGAGAAAATGCCCGGCGCTGGAACGGCTGATCGAACTGGCGCAAACCCGGAAGGTTCCCCTTGCCCTGGCGGTGATTCCCAAAATGGCAGAGCCGGAACTGGCGGATTACCTTCAGGGCGCGGTGCAGGTCGAGATTTTGCAACATGGGTTTGCCCATGCCAATCACGCGGGAAAGAATGAAAAAAAACAGGAATTTGGCCCGCACCGGAGCAAGAAGGAGAGGCTTGGCGATGTGCGCGAGGGGGCGCGTCTGCTGGAATATTTTACCAACCGGTGCGCCGTGTTCGTGCCGCCGTGGAACCGGGTTGATCCCAAGCTGCTGCCGGTCCTGCCGGCCTTTGGCATAAGGGGGATTTCCACTTTCGGGCCACGCAATGAAGATGCCCCGGCGCCGGGGCTAAGCCGGGTCAACACCCATATTGACCCGGTGGACTGGCGCGGCGGGCGGATATATGCCGGTGATGACACGGTTCTCGCCCAGATTGTCAACCATCTGGAAAAACGCCGGAACGGGCAGGCGGATGCAGAAGAGCCAACCGGCCTGCTGACCCATCACCTGGTGCATGAAGAAGCGGGCTGGGGCTTTATTGCCCGGTTGCTTGACTTGACCTGCGAACACGAGGCCGTAAAGTGGCTGGGCGCGAGCGAAGCCTTTGGCTTTGATAAATAAGAAAGAAAAAACGAGGAAGGCCTTGGATGACGGATTTGTTGAGAGTGGAGAACCTGTCTGTCAGCTTTTCCTCCCGCGCCGGGCGTGTTGAGGCGGTCAAGAGGCTGTCTTTCCGGGTTCAGGAAGGCTCATGCGTGGCGATTGTCGGGGAAAGTGGCTCGGGAAAATCGGTTTGCGCGCAGGCGATCATGGGTATCCTGCCAAAAACCGCTTCAATCGATGGCGGCAAGATCCTGTTTGCCGACCCGGCAAGGAACGGGGAGATCACCGACCTGGCAGCGCTTGATACCCGTTCAGAGGATTTCCGGCAGATCCGCGGCGGGCGAATTTCGATCATCTTTCAAGAACCCATGACCTCGCTCTCGCCGCTGCATACCATCGGCAACCAGATTTCCGAAGCCCTGCGGCTGCACAAGGAGACAGACAAGGAGCAGGCCCGCAAGCATTGCATCAAACTGCTCAAGCTGGTGCGTTTTCCAGACCCGGAGCGCGGTTTTGACACCTACCCGTTTGAACTTTCAGGCGGGCTTCGCCAGCGGGCGATGATTGCCATGGCGCTGGTCTGCGGCCCGGCGCTGCTGATTGCCGATGAGCCGACAACCGCGCTGGATGTCACGGTTCAGGTGCAGATTCTTGGACTTATCAAGGAGTTGCAGGCCGAGCTGGGCATGGCGGTGCTGCTGATTACCCATGATATGGGCGTTGTCGCCAATATGGCCGAAGAGGTTGTGGTGGTGTATCGCGGCGAGGTGATGGAAGCGGGCAATGTCAAGGATATCTTTGAAGATCCCGGACATCCTTATCTCAAGGCCCTGATGAAAGCGGTGCCGCTGATTGACGCGGACCCGGATGAACGCCTTGTGCCCTTGCGGGCAATCGAGACCGGCGAAGGGCATTTGCTCAAGGCCCGCGCCAAGCCGGTCATGGATGATGGCGAACCGATCATGCAGATCAAGGCGCTGACCAAGAGCTTTGCCATTCGCAGCCGGTCCTTTTCCCTGTTCAGGCCTGATGAGGACAAGGTGATCGCGGTGGACCATGTCAGCTTTGATATCAAGCGCGGCGAATGCCTCGGGCTGGTGGGGGAAAGCGGCTGCGGAAAGACCACGGTGGCCAAGATCATCATGGGCGCGATTAACGCCGATAGCGGCGAGATCATCTTCAACGATGCGGGCCAGCCGGTGCACCTGGAAAACCTGAGTGATAAAGAGCTCCTCCCCTACCGGCCAAAAATCCAGTATATTTTTCAGGATCCGTTCGGCTCGCTCAATCCACGCATGACGGTTTATGATATTCTGAGTGAGCCCTTGAACATTCATGATGCGGGCGACAAGACCCATAACAAGGAGATGGTGATGGAGCTGATGCAGCTTGTCGGGCTGGATCCGCGTTATCTGAACCGTTATCCCCATTCCTTCTCCGGCGGCCAGCGCCAGCGTATCGGGATTGCCCGCACGCTCACCTTGCGGCCCGAGCTGATTATTTGCGATGAACCGGTTTCCGCGCTTGATGTGTCCATTCAGGCGCAGGTGCTGAACCTCTTGAAAGACTTGCAAAAGGCGCTTGGACTGACTTACCTGTTTATCTCCCATGACCTGGCAGTGGTGAATTATATCGCCGACCGGATCGCGGTGATGTGCCGCGGGCACCTGGTGGAAATTGCCCCGCGCACCCGGCTTTTCAAAAACCCGCAACATCCCTATACCAAGGCGCTCCTGGCGTCTGCCCCCTCGCCGGATCTTAATCATCCGCTGGATTTTGCCTCGGCCAGCGAGGGGCTGATGACCGAACCGGCAAACTGGCCCGAACCTTATGCGGCGCGTAGTGGCGAGCGGCCCGAATTTGCCGATCTGGGGAATGGACATTTTGTCCGCGCCCACAAGGATCAGCCGCAAATGGCGCATATCTGACATGCTCGCTCGCTCCGTCTGTGCCGTGATTATTCCCTTGCGCGAGGGAGAGACAGAGCCGCCGCAAACGACGCTCGGCTCGGTGGCAAGAGCCGATGATGGCAGGGTGTTTTCTTCCCTCAAGGTGATCGCCGCTCCTTTTGCACCCAGCCCGGCGCAGATGCGTAACGCGGCGGTGGCCCGGGCGCTTGATGCAGGGGCGGAGTGGATTTTTATCCTGGAAGATGCGCAGATTCACCCGGATGCTTTTACCTGCCTTGCCCCGGCGCTTGAAAATTATCAGGCCATCTGGGGGGCCTTGTGGCTTGAGAGCCAAGATAACGGGATGCAAATCCCGAAAATCACCCGGCTGGCCTGCCGCGACATGCCGGAATTCCACCACATGGCGCTGGAATGGTGGGTCGGGCGCAGCCACATGCTCAGCGCCCGGGCAGCGCGGGAGACATGTTTCAAAGAGCCTGAAGGTGGTGGCTGGTATGGCGACTACCTGCTCAGGTTGTGGGGGCGCTTCAAATGCCTGAAAACGGCGCAGGGCCTGACCATCGATACCGCCCTTACCCCGGTTGCCGAGGCCGACAAGGCGCGGCTGCTTGATGATCTTGCCAGGGAGCGGCGGTTTATCACCTTTGCCTATGAAGGGCGGCAGATCAAGCTGGCCTATTCCGGGCGCAACCCGGCGCTTGAGCGGGAGCAATTGCGCGGGCTGTTTTATGAACAAGGCGATCTCAACGCCCTTCGCGCCCATGTCAAACCCGGTGCGGTGATCGTTGATGTGGGGGCCAATACCGGCAATCACACGGTTTTTTTCGCTGCTGTTCTGAAGGCTGAAAAAGTGATCCCGATCGAGCCTAATCCCGTCAGTATCGGTTTCTTGAAAGCCGTGGTCACGGCGAACAGGCTTGCCAATGTCGATCTTTCCCGGCTTGGCGTGGGCGTGGGCGCAAGGCTGTCAAGTGCAAGGCTTCACACCGGGCGGCGCGGGCATCTGGGCACGGCCAGCTTGCTGGCGGGAGACGGGGATATCCCCGTCAGGACGCTTGACACCCTGATTGAAGAGCGGGTTGATTTGTTGAAAATAGATGTGGAATCCATGGAGGTTGAGGTTCTTGAAGGGGCAAGAGAGCTCATCATGCGGGACCGCCCGCTTATTCTCGTTGAAGTGGCCGATGAAAATATCATGAGCTTTCTCGACATGACGCAAAAGGTTGGCTACAAAACAGAAGAAATTTTCGCCGATCACGGCTATTCAAATTATCTGCTGATCCCCGGGGCGAAGGCGGGACACGGATGAGGACAAGGGAGTGCGTTCGCCTGTCAAAATTAGTAATCAGCCTTTGCTTTGCGGCACTGGCCGGATTTTCTCCGATCCTCAGCGCCGGGGCTGCTCCGCTTGTTGAAACGCCAAACCTGCTTGATGAAGTGCTTGCCGGCAAACTGCCCGCCATTGAGGCGCGTGTTCCGCAAGAGCCGTTTATCGTGCATTTTGCCCCGCCCAAAACCGCCGGGCGGCATGGCGGCAATTTGCGTCTGCTCATGGGACGCACCAAGGATATCCGACAGGTGGTGGTCTATGGCTATGCGCGGCTGGTGGCCTATGACGAGCATTACAACATCGTTCCCGATATCGTGAAATCCTTCTCGGTCAAGGAAAGCCGGATTTTCACCTTTACCCTGCGTAAGGGGCACAAATGGTCCGATGGCCATCCGTTCACGGTGGAAGATTTTCGCTATTACTGGGAAGATATGGCGCTGGACAAGGATATCTCGCCACTGGGGCCGCCCAAGACCCTGCTGGTTGACGGCAAATTGCCCAAATTCGAGATCCTTGACGAGTATACGGTGCGTTATACATGGGACAAGCCCAATCCATTTTTCCTGCCCGCGCTGGCGCGCGCCAATCCCTTGTGGATTTACCGCCCGGCGCATTACCTGAAGCAGTTTCATGCCCGCTATATGGACAGGAAAGCCTTGGCGGCGATGGTGAAAAAGGCCCATAAGCGGACCTGGCGGGCGCTGCATTTTTCCAAGGACCGGCAATACCGCAGCGATAATCCCGACCTGCCCAGCCTGCAACCCTGGATCAATACCACCTATCCGCCGGCTGACCGGTTCATTTTTGCCCGCAATCCCTATTACTACCGGATCGACGAGAACGGGCGGCAGCTTCCTTATATCAACAACGCCATTGTCACCATTGCCAGCGGCAAGCTGATCGCCGCCAAGGTGGGCACCGGAGAGGCAGATTTGCAGGGACGCTACTTGCAATTCAAGAATTACACCTTCCTGAAACAGGGCGAGAAACGCAACCATTTCAATGTCCGCCTGTGGCCCACCGCCAGGGGCTCGCATATGGCGCTTTATCCCAATCTCAATGCCCGGGACCCGGTGTGGCGCAAGTTGCTCAGGACGGCGGATTTCCGCCGCGCGCTCTCATTGGCCATTGACCGGCACGAGATCAACCAGGTGGTATTTTACGGGCTGGCCATCGAGGGCGGCAACACGATGCTGCCGCAAAGCCCGCTGTTCAAAAAGGATTACCAGCAGCGCTGGGCCAGGCTGGATATCACCAAGGCCAATGCCCTGCTTGACAAGATCGGATTGAAAAAGCGCGCGTCAGATGGAACCCGCCTGATGCCAGACGGGCGGCCGCTTGAAATCATCATTGAAACCGCCGGGGAAAGCTCGGACCAGTCCGATGTGCTGGAGTTGATCCGCGATAGCTGGAGCAAGATTGGCGTCAAGCTGTTCATCAAGCCCACGCGGCGCGAGGTGTTGCGGCGCCGCGCCAAGGCGGGCAGCACCATCATGTCGGTGTGGTTTGGCCTTAACAACGGCCTTGCCACCCGCGACACCTCACCGGCAGAGCTTGCCCCGACGCGCGATGACCAACTCAACTGGCCCCGATGGGGATATCATTTCATCACCAGTGGCAAGGGCGGCGAGGCGGTCGATATGCCCGAGGCCAAAAAACTGCTGGAGTTGAACGCGGCCTGGATCAGGGCCAAGAATGCCGAAGCCCGCGGGAAAATCTGGCATGAAATGCTGGAAATCCAGGCCGACCAGGTGTTTTCCATCGGGCTAATCGCCGGGGTTCTGCAACCGGTGGCCGTAAATGCCAAGTT
>CAZHLV010000078.1:0-3807 GCA_964533415.1 uncultured Hyphomicrobiales bacterium
AGAGTTGAATCGACAAGATCTATTCGCTCATAGGAGCCATGCGTCTGGCGCATGGCTCATCAGGCCTGCCATGCAGCCAGAGCACTTGGCGTTTTTTCCAATTAAAAAGACCAACTCCGGGACGTGCCATAAAGAAAATCACGGAACACCGAAACCCGCTTGGAATGGCGCAGCTCTTCGGTATAGACGATATAGGTATCATAACTCGGCGTCTCGCATTCGGGCAAAAGCGCCACAAGCTGGGCCTGGTCATTAACGATATAATCGGGAAGCATGGCAATGCCGATATCCGCCAGCACAGCGCGCTTGAGCCCGTAAATATTATCTATCAGCATAATCGGATCTCGCGGCGGCAAGCCAGCCCGCCCGGCGGTTACCAGCCAGTTAATCTCTTTCAGGTAATCCGGCGCGGGGCCAAAGGCGAGAATCTTGTGTTCGTCCAGATCTTCGAGTTTGCGCGGAATCCCGTGTTCTTTCAGGTAATTTGGCGAGGCATAGATATGGTTGTGAACCGTAAACAGCTTGCGCTGGATCAACCCCTGTTGCACCGGCTGGCGCAAGCGGATTGCCACATCCGCCTTGCGGGTCTGCAAGTCAAGCTCTTCATTGGCCAGCAAAAGCTGCAACTTGACATCCGGGTAGAGCTTGGCAAATTCCCCCATGCGCGGCGTGAGCCACACCGAGCCCAGCCCTACCGTGGCCGTAACCCGCAATGGCCCAAAAGGCTTCTCGCTGCTATCGGCAAGCCTCGTCTTGGTATTCTCCAGCTTGTCGAGAATTTCCCAGACCGTCTTGAACAAAAGCTCGCCCTGTTCGGTCATCACCAGCCCGCGTGCATGGCGATTGAACAACGGCACGCTCAAATCCCTCTCCAGCGCCGAAATTTGCCGACTCACCGCCGATTGGCTCAGATTGAGGGTTTCGCCAGCCTTGGTAAAGCTCCCTGCCTCGCCAACCGCGTGAAAGACGCGCAATTTATCCCAATCCATCATGCCTGCCCTTAAAACCCTTACAGTTGCACCGGTTCTTGCGACCGGATTGCACAGATTCGTTGAACTATGGCGGGTTTCGGCGTCCGGGTAAAGCCATGTTCATAAGCAACCACCTGCAACTCCCCCCTCACCATATCCAGCAGTTCTTCCGGCTTGAGCAAGAAGGCCGGATTGGCTGGCCGGCCATATTTCCCGTTACCCCGGGCAAAGGTCTCAAACAATAAAAGCCCACCCTCGCCAACCGCCTCAACGAGCTTGGGGAAAAGTGGCCGCCACAGATAATTGGTCACGATAACGGCATCAAAATGACGTCCCGCCAACGGCCATGGCGAACCATCTTCCAGATCAGCCTCAAGGCAGACAACCCCGTTCAGCCCCGCAACAGCGCTTGTATCACGGTCAACGGCAACAACCGGGCAGCCAAGTTGCCGAAAAAAATGCGTATGCCTGCCCTGTCCGCACGCCAGATCAAGCACCTCGCCGCCACTGCGAACCTGCGGCGCAAACCGCTTGACCCACCCCGATGGCGCCATCATGCCCCGCTGTTCCCGGTATTTTGAAAAGCGTCCAAAGCCCCGTTGAGCTCCCGGACAATCATCTCGGGGTCAGCAATATCGGAAACCCGGTAACGCTGTCCATCACGGGTTTCGACCAAAACTTCACCAACATGAAAATGCCGCCCGACAAAGCTTTGTCGCAAGCGAATACCGGAAATCTTACCCAGCGGAATCTGGTCATGAGACAAACGCGGCCACCCGCGCGCCAGGCAAAGCTCGTCACCGGCCAGTGCGATCCACACCGAATTGTAGCGTAAAAATCCGTAAACCAGCAGCAGGGGAGAGCCTATTGAAAAGACCAGGAGGCAGATCCGCGCCACCGCCCCGTCACCGCGCCCCAGCAGCACCAGCACCAGCCACATAAGCCCGTAAACCAGAGCGACCAATATAGCGGGTGCAAACAGCGTCCAATGCGCCCGCCCCCGTGTCCAGCCTTGCGTCTGCATTAGCTTCCCCCCAAAACCGACACGTAATTTCAATCAGATCCTGACCAAACATTACAGCCAAAACCGGTTTTGCGAAAGAGGCTTGAATATTGCCACATCAAGACGGCCAGATGACGGAGCCGGCAACCCGGCTCACCATCCAGCACCCTTGAAAATACGGCCCAGGTCCTTCCTGAACTGAAACCTTCAGTTTTGCGGCACTTCAAAAAAGGTTGTATTTTTAGCAAGATTACGGGTTGTCACTGCCAACGACGGCCCCTGAACAGCCGGCCCCGCGGCTATGTAACCGACAACCGCGCCATTGGGCCCCTGCCGCGCCCGCCCATATCCAGCCATGGCTGCCCCATTCTCAATCCGGTAGGGCACGCTGATTTCCCGGTAAGTAACGAAAGGTTCCGCCGTCGGGCTCAGAACGATCCCGTTTGCCAGCCGGATTGGCTCGCGAAACAGTTTCTTCAGCCCTTCCTTGTCCATCTTGCGGGCAAATACGAAAATATAGGCCTTGTTGTCCGGCGTCATGACAAACATATCGAGATTTTCCGGTAACATGCCGCGCCACCCCATGGGCATGGTAAACCCGACGCCGACGCCGGCCACTTCAAGATATTCACCCCCCGAATAGCTCTTCCCCTTCTCAATGATAACAGCTTCGGACACCCCCGAAAAAGCCATAATAGCAACAACAAAAACACCGATTAAAGACAGTATCCGCACAATATACCCTCCTTTTCCTGGATATACACTAACCACGCAGGCTTTCAAGAAGCTGTTAACCGTGATAGATCAACCTGCGTTCAAGTGGAATCCCTTGAATGCAGACAAGTTGATCGACATCAAGGAGATAGAGCAACGATAGTGCGTTTGCTTGAACGCGCGTTGCTCTAAAGTTCCGCTATCCCTCCCAAGATGACGAAAAGACTCATGGTGTTTCCCTGAGCCGGAACCGCATATTCCTATAGCTCATATAAAATCACAAGAAGAAACTGCATATAATAATATTATAATATACTAATGCTTGAGGCTGGTCTGACAACCAGCCTCTTGTTACTTCAGCAAACCCAAACAGATGTGCAATCCGTAGTAGTTTGACTTTCATAAACGGTGACCGGGTTTTTGTTTAATGGCAAGGTCAAACATAAAGAGTAAATATTTGGCCAATCCAATCAAATCGACAATATGCTACTGCCTGCCTCTCCCTTCATCTTCCCTCTCACCATCTCCGCCTACAGGCCCGTGACTGAGCTCAGGTAAATTACTGGGATCTTGATCCCGCGGAGGAATCCAGATAAAGGTTGTATTGTCATCCTCACATGAGCAATTGAAGTTCTTCTTATCGCAAAGAACCTTCAAGCCCTGATTCTTGCAAAGAAGCGTAAACTCATTCTTGTTATAAATTCGTTTCCTTTCCTTCGCATCGGCGATCGTTACGACAGACATCAGGCCAATACTGGCAAGAATGGCGCCTGACAGGAAAACCCGAATGAAACGGCGGGATTTATTTTGAATTTGGGTCATGACTTCCTCCAAAGTCGGGGGTTTCGTGGAATTGCATTAACTATAGAAAAGTCAAGCTGAACCTCCCTTGTAGAAGCCGTTAATAAATTGTTCATTTCATCACACCGCACTATATTGACCCTATGTCACGTGGATTCTCTGAAAGCATTGATAATGCCGCCTTTGTGCCGCATCGCCCGCAGCGCCCGGAAAAAACCGAAGGCGGAGTGGCGCTGGAACTGGTCAGCGAATTTGAACCGGCGGGCGACCAGCCCGAGGCCATCGCGGATCTTGTAAAGGGGCTTGAGGAGGGCGAAC
>CAZHLV010000079.1:0-6445 GCA_964533415.1 uncultured Hyphomicrobiales bacterium
AGTGCGGTAAGAACAAAGAGTTGGAGCCCGGTTTTGATTCAATCAAAACCGGAAGCGCTCTAGCTGCCCTTTTCTTTGATTATATGTCGCCGCATAGAGCGTTCAAATGAACGTACTATCGTTGCTCTATCTCCTTGATGTCGATAAACTTATCTGCATTCAAGCGATTCCACCTGAACACAGGCTGATCTAGGATCGGATGTGCGAACGAGACCTTGCGGCACTCGGTTCGGGGTGGTCAAACAAGCTCGAAGTGGAACATTTCGATTAAGAAAGTCCAATCATTTTTGTTGACCACCGCCTTTGGTTAAAACGTGGTAATTCCGTTGTGTTGCCATTTTCCGGAGCTACTCTGTAATTACTTCTTTCACCTTGTCGTCACCGGGGCGAACGATGAAGGATGAGCGGTAGACCTTGCCTTTGGACTTGGCTATAGCTTTATAGGTGCCGCTTGCCAGAATGAGAACCGGGACGGCTTTATTCGAAGTTGCGACAACTTCTCCATCCGACTTTCTAAACTTCCAGGTGACTTCGGGGAAGGGTTTTCCGCCATGTTCCTTGGTCAATTCAAAGGTGATGCGCCCGGCGCTATGGTTCAAAGTGGCTTCGGTGAGCTTGCCGGGCTGAACGTTGATTTTTGCGGTCACGACTGAATTGGCTTTGCCAAAATGCGAGGTTACAATGTAATCACCCGCGTTCAGGTGAATGATGCCGTTTGAGCTCAGCTTTCTGGCAATGACCGTGCCCTTGGCCGTTTTGATGGTGTAAACGGCTTTAAGCCCATTGAGCTTTACCTGCCCGGAGATGATGGATGTCAGCTTTATCCCGCCGGCGTTGAAAACCAGCTCCCGGCTGGTAAGCTGGCCACCCGTGATGTGGGCTTTGGCGCTGGCGGTGGCATAACCCAGCATGGCTTTTACAATATAATCTCCATCGGGAAGGCTAAATACGGGCTGGCCTTTCCGGCTGGCCGCGACTTTGCGCCCCGGCGCGTCGCCTTTTGCTTGAAAAACATTCCATAAAATGCCCGATCCCATCGGGGCAGATCCCTTGATAATCCGCACATTGACACTCAATTGCCCCTCGGTTGGCGCCGTGGTTGCAGGCGGGGTTTCTGGCGGCGGAGTTTTTGCAATGACTTCTGGTTGTTGGGGAACCATGGTTGTCATCTGTGGGGCAGGCGGTGGAGAAGCCATTTTCGTTGCGGATGAAGAGGGGGCTTTGACAGCTTTCCCAGGGGCTTTGGCTGCCTTGATTGAAGATGATTCAGCTTTCGCAACCGGTGTTTCGGCAGGCTCTGCCGGTTTGCGTGGAAGTCTTGGTTTGCGCCGGGGAAGCGGGACATTGCCGACGATAAGCGCGGTCATACTGGCGCTTCCACTTGCTGCTTTTTCAGCCGCGGCAATCGTTTCGGCTGAAGGGGCCGGTTCCGGCTTGAGGTAGCTTGCAATGGAAACGCCGTTAAAGGCCTTGTAGACAGCTTGGGTGAGTTGTTGTTTGCTGGATACGGAAAAGAAATGGCCACGGGTGTGACCGGCAAGGCAACGCAAGTCTTTTTGCCGGGCTTCGGGCAGGCCGATGGCGATCACATGTATGGTCAGGTTGGCGCCGCTGTTGCGCAGTTCACCACCAAGTTTGCACAGGCTGAGGCCGCATGAGTCTTCGCTGTCGGTAATCAGGATGAACGAGTTTATCGTGTTTTTGAAGTCAGCTCTTTCCGCGGCAAATTTGACCGCCTTGGTCAAGGGGCTGACGCCAACCGGTTTAAGGGCATTTGTACGGGCCCGGTAGCGTTTTGGATCAATGGGGCCAATGGGTTCAATGCTGCGAACATCGGAACAACTGCCGGGAGTGCGGCTGCCGAAAGCCACTATTCCCAGATTCAGGCGGGGGCTGAAATCGCGATATGCCTTGGCCAGGGCTCTTTTGGTTTCGGTAATGCGGGATGAACGCTTTCCTGGCCTGCGGGGCTGCAATGCGGGAAGCCGCTCATCGGCATAGGGGTCCGGGGCAATGCTGCGGGCTGCGGCGCCAGCCAGCGGGCTTGCCATGCTTGATGATAAATCAAGAATGACCGTGGCGCGTTTTTTGCTCGCGGCAGCAAGCGGTGTAGTAATGAAATATGGAGCAGCAAAAACAAGCAAGAGGAAAAGGATCGGAACCGGGTATGACCCCACGCCCGGAAACCGGACAGCCTTCAGCATGTAGATACTCCCGCTTTTGATCTTGATTCGCATAATTTTATGAAACTCACCCCATAAGCGCAATCTCAAAGATACCATAGCCTGCAATCAACACTCACGAAATCTTGCCGGAATTCATCCCACGGGCTTGGGGTCACATTACACGGGTTCCAAGACCACGCTTGCCAGCATGTGAGATATCGCCACGATTTTGACCGAAATATGTTATTTTCGCGAATCCAGATGGTTTATATGGACAATTCAGGTTAGGGGAGCGTATCAGGGTGGGGAATGAGAATTTTACCATGTGGCTTTACCTGCGAGGAACGATTGGCAATATCTCGAGGAATGATAGGCAATGTCTGAAGTGATTGATTTTTTGCTGGAGCGCCGATCAGCGCTTTCAAAGGATATCAAGGCGCCTGGACCAGGTGATGAGCAGCTTGAAACCATTTTGAAAATTGCTTCCAGGGTGCCGGATCATGGTAAACTGGCGCCGTGGCGCTTTATCGTTATCCGGGGAGATGCCCGGATGGCGTTTGGCCAGGTGCTGGCGTCAGCTTATGAAAATGCGGTTGCCGAGCCCGATGAATCGCGCAAAAGGGCCGAAGCGCAGCGCTTTGCCATGGCCCCGGTCATTGTTGCTGTCGTCTCCCGGGAGGTTATCCATATTAAAATTCCCCATTGGGAGCAGATTCTTTCAACCGGGGCCGTGTGTCAAAACCTGCTGCTGGCGGCAAACGCCCTTGGGTTTGCTGCCCAGTGGACCTCGGACTGGCTGGCTTATGATGACCAGGTGCTAGCGGCTTTGGGGCTTGTCGAGGGTGAAAAGATCGCCGGGTTTGTTTATCTGGGTTCAACAGATGAAAAACTTGAAGACCGGCGGCGTCCGGCTCTTGAAGATATAGTTACTTACTGGTCCGGTGATGAGGCGTAACGGCGGGCGCGGCTGATGAGTTTTTGAGCGCGCAAAAGGTGAGGGCGATCAAGCATCTTGCCCTCAAAACCGATAACGCCGGCGTTTCCGGCCTCTTCAAAGGCCTTGATGATGGCGTTGGCAGCCCGGATATCGGCAGGTGAGGGGGTAAAAACCTCGTTGATGACCGGGAGCTGTGCCGGGTGAATGGCCAGCTTGCCGGTGAACCCGTCACGAAGGGCAGCTTTACACGAAGCGCGCAGGCCATCCATGTCCCTGAAATCGGTAAAAACCCCGTCAATGGGTTCAACGCCCGCGGCTCTTGCCCCGAAAAGGCACAGGCTGCGGGCCAGTTGATAAGGGTGCGTGTATTGACCGGTTTCATCAAAAACCGACAAGGCTCCCAGATCGGCGCTGAGGTCTTCTGCGCCCCAGCACATGGCCACCAGATTTGCCCCGCAGTTTCCATAGCTCCCCAGGCCAAAAAGCGCGGCGGCGGTTTCCGTTGCAATGGCAATGATTGGTGGCACGTAAGTTTCTTGCCCCAGGGCTTCGGCGCGCTCGGCAATCATGCGCGCCAGAATCTGCACGTCTTTACCAGAGCTTGACTTGGGAAGCATGAAGCCATCGGGACGATTTGCAATCACTGCCTGAATATCATCGCCGGTCAGACCGGTATCAGGCGCATTCACACGCACATAGAGGGGAAGGTTTGAAATACCCGCCTTTTCCGCAAGGGTCATGGAGGCTACTTGACGGGCGCGTTGCTTGTTTTGCAGGGGGACCGAATCTTCAAGGTCAAGGATGACGATATCAGCGGAGCTGGAAAGCGCCTTGGCGATCTTTTTTTCACTGTCCGCGGGGACAAAAAGCCATGATCGCATTTACCTGTTCTCCACCGGATGCTTGCGCATGAAGGCCTGTCGGATGCAAATGGCGACCAGGTCATCAGTCTGGTTGAAAGCCTTGTGTTCAAACTCCACGATGCCGGCATCAGGGCGCGACTTGCTGCTGCGCCTGGAAACAACCTTGCTGGTGACATGCACGGTATCGCCCTGGAAAAGCGGGTGAGGAAAGCGCACATCGCTCATCCCCAGGTTGGCAATGGTGGTGCCGACGGTGAGATCATTCACCGATATGCCGATCATCAGCCCCAAGGTGAACAATGAGTTCACCAGGGGTTGGCCAAACTCGGTTTGGGTTTCGCAAAAATGCCTGTCAATATGCAGGGGCTGGGGATTCAGAGTCATGTTGGAGAAAAGCATGTTGTCCATTTCAGTCACGGTTCGCCGTAATGAATGGACATATACGCGTCCAACCTCGAAATCTTCAAAATACAATCCCGGCATGGTCCTTTTCCCCGTTAAAAATGACAGTTTGGTGCGACTCACTTTACAGGAAAAAGCAAAAACCCGCTGTGATTATTAATATGCTGTTCTGATCCTGATGGCGATTGCAAATTGTGTCTGATTGCTAGATCGACCTGCATTCAAGTAGAATCACTTGAAATGCAGATAAGTTGATCGGCCTCAAGGAGATAGAGCAACGATAGAGTGTTCACTTGAACGCGCGTGCTCTAGTTATTTGAAATCACGCATCAAATTTAAGTGTTAATCGGTATCCGCCTTGGTTAAGGACTCGTTAACCATTGTGGGCGCAGGCTTGCTTTCATGGATTATGAAATGTGGACGGCCTTGTTTTGTAAAGGTCAGCGAAGCTTGAGCGATGAGTAGGTCAATGAACAACTGTCTGATTGTGGATCCCAGTCCGGCCATGCGAAATGCTTTTCAGAACTTGCTGGCGCCTTACCATTTCAAGGTGCACGAAGTGGCTTGCGGGGTTGAGGCCATGCAAGAGTGCCGGAAAAATGCGCCGGACTTCATATTGTTGAGTTCCGCAATGCCGGATATGGATGGCCTGGAGTTCCTGGGGAACTTGAGGGCTACTGAATCTGGCCGTCGGGTTGCCGTTTTGTTTTGTTCGGCAAACAGTAACGCGGAAGCTCTCGGGCAGGCCATCGACAAGGGGGCTGAAGAATGCCTCATGAAACCTTTTGATGCGGACCTGCTTGATTTCAAACTTCGTCAGATTGGCGCTTTGCCCCCCTATGACGCGTTGGATATGGCGGCCTGAGACCGTTTTGAGTTTTTCAAGGAGTGCGTATGGCTGCGCCTACACTTTCCGCTATTCCCCCGCGCATAGAAACCGCGTTGAGGCGCGCCTCAAGAGCGACCGGCACTGATTTTGACTATCTGCTGAAAACCGCGCAGCGCGAGAGTGCCTTCAAGCCCGGGGCAAAAGCCAAAACCTCAAGTGCTGCCGGATTATTTCAGTTTATCGAGCAAACCTGGCTTGCAACCTTGAAAGAGGCCGGCCCGCGCCATGGTCTTGGGCAGGTTGCCGATGCAATTATCCGGACCCCTTCAGGGAAATACGCCGTGTCAGACCCGGCAACGCGCAACGCCATACTTGCCTTGCGTTTTGATCCTAAGCTTTCGGCCCTTATGGCGGGAGAATTTACCCGGAATAATGCGCGTGTGCTGGAGGCCAGTATTGGCCGGAAACCCAGTGATGGAGAGCTGTATATCGGGCATTTTCTGGGGGCCTCCAACGCGTCAAGGCTGATTAACCTGGCGCGTTCCGATCCCCATGGCCCGGCAGCGCCAAATTTTGCCAGGGCGGCAAAGTCCAACAAGGCGATTTTTTATACCGCTTCCGGACAAGCCCGGACAAATCTGCAAGTTTATCGAAACCTGACCCGGCATTACGATTCGCAGATCAAGACAGTGAACGCGAACGGCCTTGAAAAAGGAGGATATACAACCGGGAATGTGCCGGCAAAGGTCGCCGGCAAGCCTTTAAAACCTGGTCCGGTTCGCCCATTGACCCAGGCCCTGTTTACGATCTGGCAAACGCCTCTCGACAAGATCAGCGGCAGCTCCGGTTCATCGGTTTCAGCTTTTCATAACCTGTTTTCACCGGGAAAAGCGAATGCATCTTCTGATTCTGTTCGAGGGTATCGTGAAGCCCGTGGGCGGTATTTGCCGACCGAAGCGCAATTGCTGGCGGCTTTCGGGAAAACCGATGTGGTGGGAGCGCCGCGCCAAAAGCAGGCTTCAGCATCGGGAAAGCCCCTTTCGGCGGGCATGACTGACCGTTCATCACATGCACGTATCGGTGAATTGTTCGGGAGAAAGGCGGGTGAAAGGGGCGGTCTTCTGAAAGGGCGGAATCCCGGAGGGATCTAGCCCCCATTATTCATGAGGAAGGATCAATTCTGGCTTGCCCTTTGATCCCACAGAGCTTTTTCAAAATATTGGAAATACGCCCGGTATGACCGGCATTT
>CAZHLV010000080.1:0-7067 GCA_964533415.1 uncultured Hyphomicrobiales bacterium
AATGTATAGATCGGCTCTCCGGCCTTGACCACGGTTCCGGTTTCCATGTGCCGGGCCACCACCACTGCATCATAAGGGGCGCGCAAGACATGCTGATCCAATGCTACTTTTTCCAACTCAAGCTGGGCCTTGGCGCTTTCCAGCGCCGCATCGGCGGTAATGAGCGCGCTCTTGGCTATTGCCAGTTCCGCCTCGGCGGTATCGCGTTCAAGCTGTGCTGCCTCAAGGGTCTCGGTTGAGATTGTCCGCTTGGCAAACAGTTCTTGCTTGCGCTTGAAGGTCCGTTTTTTCTGGCTGAACACCACCTTGGCCTTGAAGATGCTGGACTGCGCGCCCTTGAGCGCGGCCTTGGCGGCCGATACCCCGGCCTTGGCCTTGGCCAGCCGGGCCAGTTGCTCGGTGTTGTTCAAACGGGCCAGCACATCGCCCTTGCGCACATGATCGGCCTCATCCACCTTGAGTTCCGAGATTGAATTGCTCAGCTTGAAACCGATCTTGGAGAGAATGCGGGCTTCAACCGTACCAAGGCCGAACACCTTGACATGAACATTATTCTCGATTCGGGCGACCTCGACATTCAGGGGGCGTTTCTTGGTCATGTACCAGACCCCGGCCCCGATAGCGGCAAGCAGAAGCAGGATGAGGATTTTTCCAATATGATTTTTCATGATTTGCTATTCCTGTCGGGGGCCTTGAAGCCCTCAAGCTGAAGTTCAAGAAGACGTTTGCCTTCCCCGGCAAGGTCAAAACTGCGGGCATTGAGTGACCAGCGCATGGCCATGCCTTGAATGAAGGCAAGGATGAGATAGGCTGCATCATCAGGATTGATGGACTTGCGAAAGTCCCCAGCATCAATCCCGGCGGCAACGAGTTTCGAGATATATGCGTGGCGCGAGGCGATGAGACCGGCAAAAAACCTGCGCAGCTTGTCATTTTCCGCATGTAACTCGCGCGAAAACAAGATGGCCGGAATGGCCGGGGTTGCCTCAACAAAAGCAAGGTGAGACACCACGTAATCGCGCAATTCATCCGCGGGGCAGGTGTTTTTTTTGCGGGTGAGGGAGGTTTTGGCCTGTAACAATGAGCCGATATGTTTTCCAATGGAGTCCCATATCGCTTCCTTGGTCGGAAAATGCCGGAAGATGCCGGATTGGGATAGCCCAACCTCCCTGGCCAGCGCTTCGGTTGTCATGCGGTCCGGGCCGATCTCGCCGGCAAGCCTGAGGGCAGCGTCAACGATTTCGGATTTGCGTTCTTCGGCGCTTTTTCGGGTGCGTAAAATGGCCATCAGATTTTCCGGTTCAGAATTGGAAATGATATTTATTGAAGTAAGTGAGTACTCACTTGCAAATTGCAAGGGTTTTTTTGAAAAAAATCCGGGTACCAATCGGCAATGGCCGTCTTTCCTTCCTTTTTGCGCGAGGAGGAAATTTTGATCTGCAAAGGCTGGTTGTGACAAGTTCCAAAGCTGTCTCTCGACCCGGTCTTGATTATTATTTATCCTTGCCGTTGCCTGGGACTTGGACGAATGGTTCAAAACCCGCTATCAGGGCGCGAGGCACCAACGAAGAACAATAACAGGAGAGGCACAGATATGCCCGACATTTTCAAGGAAACAACCTCGCGCTCATGGGGCTCTCGCATCAAGGGAGCCTTTAGCGGAATTCTTTTCGGCCTGGTGCTGTTTATCGGGGCTTTTGTCCTGCTGTTCTGGAATGAAGGCCGCGCGGTACAAACTTATAAAACCTTGCAAGAGGGGGCCGGAAGCGTGGTTTCCGTCTCTTCGGATCAGGTTTTGCCGGAAAATGAAGGCGTTCTGGTGCATGTCAGCGGCAAGGCCTATACTACTGAAACCCTCACGGACCCGCTGTTGAATGTGAACGTGCAGGCAATCCGTCTTATCCGGCGGGTGGAAATGCTGCAATGGCATGAAAACAAGAAGTCTGAAACCCGTAACAAGCTGGGCGGCGGCACGGAAACCATCACTACTTACAGCTATGCGAAAAAATGGTCGAGCATGTTGGTGAATTCGTCCGGTTTCAAGCATCCGCAAGGCCATGAAAACCCCACCATCATGCCGGTTGATTCAGGGCAGTGGCAGGCCGGGATGGTCAATCTTGGCGCTTTCACCCTGACCCCATCGCAAGTTTCGAATATCCGCTCGACTCGCAATTTACCGCTCACCTATGACAATATCCCCAATGATGATTTGGCCGAACGCGCCTCGCTTGAAAATGGCATCATTTATATCGGCTCGCGCAAACACCGGAAAATTGGCGATGCACGCATTAAGGTGCAGGTTGTTTATCCCAATGATGTCAGTATCATAGCCAAGCAGTCCGGGAGAAGTTTCGTGCCCTACAAGGCCGAGGCTGGCGGTATTATCGACATGCTCAAATCCGGTCTTGTCCCGGCTGAAGCCATGTTCAAGGAGGCGCAAAAGCAAAATACCATCCTCACCTGGGGCCTGCGCTTTCTTGGCCTGATGCTCATGTTCGTGGGACTGAAGCTGATTTTGCGGGTTATCCGGGTCCTGGCCGACGTGGTGCCGGTTTTTGGCAGCATTATCGGGGCGGGAACCGGGATCGTGGCGTTTTTGCTGGCTTTTTGCCTGTCGCTGGTCACCGTATCCATCGCCTGGATCTTCTACCGTCCGCTCATCGGCGGCGCCATTCTCGCGATCGCGGCAGCCATGGCCTATCTTGCCCAGCGCAAGGCCAAGGCAGCGCCTCGCGACATTGCGTTGCGCACATAAAGGGTTATATCGGGTTATGAGCAAGCCCTGAAGGCGGAGTGAAAAGGGCAGGGCGCTTTTCACCGGTTTTGTCATCCCTCAGCAAGGCCTCTTGGGCCAGGATTGACGGGCGAAGGCCTATTGACGCGAGTGAAACCTTGATAACCGGTTTTGGCGCCGGTTTTGCCGTGGCCAGCAGCAGGGGCGGTTTGGCGGGGGGCGCCGGGATCATGTGAACAAATGTGTAGCCGCGTTTTTTCAAGGTTACCAGGAGCCTGGGAAGCATTTTTGCCGTTGCCGCCTTGATGTCATGGATAAGCAAAACCCCGCGTCCGCCGCGCCGGATTTTCTTCAATGCCTGCTTATAGAGCTTGTCCGCATCTTTTTGCTCCCAGTCGCGCGGATCGATATCCACGGTCACGGCGGAAATTCCCTTTTTCTGCAAATAGGAAATCAGTTTCGTGGAGCCATTGAGACCCGGAAAGCGAAACAGCGGGGCAGGGGAAGGCCCCCCTGGTTCCTTGCCCAACGCATAGCTGACGGCCTCGATTCCCCGTTCGATCTCGGCAATGGCCACCGCTTCATTGAGCTTGGGCAGGGAACGTGGATGCCCCCAGGTATGGGTGGCAACGGTGTGACCGCGCCGGTAAACCTCGCGCACCAGTTCCGGTGATTGCTGGGCCATCTCGCCCACCATGAAAAAGGTCGCCTTGATACACTGCTCATCAAGAGCCTTTAAAATGAGGGGGGTATATTTTGGGTGCGGTCCATCATCTATGGTGAGAATCAGTTCCTTGCGCTTCAGCTTGATATATTTTCCTTTTTTCAGGGAAACCGGTTTTGCGTCCGCGGGCAAACCGACCTGGATTACCCGTGATATGCCGATGGCCTTTGGATTAAGGCATTTGCCCCCATAAGAAAGGGATGTCCCGCCCAAAAGCCACGCCAATGCCGCCAGAATACGCGGCGCTCCCCCAATACGCATACTAAACCTTGTGTTCGATACTCAAAATACGCCAAAAAGACCGAACCTGCCCTTTCAAGCTCAATCTAGCGGGGGTATGGTTTATTTTCCGTTGCCTGGTCTATTCTTTTTGTGGCGGAAAAATCCAGACCTTACTGGCTTGATTTTCAGGGGACAAGTGTCGTGAATGCACCAGACACCAATATCATCGCAAGAGATGAAGACGGCATGTTGGCCCCCGCCTATGTGCGCACAGTGGCGCAGGCGGTTGAAAAGGGTGATGGCCATGAGCTCAGAAACCTTGTCGAGGGGTTGCATAACGCTGATCTGGCCGACCTCATGGAATTGCTCGGCCCGGATGATCGGCAAGGTTTTATCCGCCTGCTGGGCGATGATATTGATTTTCATGTCCTGCCCGAGCTTGACGAGACCCTTCGTGATGAGGTCCTGGAAGAATTGCCGACAAAGGCCGTTGTCGAAGCGGTGCGCGAACTGGAATCCGATGATGCGGTTTATCTGCTTGAGGATATGCAGTCTGATGAGCAGCAGGCGATTCTCAAGCAACTTCCCGAAAATGAACGCGCAGCGCTCAAGCGCTCGCTGGATTACCCCGAAGACAGCGCCGGGCGTCTCATGCGCAGCGAGTTCGTCGCCGTACCGCCGTTTTGGGATGTCGGGCAGGTGATCGACTATTTGCGCCAGGATGATACGTTGCCGGCAGATTTTCACGAAGTGCTGGTGGTTGACCCGGCTTTTCATTTGAAGGGCGCCGTGGCGCTCAGCCGTTTGCTGCGCACCAAGCGTCCGGTGCGTATTGGCGATATCATGGAAAAGGATATTATCTCGGTGAAGGCTACCGAGGATCAGGAGCAGGTGGCCTATGCCTTTGAGCAATACAATCTGCTCTCTGCCCCGGTGGTGGATGAAGACGGGCGTATTGCCGGTATCATCACCATTGATGATATCGTTGATGTTATCCAGGAAGAGGTCGAAGAAGACATCCACCGTCTTGGCGGTGTTGGCGATGAAGAGCTTACCGATACGGTCTGGCAAACGGCGCGCGGGCGTTTTACATGGCTGGCGGTAAACCTTCTGACGGCTGTCTTTGCCTCTTACGTGATTTCGCTGTTTGACGCTTCAATCGAACAAATGGTGGCGCTTGCCGTGCTGATGCCCATTGTCGCCTCCATGGGCGGCAATGCCGGCACCCAGACCATGACCGTGGCGGTGCGCGCTCTGGCGACTCATGAATTGCTGCCCGTCAATGCCGGGCGCGTAATTGGCCGCGAAGCCATGGTGGGGCTGCTCAACGGGGCGGTTCTGGCGATCATCATGGGGGCATTGGCGGCCTTTTGGTTTGACAATACCGGGCTGGGGCTGGTCCTGGTGGCGGCGATGATTGTCAATATGCTGGTGGCGGCGCTCTCGGGCATTTTGATCCCGCTTCTCCTGGAGCGTTTCGGTGTTGATCCGGCCATTGCCTCAAGTGTATTTGTCACCACGGTCACCGATGTGGTGGGCTTTTTTGCCTTTCTCGGGCTGGCGGCCATGTGGTTGTTGTAACCCATGATCCTGATACCAAGGAATGACTGGTCGTTGGGCTTCTCAAGGGGCTAGACTGGCAGCGGACAAGGAGAGTTTTTATGATTAATTCCAATGATTTCCCCTCGCTTGATTTTGGTCTGGGTGAAACCGCCGATATGTTGCGCGACAGTGTTCGCGCCTTTAGCGATGACAAGATTGCCCCGCGTGCCGCGGAAATTGACGCCACCAACCAGTTCCCGCGTGACCTGTGGCCCGAACTGGGGGCTCTGGGCCTGCACGGGATCACCGTACCCGAAGACGAAGGCGGTGCGGGCATGGGTTACCTGGAGCATGTGATCGCGCTTGAGGAGGTCAGCCGGGGATCGGCCTCGGTGGGGCTTTCTTACGGGGCGCATTCGAATCTGTGCATCAACCAGATCCGCCGCAATGGCACGGACGAGCAAAAACGCCGCTACCTGCCCAAGCTGATTTCCGGTGAATTTGTTGGTGCCCTGGCCATGTCGGAACCCGGTGCTGGTTCTGATGTCGTCTCCATGCGCCTGCGGGCCGAGAAAAGGGGTGACCGCTATATTCTCAACGGTAACAAGATGTGGATCACCAACGGACCCGAAGCCGATACGCTGGTGGTCTATGCCAAAACCGACCCGCAAGCCGGGCCAAAAGGCATTACCACTTTCATCATCGAAAAGGGGTTTAAAGGCTTTTCCACCGCGCAAAAGCTCGACAAGCTGGGTATGCGCGGTTCCGATACCTGTGAGCTGGTTTTTGAAGATTGCGAGGTGCCAGAGGAAAACATCCTCGGGCAACCTGGCGGCGGCGTGAAAGTGCTGATGTCCGGGCTCGATTACGAACGCGCGGTTCTGGCCGCCGGCCCCTTGGGGATCATGCAATCCTGCATGGATGTGGTCATTCCCTATATCCATGACCGCAAGCAATTTGGCGCGCCCATTGGCACTTTCCAGCTCATGCAGGGCAAGATTGCCGACATGTATACAACCATGAACGCGGCGCGTGCTTACGTGTACACGGTCGCCAGGGCTTGCGATCAGGGCAAGACCTCGCGCAAGGACGCGGCGGGCGCCATTTTACTGGCGGCGGAAAAGGCCACATGGATGGCGCTTGAGGCCATTCAATGCCTTGGCGGTAATGGCTATATCAACGAGTTTCCCACCGGGCGGCTGCTGCGCGATGCCAAGCTATATGAAATCGGCGCCGGGACATCGGAAATCCGCCGCTGGCTGATTGGCCGTGAATTGTTCAGGGAATCAGCTTCATGAGAAAAAAACTGTCCTTGGCCGGGATGCTGATCCTGTTGGCGTTTCCCGGTATTTCTCCGGCAGGTGCTGCCAGTGTAAGCGAATGTATTACGAGCCGTGAGCATGGCCTGTCTTGTCTTGGTGAAGTGACAAAAGCCTGCCTGGCAAGCGAGAAAGCCCCGGTCGATGACACCGTGCATGAATGTTATCAAAGCGAATATGTCCAGTGGAACCAGATCGTCGTCAAGGCGGCGCGCAGCCTGAAGAACCGCCTCAAAGACAAGGCGCTTGAAACCTTCAAGACGGCGCAAAAGGCCTGGGAGCTTTACCGCGCAAAATCCTGCCGTTTGCCCTATCAGGTCATGAAGGGCAGGGCGGCGCTGGTTGCTGGGCTTGCCTGCAACCGCGATGTCACCGCGCGCCGCGCGCTTGAGCTGATTGCCTTTCAAAAAGCCCTGAAATAACGAGATGTCCCGATCGCGGCTTTCCTTGCAGAGCGTTTCCGGTTTGATTGAATCAAAACCGGACTCTAACTCTTTGTTCTTACCGCACTTCTTATCGGAAAACC
>CAZHLV010000081.1:0-22042 GCA_964533415.1 uncultured Hyphomicrobiales bacterium
ATGCCAAAACCATCTTCGGAGATGTATTCCATCGGCATCATTTTCTCGACATTGGCCACCTCTGAAAGTGGCGCTTTGCCAACCTCCCAAGTGTATGGCGAATTAGAGGTGCGGACAATCGCCGGCATGATGGAGTTTTCACCCGCCAGCGCCATCTCGACCCCCGCCTTGCCCATGGCATAGGCCTGGTCCACGTCGGTTTTCGACGCAATATGCCGCGCCGCACGCTGCATATAGTCCGCCACCGCCCAATGGAATTTATAACCCAGCGCATCTTTTATCATATTGGCAACCACCGGCGCCGCGCCGCCCAGCTGGGCATGGCCAAAAGCATCACGGGTGCCCTGCTCGGCCAGGAATTTGCCATCAGGCCAATGCGCGCCTTCAGAAACCACGATGGAGCAATAATCATATTTCTCCACCTTGGCCTTGACCTGCGCCATGAACTTGTCCTGGTCAAACTCGATCTCGGGAAACAGGATCACCACCGGAATATCATTTTCCGCATCCGCCGCCAGCCCGCCGGCTGCCGCAATCCAGCCCGCATGACGGCCCATAACCTCGATCACGAAAATCTTGGTCGAGGTTTTCGCCATGGAGCGCACATCATAACTCGCCTCGCGGGTGGAAACCGCGATATATTTTGCCACCGAGCCAAATCCGGGGCAGTTATCGGTAATCGGCAGATCGTTATCGACGGTCTTGGGAACGTGAATCGCCTGAACCGGGTATCCCATGGTCTCGGAAAGCTGCGATACTTTGTAGCAGGTATCGGCAGAATCGCCGCCGCCATTATAAAAGAAATAACCGATATTGTGGGCCTTGAAGACTTCAATCAGCCGCTCATATTCGCGCCGGTTATCTTCAAGGCTTTTGAGCTTGAAACGGCACGACCCAAAAGCCCCTGAAGGCGTATGGCGCAGCGCCGCTATTGCCTCGGCGGACTCCTGGCTGGTATCAATCAGATCTTCCGTCAGCGCACCGATAATCCCGTTCCGACCCGCATAAACCTTGCCGATTTTATCTGAATTCTGGCGGGCTGTCTCAATAACACCGCAAGCCGATGCATTGATAACGGCGGTCACCCCGCCCGATTGCGCGTAAAAAGCATTTTTCGTCATAATTTGGTTTTCCCCTGGTCTGATTTCGATTGCATCTGGTGACGATAGCCCGCCTTCAAGCTACCTTGCCTTGCCTCGTTTTTTGCCATGCCTATAGCACTTTCTCCCCCCGAATGTGAACCCTGCAGGTGAATTTGCCGCAGATTGTTTGTAAAACTTTCGAAGCAACAACCTTGCATCACACTCGACTTTCGTTCTATGAGAGCCGCTAAACACTCAAATCATAATATCTGCGCGGGGGGTGCAGACACCAACGCTATCAGGGAAGGGAAACCACCATGTCCATCAAGCATCCGGTCATTGCCGTAACAGGCTCCTCAGGTGCGGGAACGACTACCGTCAAGGAAGCCTTTACGCATATTTTCCAGCGCGAAAAGGTTCTGGCCGCCGTTGTCGAAGGCGACAGCTACCACCGCTATGATCGCGCCGGCATGAAAGAGGCCGTGGAAAAAGCTGCCAAGGAAGGCAAGAACATCAGCCACTTCGGCCCTGAAGGCAATGTCTTTGAAGAGATCGAGAAACTGTTCAGAACATATGGCGAAACCGGTTCCGGCAATCGCCGTTTTTACCTCCACTCGGAAGAAGAAGCTGAACCCTATGGCCAGAAACCGGGAGAATTCACCCCTTGGGAAGAACTGCCCCGCGGCACCGACCTGCTGTTTTACGAGGGCTTGCATGGCGGCGTAAAGGATGGCAACTGCGATGTCGCGCAATATGTTGACCTGCTGATCGGTGTCGTGCCCATCGTCAACCTGGAATGGATCCAGAAAATCCACCGCGACAATGCCCAGCGCGGCTATGAAGCCGACGTGATCGTCGATACCATCTTGCGCCGCATGTATGACTACATTCACTACATCACGCCGCAATTCTCGCGCACCGACATCAACTCCCAGCGCGTCCCCACGGTGGACACCTCCAACCCGTTCATTGCCCGCGATATCCCGACCGCCGATGAAAGCAACATCATCATCCGCTTTTCCGACCCGGCAAAATTCAATATCAACTTCCCCTACCTGCTGGCCATGATCCATGACAGCTTCATGTCACGCCGCAACACTCTGGTGGTGCCCGGCGGCAAGATGGGACTGGCGATGGAACTGATCCTCACCCCGATCATCCATAACCTCATGGAAAAACGCAAATTCGCCTGATCTGAAGACACCGGCAACCGGGTAGCGGGTTCGGGGCGCCAACAGCAAAACTACACTTATGGGCAGGGAACCCCGCCCATAAGACTTACCCCACCCTACCCGCAGGCATGTTTGCAAGATATTAGCATTTGCTTAACTTACAGCCATATTCAGGATCATTTATTTTTCAAGACACCATATCTAAGGATAAACCGCCACCGTGCAGAAGAAGAAAGTCAACCGCCCGATCATTCTTGGCATCGTGGGAGATTCCGCCACCGGGAAAACCACGATCTCCCGGGGTATAGCCGATATTCTCGGGCCTGACCGCTGCACCGTGATCTGCGTTGATGATTACCACAAATACGACCGCAGCCAACGGGCGGAACTCAAGGTTTCCGCTCTCGACCCGAAATGCAACTATATCGACATTTTCGAGCAACACCTGGCGCTGCTGCGCAAGGGCAAGCCAATCCTGAAACCGGTCTATTCCCATGAAAAAGGCTCGCTTGAGCGCCCTGAATATATCCAGCCCAAGGATTTCGTCATTTGCGAAGGCCTGCTGGGTTACGCCACGCGCAAGGCGCGCGAGAGTTTTGACGTCAAGATCTTCCTCGACCCGCAAGAAGACCTGCGCATCAAGTGGAAAATCTACCGCGACACCCATATGCGTGGCTATTCGGCTGAAGACGTGCGTTCATCTTTGGAAAAGCGAAAAGATGACAGCCCGGAATTCATCATCCCGCAGCGCGCCTTCGCCGATATGGTGATCCGCTTCCAGGCCCCTACCGGTGCGGCAAAACGCGATGACGACCAGCATCTCAATGTCCGTCTCGTGTTGCGCCCCACCCTGCCCCACCCCGATCTTTCGCCCATCCTCGATGAAGCCTCAAATGGCGATCTTGACCTGGAACTGGCCCGCGACCGGGATGGCAAACCGGTGGATATCCTGGAAATCAACGGTGCGCTGTCGGATGAGCGCGCTGAAAAAATGGAAAATCTTTTATGGTCGCTGGTACCCGAAGCCCACCACCTGCGCCCAAAGGTCGGGGCCTATGATGACGACAAGGGCCGCAACCTTTCCCACCCGCTGGCCCTGACCCAGCTTCTTGTTGCCTATCACATGGTGAAAGCCGAACACGGCGTTCACGCTCTTTAAGCATTACTGATCCATAAGGGGGATTTTAAAATGTCAGCTACACATAAAGAAATGGCCAATGCCATCCGCGTATTGGCGATGGACGCGGTTCAGGCCGCCAATTCGGGGCACCCCGGCGCACCCATGGGCCAGGCCGATATAGCCACGGTCCTGTTCACCAAGTTCCTCAAATACGATCCGCAAGATCATAAATGGGCCGACCGAGACCGCTTCGTGCTGTCCTCCGGCCACGGCTCCATGCTGATCTATTCCGCCCTTTATCTCACCGGCTATCCGGGCATCACCATGGACGATCTGCGCAATTTCCGCCAGATGGGCTCCAAGACCGCCGGTCACCCGGAATATGGCCATGTGGACGGGGTGGAAGTCACCACCGGCCCGCTCGGCCAGGGTATCGCCACCGCTGTCGGCATGGCGCTCGCCGAGCGTATGCTCAACGCCAAGTATGGCGACGAGCTTGTCGATCACTACACTTATGTGATTGCCGGTGACGGCTGCCTCATGGAAGGCATCTCCCACGAGGCCGCCGGCATTGCCGCCCAGATGAAACTTGGCAAGCTGATCGTGTTGTGGGATGACAACTCCATCACCATTGACGGCAGCGTCAGCGTCTCCAGCACGGAAGACACCCTCGCCCGCTTTGCCGCCTATGGCTGGGACACCTCAAGCTGCGATGGCCACAACCCGGACGAGATCGAAGCCGCGATTGCCGCCGCCAAGACCACCGACAAGCCTTCTATTATCTCGTGCAAGACCATAATTGGTTATGGCGCACCGCATAAACAGGGCACATCGGCCACCCATGGCGCACCTTTGGGCGCCGATGAAATCGCCGCCACCCGCAAGGCGCTGGGCTGGACCGCCGAACCCTTCGAGATCCCGAAAGACATCCTGAACGCCTGGCGTGAAGCCGGGAGCCGCGGCGCTTCGGATCACAAGGCCTGGCAGGACCGCCTCGCCGCATCGGCTGAAAAAGAAGCCTTTGAAGCCCAGATGGCCGGTATCGACCAGGGCGCTCTGGAAGCCGCCATTGCGGCGGCCAAGGCCGATTTTGCCGCTGAAATGCCGACCCTCGCCACCCGACAGTCTTCCGCCAAGGTGCTGGAAAAACTCTACCCCGCCATTCCCGGCCTCGTCGGCGGCTCGGCTGATCTTTCAGGCTCCAACGGCACCAAGACATCCGCTTACGATGCGGTAACAGCGGACAATTACGGCGGCAACTACATCCATTACGGCGTGCGCGAATTCGGCATGGCCACCACCATGAACGGCATGTCCCTGCATGGCGGCATCACGCCCTTGTCCGGCACCTTCCTGGTCTTTGCCGACTACTCCCGCCCGGCCATTCGTCTTGCGGCGCTTATGGGCGTTCAGGCCATTCATGTCCTCACCCATGACAGCATCGGCCTTGGCGAGGACGGCCCGACCCATCAGCCAGTCGAACATCTGGCCTCACTGCGCGCCATGCCCAACACGCTCGTCTTCCGTCCCGGCGACCTGATGGAGATGGCCGAAACATGGGAATGTGCGCTCAAGGCCACCACATCCCCATCCTGCCTTGCGCTTTCACGCCAGGGCATGCCGGCGCTTCGTTCTGATGCAGGCGGCGAAAACCTCACCGCGAAAGGCGCCTATGTGCTGAGCGAGCCAGAAGGCGGACGCGATGTCACCCTGATCGGCACCGGCACCGAGCTTTCCCTTGCCGCGGAAGCCGCCGAAACGCTAGCCACGAAAGGCATCAAGGCAGCCGTGGTCTCCATGCCCTGTTTCGAGCTCTTCGCCCAACAGGACAAGGACTACCAGGCTTCCGTTCTGGGCGCCGCGCCGCGCGTTGCCATTGAAGCGGCGGTTCAGCAGGGCTGGTGCCGCTGGCTCGGCAAGGACGATGTCTTTATCGGCATGACCGGCTTTGGCGCATCGGCGCCTGCGCCTGAACTCTACAAGCATTTTGGCATCACGGCCGAGGCCGTCGTGGACGCCGCTACCAAACTCGTTAAATAACTGATCTGAAAAAGGAGACTACCCATGGCTAAAACTCGTGTTGCAATTAATGGTTTCGGACGCATTGGCCGCCTCGTTCTGCGCGCCTATATGGAAGCGGGCCGCGATGATCTGGATTTCGTTCTCATCAACGACCTTGGCCCCACCGATGCCAATGCCCGCCTGCTGAAATATGACAGCGTTCACGGCACCTTCCCCGGCGAGATTTCCACCACCGAAGATTCTATGACGGTCAATGGCGACACCATGAAGGTCACCGCCATCCGCAACCCGGCCGAGCTTCCACTGGCTGATCTGGGCATTGACATCATGATGGAATGCACCGGCATCTTCCGCAACAAGGACAAGGCCATGGCCTATATTGAAGCGGGCGCCAAGAAAGTGCTGGTTTCGGCCCCCTCCACCGGCGCCGACAAGACCATCGTTTACGGTGTCAACCACGAAACCCTGAGCACCGACGACCAGGTCGTCTCCAACGCGTCTTGCACCACCAACTGCCTCGCCCCGGTGGCCGATGTGCTCAACAAGCTGGTGGGCATCAAGCAGGGCTTCATGACCACCATCCACTCCTACACCGGCGATCAGCGCATCGTGGACACGCTCCACTCTGACCCTTATCGTTCGCGTGCTGGCGCGGTGAACATGATCCCGACCTCGACAGGCGCCGCCCGCGCCGTGGGCCTCGTGCTTCCGGAACTCGCCGGCAAGCTCGACGGTGTCGCCATCCGCGTTCCCACTCCGAATGTCTCGCTGGTTGACCTGAAATTCAATGCTGGCCGTGACACCACGATCGAAGAAATCAATGCCGCCATCAAGGAAGCCGCCGAAGGTCCGCTCAAGGGCATTCTTGGCTATAATGACGAGCCGCTGGTTTCTTGTGACTACAACCACAACTCCAACTCCTCGACCTTTGATGCGCCGGGCACCCGCGTCATCGATGGTTCGCTGGTTCGCATCATGTCCTGGTATGACAACGAATGGGGTTTCTCCAACCGCATGAGCGACACGGCTGTCTATTGGGGAGCGATGTAAAATGTCAGATCTCCTCTCCCGCATGCGGGGCATGGAGGACGCCGATGTGGCGGGAAAGCGCGTTCTCGTGCGTGCTGACCTCAATGTCCCCATGAAGGACGGCAATGTGACGGATACGACGCGGCTTGACCGCGTCGTACCCACCATCCGTTCCTTGAGCGAACGCGGCGCAAGGGTTGTCATCCTCACTCATTTTGGCCGCCCCGGTGGCAAGAAAGTGCCGGAAATGACCCTTGAGCCGGTCGCCGCCAGGCTGGCCGAATTGCTGGGCAAACCGGTCCGGTTTGTCGCGGACTGCATTGGTCCTGTGGCCAAGGCCGGTGTCGATGCCCTGAAGGACGGTGACATCGCCATGCTGGAAAACCTGCGTTTTTATGAAGGTGAAACCAAGAACGATCCGGATTTCGTGGCCCAGCTTGCCAAGAACGGTGATATTTACGTCTCCGATGCCTTTTCCACCTCGCACCGCGCCCATGCCTCAACCGAAGGCCTGGCCCACCACATGCCCGCTTATGCCGGCCCGTTGATGATGGCGGAAATCACCGCCCTTGCCACCGCGCTTGATGTGCCCAAACGCCCGGTTGCGGCGATTGTCGGCGGCGCGAAAGTCTCGTCCAAGATCACGGTGCTCGTCAACCTGACCAAAAAGGTCGATGTGCTGATTATCGGCGGCGGCATGGCCAACACCTTCATGTTTGCCAAGGGCCAGTCGGTGGGCAAATCGCTCTGTGAGCCCGATTTTGCCGACACGGCAAAGGAAATCATGGCCGCGGCAGAAGCTGAAGGCTGCAAGATCATGATCCCGGAAGATGTTGTCGTGGCCGACGAGTTCAAGGCCAACGCCAATAACGCGGTCTATTCGGCTGATGATGTGCCCGAGGACGGCATGATCCTTGATGCCGGTCCGCAATCGGTCAAAACGCTGGAAGCCGAGTTGGAAAAATGCCGGACCCTGATCTGGAACGGCCCGCTGGGCGCCTTCGAGATGGAACCTTTCGGCGCGGCAACCTTTGCCCTTGCCAAAAAGGCCGCCGAGCTCACCCGTGAAGGCAAGCTCATCACGGTCGGCGGCGGCGGCGACACGGTTGCAGCCCTCAACATTGCCGGGGTGAGCGACGACTTCACCTATATCTCGACCGCCGGCGGCGCTTTCCTGGAATGGATGGAAGGCAAGGAACTGCCCGGCGTCATGGCGCTCGCGCAAGGCTGAACAAACATCATAAGCTCCCGGCTTCCCTTCGATGGATGCCGGGAGCAAACGGAATTTATAGCTGGCTCCCAGCTTTACCAACAAAGAGGAAACCAAAATGGCACGAATTTCACTCAGGCAACTGCTCGACCATGCCGCTGAAAATGACTATGGCATGCCCGCATTCAACGTCAACAACATGGAACAGGTGATTGCCATCATGGAGGCCGCCAAGAAGGTCGATGCCCCCGCAATCCTGCAAGCCAGCCGCGGCGCGCGCAACTATGCCAATGACATCATGCTCGAAGCCATGGTTTCCGCCGCTGAAAAAATCTACCCCGATATCCCGATTTGCCTGCATCAGGACCACGGCAACAACGCCGCCACATGCCTGTCCGCCATTCAGGCCTCTTTTGCCTCGGTGATGATGGATGGCTCTCTGGAAGCCGACGCCAAGACCCCGGCCTCTTATGAATATAACGTGGAAGTCACCCGTTCCGTAACCGAAATGGCCCATTGGGTCGGCGTCTCCGTTGAGGGCGAACTGGGTGTTCTCGGCTCCCTGGAAACCGGCGAAGGCGAGGCCGAGGACGGTCACGGCTTTGAAGGCAAGCTGGAAAAAGACAAGCTCCTGACCGACCCGGATCAGGCGGTGGATTTTGTCCAGAAAACCAAGTGCGATGCGCTGGCCATCGCCATGGGCACCAGTCACGGCGCTTATAAATTCACCCGCAAGCCCACCGGCGACATCCTTGCCATGAACGTGGTCGAGGCGATCAACAAGAAGCTCCCCAACATCCATCTGGTCATGCATGGCTCGTCCTCCGTGCCGCAGGAATTGCAGGACATCATCAACGAGTTTGGCGGCGGCCTGCCCCAGACCTACGGTGTCCCGGTTGAAGAGATCGCCAAGGGCATCAAGATGGGCGTGCGCAAGGTCAATATCGACACCGACCTGCGCCTTGCCGCCACCGGCCAGGTGCGTAAATACCTCACCGAGAACCCCGCCGGTTTCGATCCGCGCGGCTTCCTGAAACCGGCCACCGAAGCCATGACCAAGGTCTGCGTTGAGCGCTATGAGCTCTTCGGCGCCGCTGGTCAGGCCAGCAAGATCAAGCCGATCGGCTTGAAGGAAATGGCCGCCCGCTATGCCTCCGGCGAGCTTGACCCAAAGATCGGCTAAAACAGACAGTCGCCATCCCGAATTCCATCGGGATGGCGATTTACTCAACTGAATCAAATTCTAAAGAACAAATCGCAGGAGCCTGACATGGCTAATGAAATCTTGATCTCGCCCTCCATCCTTTCGGCTGATTTTGCCCGCCTGGGTGAAGAAGTCCGCGCCATTGATAGCGCGGGATGCGACTGGGTGCATATTGATGTTATGGACGGCCACTATGTCCCCAATATCACGATTGGCCCCGACGTGGTTGCTGCGCTTCGCCCGCATACCAGGAAGGTCTTTGACGTGCATTTGATGATCGCGCCTTGCGATCCTTACATTGAAGCCTTTGCCAAGGCCGGCTCCGACATGATTACGGTTCACGCCGAAGCCGGTCCCCATCTTGACCGCTCCTTGCAATATATCCGCTCACTGGGCAAGAAGGCCGGTGTTTCGCTCAACCCGTCCACCCCGGAAAACGTGCTGCAATATGTTATCGACAAGATCGACCTGGTGCTGGTGATGTCGGTGAACCCCGGTTTTGGCGGTCAGTCCTTCATCTCCGAGCAACTTGAAAAAATCCGCAATATCCGCGCCATGATCGGTGATCGCCCGATTGACCTGGAAGTTGATGGCGGCGTAAGCCCCGTCACCGCCGGTGATGTGGCAGCAGCCGGAGCCAACGCGCTGGTGGCCGGTTCCGCCACCTTCAAGGGCGGCAAATACGCCGAGAACATGGCGGCAATCAGAGCCGCCGCCTATGAAGGCATCAAGAACGCCTCCTGAGGCTCCCACGCCTTCCAGCCATTCCCGCCGGTCAGGTGGGAATGGCCCGCAACTTTCAATAAAAAGAAAAATCATGCCCCATTCAAACTGGCCCAGGGCCGTCATCTTTGACCTTGACGGCACCCTGATCGACAGTGTCCCGGATCTTGCCGGCGCGCTCAACACCCTGCTGGAAGCCGAGCGGGACCGCCCTGCCCTGCCGCTGGATCAGGTTCGGGTGATGATCGGCAATGGCGTCCCCAAGCTGATCGAACGGGGCCTGCGCGCCCACGGGGAAGATCATGACCAGGAGGTTATCGGCAAGCTTGTCCCCAAATTCATGGAAATCTATCTCGCCCGGGCAACGCTTGAAACCCGCCCCTATGAAGGCGCTGAATCATTGCTTGAGGACTTAAGCGCCCGCGATATCAGGATCGGCCTGTGCACCAACAAGCCCACCGATGTCAGCAATCGGATTTTGAAGGATCTTGGACTTGCCAGATATTTCGGCTCGGTTGTTGGCGGTACATCCGGCTATGCCGCCAAGCCTGATCCTGAACCCATGCTGGCCTGTCTGAAAGAATTGGGTTCAACCGCTGAAGACGCTGTGTTCGTCGGCGACAGCACCGCCGACGTCAAAACCGCCCGCAATGCCGGATTGCCAGTCATTGTCATGTCCTATGGCTACACGGCGATTCCGGCAACAGAGCTTGGCGGGGATATCGTGATTGACAAATTGAACCAGGTGACCGGAGCGCTGGAGAGGCTGGAAACATGAATTTCGGGCAAGGGCGGCAAAACCTCTTGCGAATAACGGTTTTCAGGCTCATACCGGCACCATCACCATGTATTGCAAAATGAGCTTGCGATGGAAAATCCCAGATCAGAAAAACCGCCCCTGACATTTTCCGACATCAAGGCGGCGCACCGCGCCATAAGCCCCGCCATCATCCGAACCCCCACACGCATGAGCCAAACCCTGTCCAACATCCTGGGGGCGGAAATCTGGCTGAAATTTGAAAACCTTCAATTCACCGGGGCCTACAAGGAACGCGGCGCGCTCAACCGCATGCTTCATCTCGATGGCCAGCAAAAGGCAAATGGCGTCATTGCCTGTTCCGCCGGGAACCATGCCCAGGGCATTGCCTATCATGCCAAGCGGCTTGGCATTCCGGCTACCATCATCATGCCCATGGCCACCCCATCCATCAAGGTGGAAGGCACACGGGTTCATGGCGCCAATGTCATTCTCTACGGTGATGTTTTCGAAGAATCCGCCAGCTATGCCTATAAGCTTGCTGACAAGTTCAACCTTACCTTCATTCACCCCTTCGATGATCCGCTGGTGATTGCCGGACAGGGCACGATCGCCATCGAAATGCTTGAGGATGCCCCGGAACTGGATTACCTGATCCTGCCCATCGGCGGCGGGGGAATGATTTCCGGCATGTCGATCGCCGCCAAAAAGCTGAGCCCGAAAACACGGATCATCGGCGTTCAGGCCGAACTTTTCCCCTCCATGCGCGCCCGGCTGCGCGGCGAGGCTGCCGATTGCGGCGGCTCGACACTGGCCGAAGGCATTGCCGTGAAAACCCCGGGCGAGCTCACGTCAAGACTGGTGGAAGAACTGGTCGATGATATTGTCCTGGTCAATGAATCAAGGCTGGAAAGCGGCGTCAGCCTGTTGCTGAACATCGAAAAAACCGTGGTCGAGGGTGCCGGAGCCGCCGGTATCGCGGCGCTGATGTCCTACCCCGAGCGCTTCAGGGGCAAGAAACTGGGGCTGGTCCTTACCGGCGGCAATATCGACACGCGGCTTCTCGCCGACATTTTATACCGCGAACTGGCCCGCGAGCACCGCCTCGCCCGTATCCGGGTCGAACTGACCGACCAGCCCGGCCAGCTTGCCAAGCTCTCCGGCATTATCGCCGAAGAAGGCGCAAATATTATCGAGGTGGTTCACCAGCGCCGCTTCTCCGCCCTGCCCGCCAAAACCGCCTATGTCATCATCGAGCTGGAAACCCGCGGCTTTGAACATTTCGAACACCTGCTGGATGTTCTGCGAAAGGAAAACATCACCGTTGAAGATCTCGACGCCGACATCACCTGAAATCCCGATAATTCATTCAGGATGATGTGCCGGCCCCGGCCCGTGCACAGATCAACCTGCATTCAAGTGGAATCACTTGAATGCAGATAAGTTGAACGACATCAAGGAGATAGAGCAACGATAGTGCGTTCGTTTGAACGCGCGTTGCTCTAGGGGATCCGTATCCCCCTGACGCTAAACCTTCCATGTAAAGCCCTGATGGAGCACATCCGACATGCTCTTGCGCTTCGAGGACACCCTGATCTCATCAATCTGCCGCATGACCTCCCGCTCATAGGACGGAGCCGGATCATTATAGATGACTCCCGTCGCCATGGGATAATCCGGCATTTGCATCTGGGCCAGCAGGAACGCCAGGGTGCGGTTGGTCGGATCATGAACAATCCCGCAATGCCCGTCATCCTCCTCACCGCCGATATCATAGGATTTCAGGTTGAGCTTGCCCGGATCACATTTGAGCCCCTTCTCATGGTCCTTGCCGTAAACCAGCGGCTGGCCTTCAACAAGTTCGATCTGGTGCTCGGATTTCGTGCTCTTGGAGGCAAAGCTCTCGCACATGCCCTCGTTGAACACCGTGCAGTTCTGGAAGATCTCCACCAGCGCCGCGCCCTTGTGCTCATAAGCGGCTTTAAGAACATCGATCATTTGCTGCTGCTGGATATCCACCACCCGGGCGACAAACCGCGCCCCGGCGCCAATGGCAAACTGGGCCGGCTCCAGCGGCGGATCAATCACCCCGAAAGGCGATGAGGGCGTGATCTGCCCTTTTTCCGAGGTGGGCGAGTATTGCCCCTTGGTCAGGCCATAAACCCCGTTGTTGAACAGCAAGATCACGCAGTTGTAATTGTGCCGCAGGATGTGAATCATGTGGTTGCCGCCGATGGAAAGCCCATCGCCATCACCGGTCACCACCCAGACATCCAGATCCGGGTTGGCCAGCAACAGCCCCGAGGCAATCGCTGGAGCGCGGCCATGAATTCCGTGAAAACCATAGGTATCCATGTAATAGGGAAAGCGCGACGAGCAGCCGATGCCGGAAACGAACACCGTGTTTTCCTTCCGGGCGCCCACTTCCACAAGGGTTTTCTGCACCGCCTTGATGACCGAGTAATCCCCGCAACCGGGGCACCAGCGCACTTCCTGATCCGAGGCAAAATCCTTGATCGTCAACGGCGGGGTATTTGTATCAATTTTCGTATCCATGGCCTTAACCTCCCAGCCGGGCCGCAATGGCCTCTTCAAGTTCTGAAACCGTGAACGGGCGTCCCGTAACCTTGGAAAGCCCCTCGGCATGCGGACAATTGTTGTCCTGCATCAGGGTAATCAGTTGTCCCATATTCATCTCCGGCACCAGGATGCGCTTGAAGCCGTTGGTGATATCGCACTGGTTGTAGGCAAAAGGATAAAGATGGCGCAAATGCACATGGGCCACGCTGGCCCCCTTCTCGCGCATATTGCTTACCGCGCGCGATATGGGCCCGTAGGTAGACCCCCAGCCGATAACTCCAAGTTCAGCATCCCGCTCGCCCTGATCGACCTCGAGTTCGGGGATATCAAAGGCAATGGTCCTGATCTTGTCGACCCGCACCTGTGACATTTTCTGGTGGTTCTCCGGGTCATAGGAAACATCACCGGTCTCGTAATCGCGCTCAAGACCGCCAATCCGGTGCTCAAGACCCGGCGTCCCCGGAACCGCCCAGGCCCGCGCCAGCGTATGCTCATCACGCATGAAAGGCGAGAAACCTTCCGGATCGGTCCAGTTCTTCACGCTGATATCGGGCAGCTTGTCCATGTCGGGGATCAACCACGGCTCCGAGGCATTCCCCAGATACCCGTCCATCAGCATGATGACCGGGGTCATGTATTTCTGGGCAATCCGCGCCGCTTCAATCACCGCGTCAAAACAATCGGCCGGGGACCGCGCCGCCAGAACCGGCAGCGGCGTATCGCCATTGCGCCCATAGACCGCCTGATACAAATCAGATTGCTCGGTCTTGGTGGGTAAACCGGTCGAAGGCCCGGCCCGCTGGCTATTGATGATGACAACCGGCAATTCCGCCGCCACCGCCAGGCCAATAGCCTCGGTTTTCAGCGCAATGCCCGGCCCTGAACTTGCCGTTGCCCCCAGCTTGCCGCCATAAGACGAGCCGATCGCCGAACACATGGCGGCAATCTCGTCTTCAGCCTGAAAGGTCACAATCCCAAGATCTTTCAGCCGCGCCAGATGATGCAGGATCGTGGTGGCCGGGGTGATGGGATAGGATGAAAACACCAGCGGGCGCTTGCTCAACTCCGCCGCTGCCGCCAGCCCCCAGGCCGCGGCTTCTGAACCGGTAATCGCCCGGTATTCCCCGGGCGGCATCTTGGCCGCCGGGATATTGCACGAATAAAGCTCATGGGCCGCCTCGATGTTCTCGCCATAGGCATGTCCGGCATTGAGCGCCGCGATATTGGCCTTGGCGATTTCCGGCTTCCTGGCGAATTTCTTGCCCAGCCATGCCGTGGTGGTATCCCGGTCACGGTGAAACAACCAGAAAATCAGCCCCAGCCCCCAGAAGTTCTTGCATCTTTGCTTGTCTTTCTTGGAAAGTTCAAACGGCGCCGTTGCCGCCATCGTCTGCTTGGTGATATTTATCACTAGCAGCCGGTAGCCCTCCAGCGAACCATCATCAAGCGGCGAAGTTTCATATCCTGCCTTTTGCAGACCGCGCCGGGTGAACGAGCCCTGGTCGGCAATAATCAGCCCGCCGGGTTTGAGAATATCCAGATTGGTCTTGAGAGCCGCCGGGTTAAACGCAATCAGCACATCGGCGCTATCCCCGATCGTCTTGATATTGCGTCCGCCAAACTGGATCTGGAAAGCCGAAACCCCGTAAGTTGATCCTTGCGGTGCGCGCACTTCGGAAGGGTAATCCGGGAATGTCGAGATATCATTACCGGCAATGGCGCTTGTGAGGCTGAACTGATCGCCCAGAACCTGAATGCCATCACCGGAATCACCGGCAAAGCGGACCACGGCCGAATCAGGAGCATCACCCTGTCCGGCTTGAGCAAAACATTGTGTGGCTGGCATGGAAAATGCCTTTCTGAAAATGAGTGTTGAATGGCAGGCAAAACGCCTTGAATCGAAGATTAGTGGTTTTTCATTCTTTCGCTAGTGTCAATCCGTCACAGGGGGCCGATTCTTCTGTTTTCCCCCGCCAGAAAAACAGCTAAGAAGTACCCATGACCGAAAAAAGCTCAAAACCGATGCCCGATGATTGCTTTGCCTATGGCGGCGAGCTGATGCGCCATGATGACGCCATCAAAATGCTGCTTGAGCGCACCCGGTGCACCAGTTCATCCGAGACCATTCCCCTCGCCATGGCCGCAGGCCGGATTCTTGCCGCGCCGGTGATCGCCCCGCGCCCCATCCCCGCCTTCGACAATGCCGCCATGGATGGCTACGCCATGGCCCATGCCAGCCTGAGCGGAGAGACCGAACTGCCAGTTACCGCCACCGTCGCCGCCGGCCACCCGCTTGCCCGCAAGCTCAAACCCGGCGAGGCCGTGCGCATTTTCACCGGCGCCAAGATGCCCGAAGGCGCCGACACAGTGGTGATGCAGGAAATCGCAATCCCCACCGAACGCGGCGGTAAAAAATTCGTCATTATTCCAGGTGGCATAAAAAAAGGCGCCAATCACCGCCTTGCCGGTGAAGATGTCGCCAAGGGCGCCGAGCTTGTCACCCCCGGCACAAGGCTGCGCCCGCAAGATATCGCCGCCATTGCCTCCACCGGCACAGGTGAAGTTGAATGCTACGCCCCCCTCAAGGTGGCGCTGGTCTCCAGCGGCGACGAGATCATCCGCCCCGGAGAGCCCTTTCGCCCCGGCGCGGTCTATGACTCCAACACCTTCTTGTTGAACGCCCTGCTCAGCGCCCTGCCCGTCACCATCACCGATCTTGGCATATTGCCGGACCGCCTTGATATCGTTCGTGATACGCTCAAGAACGCCGCGCAAACCCATGATTTGATACTGACATCCGGCGGCTCCAGCCAGGGCGATGAAGACCATATGAGCGCCGCCGTTGAGGCGCTGGGCTCGCTCAACATGTGGCGGCTCGCCATCAAGCCGGGCAAACCGCTGGGCTTTGGCCAGATCGGCAAGGCCGTGTTCCTGGGCCTTCCGGGCAATCCGGTTGCCGCCGCCGTGACCTTCTGGATGTACGCAACCCCGCTCCTGGCCCGCATGGGCGGCGCCAACTGGCAGCCCCCAAGGCGGCTCTATCTCCCGTCTGCCTTCGACATGCCTTCACGCAAAACCGGGCGGCGCGAATTCATGCGCGGCTCCCTGGTGGAAAAAGATGGACAGCTCCATGCCGACAAATTCGCCCGAGACGGCTCCGGCCTCATCAGTTCCCTGCGCGAATCCGACGGCCTGATCGAGCTGCCCGAAGATCTGGAAAGCATCGCCCAAGGCGATCTTCTGGCCTTCATTCCCTATGAAATGCTGGGGGTTTAACCCCCCGTCCTTTCCGCCGCGTTGAGAGCCGACAGCTTGTCTTTCTGCTTCTCCAGCGCCGCGCCAACCAGGCGCGAGGTTTCAGGCGGCAGATCAAGCGCCAGGGCCGCCGCATGTCCATGGGATGACATTTTTAGCAAGGTCTTGCCGATAATATCAATCAGCTTGTCATCATCGTAATGGGGGAATTTTTCGACGAATTCATCCCAGTAATATTCAAGAAAAACAACATCAACGACATTTTCCAGCGCCTGGGATTCATCGTTTTTCTTCAGTTTGAGTTTTTTCAGGTAGATACCGACAGCCTCGATATCCTCGGTTCCATAGCCATGCGCGGCCATGATCTCGCCAACAACCCGGGCATGATGCTCGCGGCAGCTCTTGCGCCAGTTGTTATACCCAACGCGCCCCTGCGGGTAATCACCGCGCGGGATTTCCCAGCGCCTTACATGCTGGCCCCGCGCTGCAATGCGCAGCCGCTCCGAAGCGTCTGGATACATATGCGCCATGGTGGCGCTCATGCGTTCAGAATAGACATTCTCATAGGAACGCAACTGCCCGGCCACGTTTACGCGGCGCGGGCTTGTCGCGTTCGCCGCATCAATCGCAGCAATAACGGCATCAAAATCCGCCATGGGGCTTAACCCATGGAGATTTTCGGAGCCGGTTTCCCGGCGCCTTTTTCGAGCCCCTCAATAACCCCTTTCGCGACCTCCATATAGGCTTCGGCCAGCGGGGATTCCGGGTCCGAAATCACGATCGGCTGCCCGGCATCGGAGGTTTCGCGGATTTTCACATCCAGCGGAATTTCGCCGAGGAAATCGATACCCAGCTTCCCGGCTGCTTCCTTGGCCCCGCCATGGCCAAAGATCTCGGCCCGGTCGCCGCAATTGGGGCACACGTAATAGCTCATGTTCTCGACAAAGCCGAGAACCGGAACATCAACCTTCTTGAACATGTTCAAGCCCTTGCGCGCATCGATGAGCGCGATATCCTGCGGCGTGGACACCACCACAGCGCCCGCCAGGGAGACCCGCTGCGCCATGGTAAGCTGCGCATCACCAGTGCCGGGCGGCATGTCCACCACCAGAATATCCAGCTCGCCCCAGTTCACGTCCCGCAACATTTGCTCCAGGGCGCTCATCACCATGGGGCCGCGCCAGATCATGGCGGTATCTTCTTCCACCAGATAACCGATCGACATGGCCACGATACCGTTCACCGCCACCGGGTTCATTTTTGAACCGGTAACCTCCGGCTGCTTGTCCGAACCCAGCATGCGCGGCAGCGAAGGGCCGTAAATGTCCGCATCCAGAATGCCCACCTTCTTGCCCTGCGCCGCCAGCGCATAGGCCAAATTCACCGAAAGCGTGGATTTGCCAACCCCGCCCTTGCCACTGGCCACGGCAATGATCTGCTTGACCCCCGGCGCAAAAACATCAGCCCCGCTCACCGCCGGCGCGGCCTGAGGCGCAGCCTGGCCGTTACCCTTGGGCGCAGATGCGCCCGCATCGGAATGGGCGGTGAGAACGACCGTCACCGATTTGCAATCGGGAAGCGCCTTGACCACTTCCTCGCACGCCTTGCGCATGGGCTCCATTTCCTTGGCCTGCGCGGCATCGATTTCAATGGCAAACGCCACCTTGCCCTCTTTTACCGCCAGCCCCTTGACCATGCCGAGTTCGACAACGCTCTTGCCTGTGCCCTCTTCGGTAATCTGCCCGAGAGCTTCAAGAACCATTTCCTTGCTAAGTATTGACATCGTGTTTTTCCGTCTCTTGATTGAAGTGTTGTGTCTGTTTATCGCGCTGGGAAACGCGAATCCATCTTTAGTTTAGTTGTTTCTAATATATATAATCTTTTGAACTATTACAAACTAAATCCTGTTCCGGCGCCGCCCCTTGCCATGAAGGGCTTCCAACACGCGGATATCAATACAAGCAGCATCAATATCAGGGCCACGGATGACCTTCATTCCCCGATCCGGCTCCCCAAGATCGCTGAATACGCCAAGCGCCCCGGAAAAGTCCTGCTCCTGCGTATAGGTATTCACGGTTATCACGGTTTCAAGCCCTGCCGCACGCGCGGACATCAACCCATTTCGTGAATCCTCCATGGCCAGGCAATTCTCGGCAGGCAAACCAAGCTGTTCCAATGCCTGCAAGTATAAATCCGGCGCCGGTTTTTTGTGCGTGACCATGTCACCCGCCGCCACCGCCTCAAACCACCCCAGCGCCTCAAGCCCGAGCGTTCCTTCAAACAGTGCCTGAAGGGGAAGAAGATTGGTAGTCGTGGCAATGGCCAGTCGAACCCCTGACTCCCGCGCCTCGCGAATAAGCCGCTCCACCCCCGGACGCAGCGGCACCCCGCCGGTGGAAACCAGATCCATGTAAATCTGCGTCTTGCGCTTGTGCATGGCCACGACAAGCGCATCATCATTATTGAATTTTTCAAAATCTTGCGGTGAATATTCACCGATAAAATGCCGGATTCGCTCCTTGCCGCCGGTAATCTCCAGCAATTCACCATAGGTTTCCCGGTCCCAGACCCAGTTCAGGCCGTTTTCGGCAAAGACCCGGTTAAATGCCTCCCGGTGTGCCTCTTCAGTTTCGGCAAGCGTACCATCCACGTCAAAGATAAGGGCTTTCAGACTCATATCACCAAAACTTACAGATAAGCCTCACTGCCCTTGTTTTGCGCCTCGCGCCGGGCAATGGCCAAAACCATATCCTCCAGCGTAACAGAACCAACAGGCTTGGCATTATCCATAACAACCACCCCCTTTGCCCCGGCCCCGGTAATCACCTGCAAGGCCTCTTCGATAACGCTTGATTTATCAAGTTCCGGGCCATCAATCTCAATACCGTCCTTCATGATCGCCCCGATTTTCAGCACCCGCGCCCGGTTGATATCCTTGGTAAAATCCGCCACGTAATCATCCGCCGGATTGAGGATGATTTCCGGTGTCGTACCCTTTTGCACGATCAACCCGTCACGCAAGATGGCAATCTGATCGCCAATATGCAAGGCCTCGTCAAGATCATGGGTGATAAAAACGATGGTTTTGTGCAACTCCTGCTGCAAGTCCAGCAACATATCCTGCATATCCGTGCGGATCAGCGGATCAAGCGCTGAAAACGCCTCGTCCATCAACAGGATTTCCGCATCGGTCGCCAGCGCCCGCGCCAGACCAACCCGCTGTTGCATCCCGCCGGAAAGCTGCGCGGGATAGCGGTTCTCAAACCCGGCCAGGCCAACCCTGTCAATCCACTTTCCACTCCGCTCCTTGATCTCGTCTGCCGCAACCCCCTGAATTTCAAGACCGTAAGCCACATTTTCAGCCACGGTATGATGCGGCATAAGTGCAAATTTCTGAAACACCATGGAGGTGGTAAAACGCCGGAAATCACGCAGATCCGCATCGTTCAGCCCCAGAACATCGCGGCCATCGACAATCACCTCACCGGCGGTGGGTTCAATCAGCCGGTTGATATGGCGGATCAGGGTAGATTTCCCGGACCCCGACAAGCCCATGATAACCTGAATCCCGCGCGCCGGAATATCAATATTGATATTGTTCAGCCCCAGCACATGGCCATAATCGCTCAGAAGTTCCGCCTTGGAAACCCCGTCCCGAACATGGCTGACCATGCCTTCCGGGTTGCTTCCGAATATCTTGTAGAGATTTTTTATGGAAATCCTGATTTCAGACACTGTGTCCACCTTCGCGGTGTTTTTGCAACCGCTTGCCGTATTTTTGCGAGACCCGGTCGAAAATAATCGCCAACGCCACGATGGCCAGCCCATTCATCAGCCCCAGCGCCAGATACTGGTTGGAAATCGCCCTCAAAACCGGCACGCCAAGCCCCCGCACCCCGATCATGGAAGCGATCACCACCATGGCCAGGGCCATCATGATGGTCTGGTTTACCCCGGCAAAAATATTCGGCAGGGCCAGCGGGATCTGAACCCCGAACAGTTTTTGCCGTGGTGAAGCGCCAAAGGCATCCGCCGCTTCAAGTACGCTTTTATCCACCAGGCGAATTCCCAGATTGGTCAGGCGCACAATCGGCGGAATGGCATAAATGCACACCGCGATCAGCCCCGGAACCTTGCCGATCCCCAGCAGCATGACCACCGGGATCAGGTAGACAAAGCTTGGAATGGTCTGCATCACGTCAAGTATGGGGGTAATAATGGCCTGCATACGATCCGAACGCGACATCAATATGCCAAAGGGAATTCCAACAACAATGCACACCAGCGTGGCCACCGAGATGATGGCCAACGTCGACATGGTATCTTTCCACATCCCCATATAGCCGATCAGAAGGAAGGACAAAACCGTACCCGCCACCACGTACCAGCTCCGCGAGCCCAGCCACACCAGCGCGCCAACAACCACTATGACTATGGGCCACGGTGTATGGATCAACAGCTTTTCAAACCACACGAGAAAGGTAAGCAGCGGATCGAAAAAATTCTCCAGCCCCTCCCCATAAGTTCGGGAGAAATCACGAAAAGCCAGGTCAATCCCCTTTTTCAGATCGCGCAACGCCTGCGAATCCATTGAAGGAAACTCGGTAAAAAAACTCATCTCGGCACCAGATCAGATAAAAAGCAACCTGCCGGCGCAAACCGCCGGCAGGTCCTCGAAAACTGTTACATACAAGGGCGCTAGAGCGAAGCCTTCACCTTGGCGGCAACATCCGCCGGCACCCATTTGCTCCAGACAGCCTCGTTTTTCTTCAGAAACTCGACAGCCGCATCACCACCAGCCGCCTGGTTGTCTTTCATGTAAACCAGCATGGAATTCATAACCTTGCCGGGAAATACCCGCTTGGCAAGATAATCAAGCGCAATCCCGCCCGCTTTTTTAAAGCGATCCGTGATAACCGTGCGCACTTCCGATTTAGTCCATGATGACGGCTTGGGGTTGGCGCAATCCTGCTCGGCCTTGGCAATACAGGTATTCCAGTGTTCATTGCCGACATAAGGCACGCCAAACGGAACTTTCACCATGCCGTGCTTGCCGATCATCGCGGTTGGCGACCAGTAATAGCCAAACCAGTTTTGCCCCCGTTCAACCGCCTTGGTCATCGAGCCATCAAGACCGGCCGCGGAACCTGGATCAACCAGAACCCAGCCCTTTTTCTCCATTTCAAAGGCCCGGAACAGGTTGGCGTTGACCAACTGGCAGCCCCAGCCCGCCGGACAGCCGACAAAAGCGCCCTTGGTCTTGTCTTCAGAGTAAGGGAACAGGTCAGGACGCTTGAGAATATCCAGAACGGTTTTGAGTTCCGGGTGCTTTTTTGCTGTAAATGGCGGGATCCACCACCCCTCGCCCAGATCCGTGATCGGCCCGTCATTCACCGAATGCAGCCGTCCCTCGGCAATCGCCTTGTCCAGCGGAATGCGCACGGCATTGATCCACAGCTCGCCGGCGACATCGGGTTTGCCCTTTTCATTCATCGAGGCAAAGGTGGTGGTAGTCGCCCCCGGCACCAGTTCAACCTCGCAACCATAGCCCTTTTCCAGGATAATCTTGTCTACATTGGCCATCAGCTCCGCCGATGCCCAGTTCATCTCGGCCATGGTCACCGAACCACATCCGGCAGAAGCCATTGCCGGCGCCGCAAACATAACCGCAGCCACAGCCGCCCCCATTAAATATTTTTTCATTCATTCCTCCCGTATTTACAGTTAGATTCATTCAACATTAACAAACCCCCTCAACTCGCGGCGATAAATGCAAAAAAGGCAGGCTCAAAAGAGACCTGCCCAGCACTTAACCATAATGCATTGAACCATTTTCAAGCAAAAACTGCAAGGTTCAATCCTTATTACTTGAAAACGCACACAAGTTG
>CAZHLV010000082.1:0-16515 GCA_964533415.1 uncultured Hyphomicrobiales bacterium
ATTTGATTTCACAGAGCTTTTTCGAAATGCCGGTCATACCGGGCGTATTTCCAATATTTTGAAAAAGCTCTGTGGGATCAAAGGGCAAGCCAGAATTGATCCTTCCTCATGAATAATAGGGGTTAACCACCTCAATTGGCAGAAAATATCCGGTAGATATACTTCAGCTTGGCCTTGATCTGCTTGTTATGGGTCTTGTTTTCGATCTTGTCGGGAAGTTGCCGCCACTCGGGGCTGGATTGGGCAAGGGTATCGGCAAGCGCCCATTTAAAGCCAAAGCGGCGGCCCTTGAGTTTCTCCAAGGCCTTGATCTGCGCCCGGCTCAACCAGTCGGGTTTGAGAGTAGCAAGCGTCTTTGGATCAATATAGAGCTTGGCAACCTCGGCAAATTCAAGAATTTTCGTTTGCTGGGACCCGGTCAGATAGGTGCGTTCCCCAATTGCTTTCAAAAAAGCCGAAGCGTTGGAAAAATCCCTGCCCTTCAAAGATTTCAAATCCTTCACCGGAAAGTCGCGTTCCGACAGGTGGTCCATAACCTTGGGCGAGAGCGCGAAATGAACCTCCGTATAAACCTTCTGGTTGAACACATTTTGCAGGAAAAACAGCGAGAAAAAGCACAGGATCGCGGAAATCACCGGCGTGGTGACCCAGCCCATGGAGATATTGCCCAGAACCCGCCACTTGATATTCCGCCCGCCCTTGAGCAGGCCAATCCCGATCACCGCGCCAACCACCGCCTGGGAACTGGAAACCGGAACCAGCGGGATCGTCGGCAAGCCGTTACTGGCCAGAAAATGCTCCAGGCCTTCTGATGCAAACAGGGTCAGAACAATGGAATGGGAAATCACCACAACCCAGGCTGCAATCGGCGAAAGCGGCATCAGCCCGCCGCCCACCGTGAGCATCACCCGCTTGGAATAGGTAAACACCCCCACCGCAATGGCAAGAGCGCCAAGCAGGAAAAGCTGCTGGATCCCGGTGATCGTGAACATGTCAGCCACGGTAAAATCGGTAAAGGGCGAGGCGGGAACGAACACCCCCATCACATTAGCGATATTGTTAGCGCCCAGCGAATAGGAGCCAAAGGCCCCCGCCAGAACCAGCGCAATCCGCGTATAGATATCGCGGCGCAGGATATGCAGGTTTGATTTGGCCAGAAGCCGCTGCACGCCGACATAAATCGGCATGGCAATCAGCGCCGCCAAAACCGGACACGCCACCCAGGTTGCAAGAATCTTGCTCAATGCCTTGGCATCCGTCACCGACCCGCTGAACAAATTCCAGCCGATGATCGCCCCGACAATGGCCTGGCTGGTGGAAACCGGCAATTCCAGCTTGGTCATGGCATAGACAGTAAGCGCCGCCGCCAATGCGGCCATGAAGGAGCCGGCCAGCGCATTGATCGAACCCAGTTTCCCCAGCGTGTGGGCCGCCCCCGCGCCGCTCAGAACAGAGCCCAGAACAATAAAAATACTGCACACAACAGCCGCGGTGGTAAACTGCACCATGCGGGTTCCCACCGCGGTACCGAATACATTTGCCGCATCATTGGCGCCAAGCGACCAGCCAAGAAACAGCCCGCTGGTCAGGAATATGAGAACCGTGACATCCATGATACCGGGCCGCTCAGACCGAACGTTTCAGGGTATAGATCGCCAGGTTATCCGCCACGTCCTCGGCCCGGTTGGAACTGTCCTCGACCCGGTCGCAAAAATAGCGCAGATGCAGCTTGTGTTCGAGCGGCAGGTCAGAGGCAAAAACCCTTGTCTTCAGACGGGTGCTAATCTTGTCCGCTTCGGTTTCAAAAAACATCACCTTCACATTGTGGTCACGCACCGCCTCGATATTGGTGAAAAACGCCCGTGAGGCCATTATCAATGAATCGACACACAGGGTCGAGGTCTTGGCCAGCGCCTTGAAATCCTTGTGATAGCGCGAGGGAATATCGGGCTTTTCAATGGCGATGCGGAAACAGTTTGACTGGTAAAGATTCAAAATCCCGTCAAGCCCCTCGATCAGGCTCAGCACATCACCGCGCAGGTCCGGGATCAGGGTCTGCTCGTAAAGCCTTGTTTCTATTTCTTTCTTCAACTCGTCATTGCGGGTTTCAAGATGACTGACCTCGTCCACGGCATCGGAGAAATCCTGCGTGAACCCATCGCGCAAATAGGTCTTGAAGGCCCGCTCAAAGATCAGGCTGGCTTCAATAACCCGGTCCATGAAATCATCAAACTGGGCTTCGAGCCGCTTGGTTTTGCCAAACAGCGCCGGGCGTTTCTTGAGTAGCATGTTACCTCCCGAAGCCTTTGCTTCTTTGGTGCTGCGGCAACTCAAGGCAGCACGGTATTTTTTTCGGCGCGGTATATCGCCACGTTTTGAAAACAAACCCTATACAAGCGAATGAATATGTTCAACACTGTAATGCAATTAAAAACAGCCTCCCGAATCCGGGCCTGAAAAGGGGGACGAACCATGAGTAAAAAAGACCTGCCATCCAAGGAAATCCGTAAGATCATAAAAAAAATCACGCCCGACCTGAAAAGGATGCTCGCAATACTTGATGAATCCGAAGACGAGGATCACGAAGACTCCGTCGTTGAAGACAGCATAAGATCCGGCGCCCACAGCCTCCTTATCGCCAAGCGTATCATCAAGGAAAACCGGAAATAGCTTACATCGTTCCCACGCCACGAGCAGATTGCCCGGCAGGTCACGGAACCATCTCAGTCCTCATGGCCTTCCCCGTCCTGCCCGGCCTCGGCCAGTTCATGTTCCAGCCGCTCAAAACTGGCCTCAACCGAGGCCGCGCTGCGGATATTCGCCGCCTCGATCACTTCAAGCTCGACATCCGGGTTCATCACCGCGCTGATCGGCGTGGGCGTCATGACAACGAAATCGCCTTGCTCCCCGGCCGGAATGGCCGAACGCCGGGTTGAGCGCCAAAGGGCAAATGTCGCCGTAACGGCAAGCGAAGCGCCAATGGTGAAATAAAACCCCGGCGATCCCATGATATCCATGGCAAAGGCGGTGACCGGCGCACCCACTGCCGCCCCGAAACCATTGACCAGAACCACCGCGCCGCTGGCCGCCACCATCTGGCGCGGATTGAGGTAATCATTGGTATGGGCGACACATAGCGAATAGAGCGGCATGGCCAGAGCGCCCACAAGCCCGATCAGCAGATAAAGCCGCCAGCCCTCTTGCGGCGGGGCAAAAGCAGCAAAAAAGGCAACCATCGCCCCGGCAATACAGGTCCCGGCGATCACCGGCCTGCGCCCGAGAATATCCGACAGCCGCCCAAGGGGAAACTGCATGATGACCCCGCCCATAATCATCGAACCAAGGGCAAATGAAATCTCCTGCACCGAAAGCCCCAGAGAGGCGGCATAAACCGAAGCCATGGAAAAGACCGCTCCGGTGGCGATCCCGGTAACCAGCAAGCCTCCCACCCCGAGCGGCGAAATCCGGTAAAGCTGGCGGATACTCACCGACTCAGCCGTTTCAAACCCCGGCGCCTTGGCGGCGGAGGCCAGGATCGGGACAAGCGCCAGGGAAACAAAAACCGAAATCAGCACAAACAGCTTGTAAGAGGACGGATCGGCAATATTGAGCATAAACTGCCCGCCCGCCAGCCCGACAAACGAAACCAGCATGTAAAAGCTCAAAAGCTGGCCGCGAGTATCGTTTTCAGAGGCATCATTGAGCCAGCTTTCCGCCACGATATAAAGCCCCGCATAGGAAAACCCGGTCACAAACCGCATTGCCCACCACACGGCCGGATCAATAAAAACCGCATGCACCAGTATGGACGACGAGGCAAGGGAAGCCAGAACCCCGAAAGAGCGCACATGCCCCACATGCCCCACCAGTTTGGGCACCACGGTCGAGCCTGCCAACAACCCGATATAGTAACCGGACATGACAAGGCCCGTAACCGGAACGCTAAACCCTTCAATAGAAGCCCGCACCCCCAGCAAGGAGCCTTGCAGCCCGTTGCCCAGCATAATCAGCGCCAGCCCCAAAAACAGCGCCCAACTGTTTGACACAACTTTCAGCATAGTTCTGAGCCTTCGACAACCACCATCCAGCACCGGGGAACGAGAAGCACATATGGGCCATGAGCGCCAATTCCACAAACAGAGTTTGCCCCCATGTCGCAGAAGGAACACCCCGGCGCCGGAATGCGTCTCTTCCCCCGTAGCGCGGCATCTTGCCCTTCCGGTTCGCGCCCGGACCATTGCTGAAAATCAAACCGGTCGATAGAATGCAAGAAAACCCCGATTCGCGGGTCAAATCTGGTTTCAAACCAGAGATAATGGCGCGCAAGATATATTTTACGCCATCCCGGAAGGCTGACCGGTATGCAGACCAACGCCCAGTACATGATTGAATACAAGGCCCCGTGGCGACGCTCCTTGCGGGGCCGGACTTTTGAAGTTCTCGAGCGTTCCCATGTCAGCGATTCCCTTGGCAGGTTTGTTGATATTGCGCTGGTTGTACTGATTTTATTAAATATCTTGTCGGTGATGATGGAAACCGTAGAAAGCATTTATACCCAGTACAAGCCCATCTTCGATTATTCCGAATATATCTCCGTGGCCATCTTTTCGGTGGAATACATCGCACGGTTATGGGCCTGTGTTGACGCCAAGCCGCCCGAACAGCGCGGTTCCGATTTAAAAGAACGGATAAACTGGATTTTCTCTCCCAGCGCCATCATCGACTTCGTGGCCATCGCCCCGTTTTTCCTCTCTATTTTCTTCGTTATCGACCTGCGCTTCCTGCGGGTGTTGCGATTGCTGCGAATCCTCAAGCTGACCCGATATTCCGCCGCCCTCACCATGCTCCTGGATGTCTTCCGTGAACGGGCCAACGCGTTTTACGCCGGGTTCTTCATTCTCCTGGTCCTGCTGGTGATAGCCTCCAGCGGCGCCTATCTGGTGGAACACAAGGCCCAGCCACAAGCCTTTGGCTCCATCCCCCACGCCATGTGGTGGGCCGTCTCCACCCTGACCACCGTCGGCTACGGCGATGTCACCCCCATCACGCCCCTGGGACAGATATTCGGGGCTTTCGTGACCATTATCGGCATCGGCATGGCCGCCCTGCCCGCCGGCATTCTGGCCAGCGGGCTGGCCGACCACCTTAACCAGATGCGCGAGGCCTTCCGCAAGGATTACATGGACGCCCTCGAAGATGGAATCATTGATGCCGATGAAACCGTCGCACTGGAAATCCGCCGCAAGGAGCTGGGGCTGAGCGTGAAAGAGGCCAAGGAAATCGAGGAACTGGTTCGCGAGCATAAACGACAGGACAACACCCTCACCCACTGCCCTCATTGCGGCAAACCCGTCCATATCGACCTGTAACAGCCCGCCGCCTCAAAGCAGACCGAAGCCACGCCGGCCTTGCCCGGCTTCAAGCCCTTCTCCGGCTCATATCCCGGTCTTTCCTTGTGGTTTGCGCAAAATTCGCCGGCCTCTGCGGCTTTTCTTCTTGTTGCAGGTCTTGGAAATCGGGAAGTCAACGGCCCTGCGCAAACAGACAAAAGGCGCTGTCTTGTGCGGAATCGCCATCGCGTCAACAAAAAAGCCTTGAAAATCAGGCTCCACCGCCGTCTCAATTTTCTCTATGGATTTGACCACATTCTCAATCTCTTCGCGCGCCGCCTTGTTCAAGAGCGCAATCCGCGCCCCCGTCCCGGCGGCATTGCCCGCCGCAGACACCCGCCCCAGGTCACAATCCGGGATCATCCCGAGGATCATGGCGTATCTGGCATCAATAACACTGCCAAACGCCCCGGCCAGCACGATCCGGTCAGGCTGCGTCACGCCAAACTTGCTCATCAGCAATTGCACCCCCGCGTAAAGCGCCGCCTTGGCCAGTTGGATGGCCCGTATATCAGCCTGCGTAATGATGATATCGATACCACCGCGATGCAGGACAAACCCATGCGTGCGCCCCTGCGCGATCACCCGGCCGGTTTTTTGCGCCATTTCCGAGTCAATCGTCCCGTCAGCGCCAAGAATCCCCGCCAGGAACATCTCGCCAACAGCCTCGATAATGCCGGAACCGCAAATCCCGGTGATTCCGGTAGCACTCACCGCCTCGTCAAACCCCTCCTCATCCGACCACAAATCCAGGCCGATGACCTTGAATCGCGGCTCCAGCGTCTCCTTGTCGATGCGCACCCGCTCAATGGCCCCCGGCGCGGCACGCTGGCCATTCGAGATTTGCGCCCCCTCAAAAGCCGGGCCGGTGGGCGAGGAAGCCGCCAGAAGCCGCTCCTTGTTGCCCAGCACGATCTCTGCATTGGTCCCCACATCAATCAGCAAGCAAATCTCATCGCGCAAATGCGGCCCTTCGGAGAGCACCATGGCAGCCGCATCGGCCCCCACATGTCCCGCGATACAAGGTAAAATATATGCGCGCGCGCCCTTGTTTACATTGTCAACTCCAAGCTCTCCTGCCGAAAGATTCAACGCCGAAGCTACCCCCAGCGCAAAAGGCGCCGCCCCCAGGGGCGCCGGGTCCAGCCCCAGAAGGATATGCTGCATCACCGGATTGCCCACAAGAGCGAGCGACAAGATGTCCTGCGCTTCAATGCCCGCTTCAGCCACCGCCCCGGCGATACCTTCTCTTATCCCCGCCCGTATCGAAACGGCAAGTTCCGCGGCGCCTCCCTCATTCAGCATGGCATGGGAAACCCGGCTCATCAGATCCTCGCCAAAGCGGATTTGCGGATTCATCAGGCCGGACGAACCCAGCACATCACCACTAGCCAGATCACAGACATGCACCGCGATGGTAGTGGTGCCTATATCAATCGCCGCCCCGTAAACCTGTTCATGGAATCCCGGCCAGATGGCAATAATCCGCCTGCCCCGCCACAGCGCCGCGGTAACTTGCCACTCACCCTCGCGCAGGGCCTTTTGCAAATCCTGCAAGGCCCCGATATCCACGTCATCTACGTCAAGCCCCCACTGCGCCTTCAGCGCCCCGGCAAGGCGCTCAAAATCACCCGAGGGCTGATCCATCCGCGGCCTGGCCACATCAACAAGGAAAAGCCGGACCGGCGGATCAACAGCGATCTTGCGCGCCTCGGCGCGCTTGCGCACGATCTGCCGGTGCAACTGGCTGGAGGCGGGAACGTCAATCAGCACATCCCCGGCAAGGCGGGCATGGCAGGCCAGCCGCATGTCCCGCGCCAGCCCCTTGCGCTCCGCATGGCGTTTTTCAGGCAGCGTCAAGGCCTCCAGATGCCCGGACCGGCTGCAAATACCGTGTTTGGCAAACTCACCCTCGCCAACCCTGACCCGGCAGCGTCCGCAAATCCCCCGCCCGCCGCATACCGAATCCAGATCAACCCCCAGCGCACGGGCGCAGGCCAGCAGGGAGGTTCCGTTTTCAAACTGCCCCCGTTTCCCCGAAGGGGTAAATATGACCGTTGATTTTTTCGTGCCTTCCCCCGGAAAATTACCGCCGCCGCCGCCGGCCACGGCGGCGGCCACCTGCGCCCTCGCTCCCTTCTGGAGCCGGCTCGCGAAAAGCGCCGATCCAGCCCATGCAGTTGGGATCATGCCCCATCACCACGTCGGCGCCGCGAATGGCGGCAGCCTCCTCGCCATGCAGCGGATTCATGATCGCCGAGGTCAGCCCGGCCCCGATCGCCATGGACAAGAACGCCGCGTTCAACCCGTGTCGGTTGGGCAGGCCAAAACTGATATTCGAAGCCCCGCAGGTCGTGTTGACCTTCAACTCCTCGCGCAGCCGCCGGATCAGGTGCAGGGCGCTGCGCCCGGCGCTATCCATGGCGCCTGCCGGCATGACCAGCGGGTCCACCACGATATCAGCCCGCGGAATACCAAAATCCGCCGCCCGCTCGACAATCTTCCTGGCAATCAGAAAACGTGCATCCGGGTCTTCGGATATCCCCGTTTCGTCATTGGAGATCGCCACCACCGCCGCCCCGTGTCTGGCTACCAGCGGCAAGACCCGCTCCAGGACCTCGTCCTCGCCGGTCACCGAGTTCACCAGCGCCTTGCCCTGATAGGCTTCAAGCCCCGCCTGCAAGGCCTCGACAATGGATGAATCAATGGATAGCGGCACATCGGTAAGCCCCTGCACCAGCTTGATGCATTCGGCCAGAATGCGCGGTTCATCCGCCATGGGAATCCCGGCATTGACATCAAGCATATGCGCCCCGGCGGCGACCTGCGCCAACGTGTCTTGTTCCACCCGGCTGTAATCACCCGCCTTCATCTCCGCCGCCAGCAATTTGCGTCCCGTCGGGTTAATGCGTTCGCCGATAATAACAAAGGGTTCATCAAATCCAATCACCACCTCCCTGGTGGCGGAACTGATAACGGTGCGGGTCATGGTCATGATATCCTTTTTTTATCTGCCGATATGGTATCTTCAAGTATTTTCGCTTTTTCCGCCGCCGCCTCGATCAACACCTGATCCCCCGGCTGCGGCTCCTTTTTCCACGGCTTGCGCCCGGCAAGAACCCCTGAATTCTGAACGATCTGCGCCACCAATTCTTCCTGGCGGTAAGCCATGAGGTGAATCCCGGCAACGCCCCTGATTTGCCGCACCTCCTGAATGATTTCAACGCAAATCCTGCGCCCCTCCTCTTTCTGGTCATCAGCCCCTTCAAGCCGCGAAACGATCGCATCGGGAATATGTATGCCCGGCACATTGGTTCTTATCCACCGCGCCGCCCTGGCCGAGGCCAGCGGACCAACGCCTATCAGAATGAAGCATTTCTGATGCAGGCCCATATCGACGATTCGCGACATGTAATCCTTCAGCATCGGCACATCAAAACAATACTGGCTCTGGACAAACTGTGCCCCGGCCTCAATTTTCTTCTTCAGTCTCAGGGGGCGAAACTCGAACGGCGGCGCAAATGGATTGATCGCCGCACCGAGAAACAGCTTCGGCGGTTCAGCAATACGCCGGCCCGACAAAAACCGCCCTTCATCACGCATGATGCGAATGGTCTCCAGCAGCGACATGCTGTCCAGGTCAAACACCGGCTTGGCCCCCGGTTGATCCCCGGCCTGCACCCCGTCGCCGGTCAGGCACAAGATATTGCACACCCCCATGGCCGCCGCCCCCAGAACATCGCCCTGAATGGCGATCCGGTTGCGATCCCGGCAGGTAATCTGCATCACCGGCGCATAACCGACACGGGTAAGCAGCGCGCAAATCCCGACGCTTGACATATGGCAGTTTGCCCCCGAACCATCGGTGGCGTTGATCCCGTCCACCCAGCCCTCAAAAGGCTCCACCTGCTCGAACACCCGGTCGGGATCGGCTGAATCGGGCGGGTTAAGCTCGGCGGTAACGGCAAAATCCCCGCGCCGCAACACCCGTTCCAGGCGCCCGCGCGAGGTATGGCCCGGCGGTATGAACGAGAGATCTTCAAGATCAAAAGCCTCAGCCATGGTTTGCCCCCATATCCGCCGCTTTTTCCGCCGCCCGCCGGGCTGTCGCCCGCAACCAGGCGCTGGTACTCCTCAGGCTCTGGTCAACCGGCTTTTGCACCTTCAGGATGCTGTCCCCCCCTTTCATCTGTTGTGCGCCGCGCCACGCCTCCACCCAAACACAAGGCATATCCTTTTCCACCTCGCAATTCCCGTCGGGCCGCACCCCGCCGCAAGGCCCGTTGCGCAAGGCTTTGGGACAGTTCATGGAACACGACATCCCGGTTTGTGAAAGAATGCACTGGCCGCACATCCGGCAATCAAACATCACCCCCTTCAGATTGCGTTCAACGAACAGCATCGGACGTTCCACCCGCCGGTAACCGATAAACGCCCACAACCAGTGCAACGCCAAAAGCGTATCGGCAAACAGCCCGTAAACCCGTTCCAGAAAACGCGCATGACCAACCGACCAGCGCCGCAGGGAATAGCGCATGCCCGCCCGCCCCGCCGGGCTGGTCCCCGCCGGTTTATAGGCCAGCCGCCGCCTGCCCTTACCGATTGCAAAGGCCATCACGATCATCCCTTGTTGAGGGGTCCCCGGCAATGGAACCCAGAAAATCGGCAAAACCCTTCAGCCCCGTGGGCCTGTAAACATATTCAAGCCCAAGCTGCCGGGCCGCTTTTCTTGCTTTTTCACGCAATTTCGCATCATCACCCTGCGCCAGATGAACCACCCGCTTGTAATTCTTGAAATATTCGTCCCGAAGATGCGGATAGCGGTCCAGCCCCAGCCCTTTAATCACCAGCCGATCAAAAAACCGCACCAGATAATCGGTAAGATAAAAACTCCCCGCTTCTTCATTGTTCAGAGCCAGAAAAGTCTCGGACCCGGCATAAAACTCATAACAATGCGCCCCTGAAATGCGCGCGACGCCCTCAGCCGCCAGAACCTTGTCCAAGGCTCCCCCGGTGCCGCAATCCCCGTAAAGAGCAATAATCCGGTCATATTTTCCGCTTTTTCGCGCCATACGGATTTTATTTTGCATCGCGCCGGGTATTTCCCGTGGCCGGTTGTGCAAATCCGCCGGAAGGCAGACCAACTCCATATTCGGCCAGCCACCTTTTTCAATGGCCCAGGCAACCTCCCGCGCCAGAGCGCCACAGGCGATCAGCAAAAGGGGACGGGGCGCCGACATGAACACCCTCCTTGCCTTCAGGCATTGAGAGCCGCGGCAGCCGAGCCTTGCTGCCGGGCCATGAAGGACTTGGCGATATCCACCGCAACCGCCGCATCGCGGCAATAGGCATCGGCGCCAACACTGTCCGCAAATTCCTCGTTCAGCGGTGCGCCGCCCACCAGCACCACGTAATCATGCCGCATACCCCTGGCTTTCAGGGCGTCGATAACCACTTTCATATAGGGCATGGTCGTGGTGAGCAGGGCCGACATGCCCAGAATATCGGGCTTGTGCTCCTCAAGCGCCGCCACATAGCCCTCCACGTCAATATTGATCCCGATATCGATGACCTCAAAGCCCGCGCCTTCCATCATCATACCGACAAGATTCTTGCCGATATCATGGATATCGCCCTTCACGGTGCCGATAACCATCTTCCCCATGCGCGGCGCACCGGACGCCGCCAGCAAGGGCCGCAGGACCGACATCCCCGCCTTCATGGCGGCAGCAGATTGCAAAACCTCGGGCACGAACAAGATCCCGTCACGAAAATCCACCCCGACAATGCGCATCCCCTCAACCAGCGCCCCGGTCAGCACCTCGTAGGCCCCCCGGCCACGGCTTAGAAGAATTTGCACCCCCTCGATGACCTCCTCGTCCAGGCCATCATAAATATCATCATGCATTTGCAGGATCAGTTCGTCATCATCAAGCTCGGACAAGATAATATCATCATCTTCATCGGACATGGCGCATCCCGCAAAACTGTTTATAGGTGTTATAGAAAACACTGTAATTTCCCTGAAAACCGCTGGTTATACCATAGGCGACACCCTCTGCCTCATGTTCGACATGCAAAACCTTGATAACAACACCCAAAGCCTTCCATCAGCCTCTTTTGCAAGTCGCGATTACGAAGATTTGCCGTCGCTTTCAGGCAAGAGGAAATCCAGCCCACACCCGATACTGAATACCAGCCAAAACCTGTTCAACAACTTGCACGAACAATCAACGGGATCATGAATATGGCGCAAACACCAAGGCGCACCCGCCGGGGCGGGCGATCGGCCCGGCAAGGAAGATCCCGGAACATAATCACCGCGCCATATATCACCCGCAATATTCCCTGTTATGACATTCTGGGCGCGGAAAGCCTTGAGATCATCGAGGCCAATGCCGAGACCATCCTGCACGAAACCGGCATCGAGTTTCGCGGTGACCCGGAAGTACTGAAAATCTGGAAACAGGCCGGCGCGGACATACAGGGCGAGCGGGTTCGCATCCCGAAGGGGCTGGCGCACAACCTGTGCGCAACCGCCCCGGCCAGCTTCACCCAACATGCCCGCAACCCGGCGCGCAATGTCGAGATCGGCGGCAATAGCACGGTATTCGCCCCGGTTTACGGCTCGCCCTTCGTGCATGACCTGGACGGGGGCCGCCGCTATGGCACCCTTGAGGATTTCCATAATTTCACCAGGCTCGCCTATCTCTCGCCCTACCTGCACCATTCCGGCGGCACCTTGTGCGAGCCGGTTGACGTGGATATGGCAACCCGCCATCTCGACATGATCTATTCCCATATCAGGTATTCCGACAAGGCCTTCATGGGTTCGGTCACCTCGGAACAAAACGCAAAAGACACCCTCGCCATGGCCGCCCTCGTCTTCGGGCAGGAATTCATCACCGCCAACACGGTCCTGACCAGCCTCATCAACGCCAACTCGCCACTGGTCTTCGACGCCACCATGCTGGGCGCCCTGAAAACCTATGCCCGCGCGAACCAGGCCTGCATCATCTCGCCCTTCATCCTCGCCGGGGCCATGAGCCCGGTCACCCCGGCCGCCGTCCTGGCCCAGGCGTTGGCCGAAGCCATGGCCGGAATCGCCCTTGCCCAGCTCATCAGGCCCGGCGCGCCAGTCATCTTTGGCGCTTTTGTAAGCTCCATTTCCATGCAATCGGGCGCGCCCACCTTCGGCACGCCTGAATCCTCCATGCTCATCATGGGCGCGGCCCAGCTTGCCCGGCGGCTGAATGTACCATTCCGCTCCGGCGGCTCGTTCTGCGCCGCCAAGCTACCTGATGCCCAAGCCGCACAAGAAAGCGCCAACTCGCTCATCTCCACCCTTCTGGCGGGCGTCAATTTCGTGCTCCACGCGGCAGGCTGGCTGGAAGGCGGGCTGGTTTCATCCTACGAGAAATTCGTCATGGATACCGACCAGCTCGGCATGATGCACGTGCTCGCCAGGGGCATCGCCGTGGACGCGGAAGCCCAGGCCATGGACGCCATCCGTGAAGTGGGACCGGGCGGGCATTTTCTGGGCTGCGCCCACACCCAGGCCCATTTCAAAACCGCCTTCTACAACTCCGCCATTGCCGATAACAACGCCTTCGAGCAATGGCAGGCGGAAGGCAGCAAGGACGCCATGCAACGCGCCAATGCCCTGTGGAAAAGACAGCTCGCCGAATACCAGCCCCCGCCGCTTGATGAGGCAACGGATGAAGCCCTGAAGGACTTCATGGCAAGGCGCAAATCCGGCAATTCAGATTCATAATCAACGCGGTAGAGGCGGCTTTTGAATCAAAAACCCAGCGTGTTGAATCAATCTCTTAAAAGCAACTTACGCCTTGTGGCGCAGCCCCCTGACCTGCCCGGCAGGCGTTTGCGCCGGCAACCCGAACTCGCGCCCGGCCTCCGCGATGAGGCACCACAGGTAATCCGCCATGGACCAGCGAATAAAAATATCGAACACCGCCACCTTGCCGGAGCGGTTGAGAATCCACCCTGCCGCCTTGCCGAACACGGTCCCGGCCACATCACCGGTTTTGAACGCCCTGGGATGAAGATCAAGCGGCGTCAGCTTCATCAGGGTTTCGCCCGCCTTGCTTCCCGATATCCCGATCCGGGTATAGTAGTCCGAGACATCGGTTATCTGGTGATGCGTCTTGCCCAGCGCCTTGCCAAGCCTTGCCGCCAGTGCGCCGCCCTCACCCGGCGGGCTGAACACCATCCACTCATCCGGCCCGAGCCACAAGGCGGCGCCCCCCTCCATCTCCGCGCTACGGTTTGGCGGAGGCAGGAATCCAAGCGCCTTTGCCGCTTCGATTTCCGGCGAAACACGCAAGATCAGCTTGTCGTCAAAGGCCCGCTCACACAGGCGAACCGAAGCATCGCGCGCGCCTAAGGTCTCCCGGTGGGCCAGAGGGGATTTGCGGCGTATATCGATCATACCCTGTTTTCCTCGTCAAGAGCCAGAAAATCCGTTCCCGTCACGCGAACCGCAACCGGCGTCATTCCCGGCCGGGTCACAAAAAGCTGCTCGCCCATTCGCTTTGCACCGCCCTTCACCACCGCCATGGCAATGGAACGCTTCAGATTGGGGCTGAAATAGCTTGAGGTGACATGCCCCAGCATCGGCACGGGACGCATCCCCTCCTCACGATCCGCGATCACATGCGCCCCCTCCTCAAGAACCAGCCCTGGATCTTGCGTCAATAGCCCCACAAGCTGCTTGCGATCCTCCCGCACCAGGTCGGAAATGGAAAGAGAGCGGCGGCCAATGAAATCACCGGTTTTTTTCACGATCCAGTTCATTCGCAAATCCGCCGGAGTCATGGTGCCATCGGTATCCTGCCCGGTGATGATATAGCCCTTCTCCGCCCGGAGCAGGTGCATGGCCTCGGTGCCATAAGGCGTGATGCCGTATTTTGCCCCCAGTTCCATGACCCGTTCCCACAACCACAATCCATAACTGGCGGCAATGTTGATCTCGTAGGAAAGCTCACCCGTAAACGAGATGCGGAACACCCGCACCGGCAGCCCCTCGATATGTGCCTCTCTCCATGTCATGAAGGGAAAACTCTCAGGATCAGGGTCAAGATCATCCAGCAATTCGCGAACAAGTTCGGCAGAATTTGGCCCGCACAGGCTGATAACCGCCCATTGCTCGGTGGTGCTGGTGAGATAAACCTCAAGCTCCGGCCATTCGGTTTGCAGGTAATCCTCCAGCATGTTCATCACCGCCGCCGCCCCGCCCGTGGTGGTGGTCATGTGAAAATGCTCATCCGAGATGCACGCCGTAACCCCGTCATCCTTCACCATGCCATCCTCGCCCAGCATCAGCCCATAGCGGCAATGCCCCGGCTTCAGCTTCATCCACGCATTGGTATATACCCGGTTCAAAAACACCCGCGCATCCTTGCCTCGCACATCGATCTTGCCAAGGGTCGAAGCATCCAGCACGCCAAGCGAAGAGCGCGCCGCCCGGCACTCGCGCATAAGGGTTTCTTCAAAGCTCTCCCCCTCTCGCGGATACACCCAGGGGCGCAACCAGTCACCCACCGGTTCAAACAGCGCCCCGCTGGCCTCGTGCCATTCATGCATCGGCGTGGTGCGGCGCGGGGTCAGGAAGGCTCCCACATGCTGCCCGGCAAACGCGCCAATGCTCACCGGCTTGTAGGGTTGACGGAACGTGGTAATGCCAAGCTCGGAGATCGTCTTGCCCTGCTTGCCCGCCAGAATGGCAAAGGCATTCATGTTCGCCGTCTTACCCTGATCGGTGCCCATGCCCGAAGTGGTATAACGCTTGGTATGCTCAACCGACGTGTAGCCCTCAAGCTGGGCAAGGGATAAATCCTTCACCGTCACATCAGCCTGCAAATCCACGAATGCCCGTCTCTTGTGCGGCGGGCGCGGTGAAGGGACTTCCCGGATGGCCAACTGCCCAAAAGACTGCTCCGCCTTCATCTCCAGCGCTGGAATTTTAGCAGATACCGCCTCAAACCCGCAATCCTGCGCCGCCTGCATACCAGCCGCCGCCCCCTCATCAAGACATGCGGCCAGCGAAAATGCCCCGTTACAAGCCCCGGCGGAACGCTCTTTCTGCCATGACTTGCCCGGACGGAAACCGGCAAGCTCCTCATCATAGCGCAGCGCGCCACGCGATTGGGAAAACAGCGCCACATTGGGCGACCAACCGCCCGAAACCATAAGCAGATCGCAAAATACCGCGTAAGCGCCCCCCGTCACCTGGCCGGAACCATCAAGCCCCTGCACCAGCGCCGCCCTGATCCGCCGCCGCCCGGATGTGCCGGTAACAACACTGCGAAGATGCACGTCAATGCCCCGCGCCTGTGCGGATTTTACAAGTTCCGGGTCGGGTTCTGCGCGAATATCAATGATTGCGGCAATCCCGGCCCCGGCAGCGGCCAGGTCAAAGGCGCTCTGCCAGGCTGAATCATTATTGCAGAACACCGCCGCGCGCCGCCCCGGCATTACGCCATAGCGATGCAGATAGGTGCGGCAGGCACCCGCCAGCATGATGCCGGGCCGGTCATTGCCGTGAAACACCAGCGGGCGCTCGATCGCCCCGGTGGCCAGCACCACCTGCCGCGCCCTGACATGCCAGAGCCGCTGGCGAACCTGCCCGTCTTCCCGTTTTTCAGGCGGCAGATGATCCGTTACATTCTCGATAACCCCGATATAATTATCCACGTAATAGCCAAAGGCGCAGGCCCGGGTAAGAATCCGCACTTCCTCATGCCCGCGCAATTCGGCCTCCATGTCCCGGACCCAGTCCGGCGGCGCTTTTCCATCCAGCTTCAGGTTCTCCGGATCCCGTGAAAGCACCGCCCCGCCAAGCTGCGCGGTTTCTTCCACCAGCATCACCCGCGCGCCCGAACGCGCCGCGCCGAGCGCCGCCATCAGCCCGGCGGGTCCAGCCCCCACAACCAGCACATCGCAATGCCGGTGCGTATGCTCGTAACGCTCCGGATCGGCCTCCCGCGGCGCCTTGCCCAGCCCCGCCGCATGGCGGATAATCGGCTCAAACAATGCCCAGTTTCCAAGCGGCCCCTTGAAGGTCTTGTTGTAAAACCCCGCCGGAATGAAGGCGGAAAACAGGTCA
>CAZHLV010000083.1:0-7267 GCA_964533415.1 uncultured Hyphomicrobiales bacterium
GGCCAAAGCAGCTCCAGCGATGGATCATCGAGCTGCATCAGGTAATAGAGCGGCTGGCATTTGGCCTCATGGGTCCGGGCCTTGTTCCAGATATGATCCCACACCGGCAATTGTTTCTTGAGGGGAAGATCAGAAAAGCTGTAGCCCCGTTTCACCGCAAGCCGCTGAACCGGCACGGGAAGGCCAAGCAGCGGCATGACCACCTTCATGTATCGCGCCCGTTCCGCCGCCTTGTGCGGATCGATATCCACCGCCAGGGCGGCAAGGCGATCTTCAACCTCGTCGAGAAACCTGTTCATCAGCCATTATCAACGCTGGAAAGGCCGGGTTGCCGAGGCTTTTCCCAGCACCTTGCCCTTTGCATCAACAGCCTTCACCGTCCAGCGATAGCTGTGCTTTTGCCCCCGCGGCGGACACGGGCCTTTATATGAAAATGCCCCGCGTCCAACCCATGGTCCCGTATATGCAACCGTTCCGCCACCATGAAAATAAGCAGGAACATCCAAGTCCTTCATGAAAAACCGCAGCTTCCGGGTTCCCCTTGGCACGCCGGACAACTTGAAAGCCGGTGATTTCCTTGCGCAGGTATCCGCCTTTGACCAGTTGAACGAAACCCCCATGGCATATGCGTGCCAAGGTGTAAAAAGAAACAGCCCGGCCAATGCCAGCCCCCCGGCAGCAAGGATTTTTTTCAAGCATATTGTCAAAATTTCATCCTCCCTTAAACCCGAAACACAAGGTTGCGCCTGTTTTCCGGCAAATTCAAGGTCCTGGGAGATCTGCCGGTTTTTTCAGGTTCTATAGCTCAAAACCGGCCCCAGCCATTTTTCACACATCTCCACGCTCCACCCCTTGCGCACCGCGTAGTCTTCCACCTGATCCCTGGCGATCTTGCCAAGGCCGAAATAGCGTGATTGGGGATGGGCAAAATAAAGCCCCGAAACCGAGGCAGGCGGGTTCATGGCATAGCTTTCGGTAAGCGTGATCCCGGCCATGTCCGGTGCATCCAGAAGGTCAAACAACACGCCTTTTTCAGTATGGTCGGGCTGGGCCGGATAGCCCGGCGCCGGGCGGATGCCCTGATAGACTTCCCGGATCAGGTCATCATTGGAAAGCTTCTCATCCGCCCCATAGCCCCAGTATTCCCGCCGCACCAACTCGTGCATGCACTCGGCAAAAGCTTCCGCCAGCCGGTCGCACAGGGCCTGAAACAGGATCTTGGAATAATCATCATTGGCCCGCTCAAAACGCTCGACCACCGAGCGCTCCCCCACCCCGGCAGTCACCGCAAAGCCGCCGATATAATCCTCAACACCCGACGTTTTCGGCGCGATAAAATCCCCCAGCGCCAGATTTGGACGACCGGAAGACCGCTTCATCTGCTGGCGTAACGTATGCAAGACCGCCAAGGGTTTGTCCCGCCCTGAGCCGGTATAAAGCTCGATATCATCGCCCACCGCATTGGCGGGCCAAAAACCGATCACCGCCCGGGCCTTGACCCAGCCTTCTGAAACAATCTGCTTCAACATGGCCTGCGCATCATCAAACAGCGCCCTTGCCGCCTCGCCGCGGGTTTCATGGGTGAGAATTTCAGGGTATTTTCCTTTCATCTCCCAGGTGCGGAAAAACGGCGTCCAGTCGATATAATTCACCAGGCCATCCAGCGGAAAATCATCAAATACCTTCGTTCCGGTAAAGGCCGGTTCTGGCGCATCATACCCCGGCCAGTCAATCTTCAGCCGGTTTTCACGCGCCTGCTCCAGTGACACCAGCGTCCGTCCCTTGCCGCCCTCGGCATGGCGCTGCGCCATTTCCTCGTAATCCTTGCGGATCCGCGCGGCATATTCAGCACCCTCCTGCGGGTTTATCAGCCTGGAAGCCACCCCCACGGCGCGGCTGGCATCAAGCACATAAACCGACTGGCCACGCTCGTAATTGGGGTTGATCTTAACCGCCGTATGCACCTTGGACGTGGTCGCGCCGCCAATCATGAGCGGCACGTCGAAACCGGTGCGCTCCATCTCCGCCGCCACATGGCACATCTCGTCAAGAGACGGCGTAATCAACCCCGAAAGCCCGATGATATCCACCTTGTTGGCCTTGGCTTCCTTGAGGATCTTGTCCGCCGGAATCATCACCCCCAGATCAATGATCTCAAAATTATTGCAGCCCAGCACCACGCCAACGATATTCTTGCCGATATCGTGCACATCGCCTTTCACGGTGGCAAGCAGGATCTTGCCCGCAGAAGACGAATCGGTTTTTTCCGCCTCGATAAAGGGGGTCAGATGCGCCACCGCCTGTTTCATTACCCGCGCCGACTTGACCACCTGCGGCAGAAACATCTTGCCCGCGCCGAACAGATCACCCACCTGGTTCATGCCGTCCATGAGCGGGCCCTCGATGACCTCGATCGGGCGGGAAGCGGCAAGGCGCGCCTCTTCGGTATCCTCGATAATGAACTCGGTAATTCCCTTCACCAGCGCATGGGCAATACGCGCCGCCACATCGCCTTCACGCCAGCTTAAATCCTGCGTTTGCCTGGCCGGTCCGCCAGCGCCGCGATATTTATCGGCAATCTCCAGCAGCCGGTCAGTACCGTCTGCGCGCCGGTTGAGGATGACATCTTCCACCCGCTCCCGAAGCTCCTCGGGAATATCATCATAAATCGCCAGCTGCCCGGCATTGACGATCGCCATGTCCATCCCCGCCTTGATGGCGTGAAAAAGAAATACCGAATGCATCGCCTCGCGCACCGGGTTGTTGCCACGAAACGAGAATGACAGGTTGGACAGCCCGCCCGAAATATGCACCTGCGGAAAAGCCTCGCGGATGCGTTTCGTGGCGCGGATGAAATCAACCCCGTAATTGTTGTGTTCCTCAAGCCCCGTGGCCACCGCGAACACGTTGGGATCAAAAATGATATCTTCGGGTGCAAACCCGCATTTTTGCGTCAGCACCTCGTAAGAACGCTTGCAGATTTCAAATTTACGATCTTCCGTATCGGCCTGCCCGTCTTCATCGAAAGCCATCACCACGACAGCCGCCCCGTAGCGGCGGATCAGGCGGGCTTTTTCGACAAACTGCGCTTCGCCCTCTTTCAGGGAAATGGAGTTCACGACCCCCTTGCCCTGAAGGCATTTGAGCCCCGCCTCAATCACCTCCCATTTTGACGAATCCACCATCACCGGCACCCTGGCGATATCCGGCTCCGCCGCCAGCAGGTTGAGATAGGTCGTCATCGCATCAAGCGAATCCAGCATCCCCTCATCCATGTTGACATCGATGATCTGGGCGCCGTTTTCCACCTGCAACCGCGCCACATCCAGCGCCGCGGCATAATCTCCCTCCATAATCAGCCGCTTGAAGCGCGCCGAACCGGTTACATTGGCCCGCTCGCCGATATTGACGAAATTGGTCTCAGGCGTGAGCGTAAACGGCTCCAGCCCGGAAAGACGCAAATACCCCGAAGGCGCAACAGGCTGGCGCGGCGCAAGCCCCTTGACCGCCCCGGCAATGGCGCGGATATGATCCGGCGTGGTGCCGCAGCACCCGCCAACGATATTCACCAGCCCGGCGGTGGCAAATTCACGCAGCAATGAAGCCATGTATTCAGGCGATTCATCATAAAGGCCAAATTCATTGGGCAATCCCGCATTGGGATAGGCGCAAACCAGCGTATCGGCCAGATTCGAAAGCGTCGAGACATGCTCGCGCATCTCTTTTGCCCCCAAGGCGCAATTCAGGCCAATGGAAAATGGCTGCGCATGGCGCACCGAATGCCAGAAGGCCTCGGCCGTCTGCCCCGACAATGTGCGCCCGGAAAGATCGGTGATCGTGCCCGAGATCATCACCGGCAAACGAATGCCGGTCTCATCAAACGCCTCTTCAATACCAAAGATTGCCGCCTTGGCGTTGAGCGTGTCAAAGATCGTCTCGATCAGCAACAGGTCAACCCCGCCCTCGATCAGCCCCAGCGTGGCCTCCTTGTAACTGGCGCGAAGATCATCAAAAGTAACGGCGCGAAAGCCCGGATCATTCACATCCGGCGAAATCGACGCCGTGCGGTTGGTCGGCCCCAACCCGCCAGCAACAAAACGCATCTCTCCTGGATGGGAAGCCTCAAATTCATCCCGCGCCGCCCGCGCCACAATGGCCGCCGCGCGGTTCATCTCCTGCACAATCGCCTCCATGCCATAATCCGCCTGGGCAATGGAGGTGGTAGAGAAGGTGTTGGTCTCGATAATATCCGCTCCGGCCTCCAGGTAAGCGGCATGAATCTCGCTGATCGCACCGGGTTGGGTTATCGACAGCAGGTCATTATTCCCCTTCAGATCCTGTTTCCAGTCCGCAAACCGCGCGCCCCTGAAATCGCTTTCAGAAAACCCGTAAGCCTGAATCATGGTTCCCATGGCCCCGTCAAGCACGAGAATGCGCTCTTTCGCAAGAACATGGAGGGTTTGCGTTCTGCTGCTATATTCTGACATTGAAATCCCGATAAAATCTTGAACGGATGAAAATCAGCCGCGAACTTACTTTGTTTTCTTCATCTTTTCACGTTTTTTCATCAGGTGCCTTTTCAGCCCTTCGCACGGATCAGGCCGCTTTGCCATGGGCGTAAACCACAAATAATCCGCGGCAAACTGCCCATCAGGTGATTTTGGCTCATAATCAGCCACGTCTTTGTTTTCCGGCCGAACCTCAACCATGACCAGGCTGGATAGCGGCGCGTTTTTTGAACGCCTGGCCAGATACCACGGCGCTCCCCGGTCAGTACGCGCATGCTCACCCCCCGTAATCATGATCGCCCCGGTTTTTGCCCCGTCCCGGAGCATCGCATCGGCAAAAGCAGCATCGCGCAGTCTTTGCACGTTCACCATGGGACCGGTAGCAGCGGCAGGTAAAAGATTACAATGGGATTTGACGATCATCTTGCGCAAATCCGCTTCCATGACTTCCGGCAGCCGCTTGTCGAGAAGCAGGGCCTTGCGGCGGTCATCCTCAAGAATTCCCAGCCCCTTCATACCGACCTTGCGGATGAATGTGCGCGGATAATTGGCCGCGTACAGCTTCAGGCCCGCGGCAAAGGCCGCCTCGGCAATGGGTTGATACATGGACCAGTCCGGCCAGCCTGATGCCTTCCAGCCTATCGCCGCTCCCAGCCCGGCAGCATCATGGCCCTTTTTTGCCTGATACGCGGCAAGCACCTTGGCCTGTGACGAATCAACCATTTCCATGACCACCGCGGGTTTGCGCCCGCGCCTTGCAATTTGTGAAATCACCCAGGCCTGCAACCGGTGATGGTCACGGTTGTCATGGGTCTCCCCCAGAAACACGTAATGCGCCCCGGCAAGCTGGTCAGCCAAAACCGCCGGAGAAATGAATTTCCCGGTCCGAACCGACCAGATCCGCCCGGCAAGCGCAAGATCGGCATTCTGGCGCTCGACAAAATGTTCCCAGGGTTTGACAAGTGGAGGCTGGGCCGCCATGGCGTTTGAAGCTCCCAAAAGGCACAGCAACAGAATCTGTCTGAATAACATCGGCAAAACCTGATCCTTTGTATCTGAAAATATGCCCCCCGAACCGCTTTGCCCACCAAATCAGGCAAAATTATCACGAGGCCATGAGATCTACAAAACGCTGAAACAGGTAATGGCTGTCCTGCGGCCCCGGCGAGGCTTCCGGGTGATACTGGACCGAGAACACCGGCCTGCCCTTGACTTTCAAGCCGCAATTGGTGCCATCAAACAACGAAACATGGGATTCTTCCACCCCCTCGGGCAGGCTATCGGAATCCACCGTGAAACCGTGATTCATCGAGGTAATCTCCACCTTGCCGGTTTCCAGGTCCTTCACCGGGTGATTGGCCCCGTGATGACCCTGGTGCATTTTTTTGGTCTTTGCCCCCAGAGCCAGGGCCAGCATCTGGTGACCAAGGCAAATACCGAACACCGGTTTGCCGCTCTCGACAAGCTTGGCAATCTCGGGCACAGCGTATTCTCCCGTTGCCGCCGGATCGCCCGGGCCGTTGGAGAGAAAAATCCCGTCAGGTTCCCGCGCCAGTATATCATCCGCACTGGTGCTTGCTGGAACCACCGTTACCTCGCATTCAAGCCCTGCCAGGCAACGCAAGATATTGCGTTTGGCGCCAAAATCCATCGCCACCACGTGATACCGGCCTCTCTCCTGGCGCCCGAACCCCTCGCCCAGTTTCCACGGCGTTTCATCCCAGCGATAGGTTTGTGAACACGTCACCTCTCTGGCAAGATCCATCCCCTCAAGACCGGGAAAATCGGCAGCCTTTTGCTTCAGCGTATCCAGGTCAAACTGGCCATCCACGCTATGGGCAATCACCGCCCCCGGCATTCCGTTCTTGCGGATCAAGGCAGTCAGCGCCCGGGTGTCCAGCCCACTGATCGCAATCACCCCGCGCCTCTTCAACCAGGCATCAAGATGTTCAGCCGCCCGAAAATTGGAAGGTTCTGTAATATCCGCCCGCAGCACCGCACCGCGCACCGCCGAAGCGGCTGCTGCATTGACCACTTCCATATCCTCTTCATTCACCCCGACATTGCCGATATGGGGGAAAGTGAAAGTAATGATCTGCCCGGCATAGGAAGGATCGGTCAGAATTTCCTGGTACCCGGTCATGGCGGTGTTGAAGCAAAGCTCGGCGCTGGCCTCGCCAATAGCCCCCAGGCCAACCCCGCGCATTACCGTCCCGTCGCCAAGAACCAGCACGGCGTTCAAAGGTCTATCGCTCCAGAATTCACTCATTATCTTCCATTTCTTCCGCAAGGCGTAATATGCACAACGTTTTCATGCCTTTTCTCTAAGGCTTATAAAGCCGTCACGCAACGGCTTTTCCACTGTTTTCCCCCCGGCAAAAACCGCGAGGAAAAGGTCAGATTTTACTTGTTAGAACAAATACAATCTAAGAGTTTGATGTTTTTCAAAGCGTTATGGAGATACAAACAATTTGAATGACCCTTGCGCACGCGCTATGCTCAAGACCATATCCGGGGGCAACAATTCAGGTACCATATGCGTGAGAAAATCAACACGGCATTAAAAGAGGCTGTGAAGACGCAGGACAAGCGCCGCATGTCCACACTTCGTCTCATTTCAGCCGCCATCAAGGACCGTGATATCGCGGCGCGAACAAAGGGCCAGTCCGACGGGGTATCCGATGCAGAGCTGCTCGAAATCCTCTCGAAAATGATTAAGCAGCGCCGTGACGCCATCACCATGTACGAAGAAGCTGGCC
>CAZHLV010000084.1:0-39052 GCA_964533415.1 uncultured Hyphomicrobiales bacterium
TAACCGCCAAGCGGTTCACAAACAGGATAAAAGCTCGCTGTGATAAAGTCGGTGATGCACCAAATGGCGGCGCGCCGCGACCTGACCTGGGAACGGATTTGCGGCTGGTGCCATTCGAAAAATCTGCTGTAATCCTGTATCACACCACGGCAAAGGAAGTGGAAATTGTGAACGTCTTTTATGGCGGGCGTGATTACGAAGTCCTGATGCGGGGTTCTGATACATAATTACCAATATGTTTCAGGGGCAATCGGGTGAAAAAACACCCGTTTTTTCTGGTGGTTTCGGAGGTTATTCCTGCGGAGGCAGGGATCCAAGCCGGGTGTCCAGAGCTTGTAGATATCCCTTTTTGGATTCCTGCCGCCGCAGGAATGACGGTTTTGTTTGGCCCGTTAGGTTAAAAAATACTGATTTAGCAGATGGTTATTCGGTTCACTAACGTAATTCGCATCTTTCTTGAGGTTCACCCGATTGCCTTGTGCACCGCGGTGCCTGGTCTTGACACGAAGGAGAACCGGATCCGGGACAGCAAGCCCGCGGGGTCAGGCTCGTTCGCCCTTGCCGTTCTTGATGGTGTGAACAGGGTCCGCATTGGCATATTTTGCCAGCTTGGCCACATCATTGACCACCACATGCCCCTGATTCACCGTGACGCCAATATCGCGTAATTTACTCAAGGCCCGCGAGAGGCTTTCAGGCTGCATACCGAGCCGGGCTGCGACCAGGGATTTTTCATAGGGAAGAGAAATTACCGCCGGGCCTTCAGGCAGCGGGCAAAGGCGCAAAAGGAACAGGGCAACGCGCTCCGGCCCGTGATACAGCTTCATCTGGGCGACCTGATCGGTCAGGTTTTTCATGTGATGCGACATCGAGGCAAGAAGGGAAAAGGCAATTTCGGGGTCGTCATGGATGCTCTGGCGCAGGCGTACACCATCAATTCTCAACAATGTGGCCTCGGCAACAATCTGGGCGCTGGCTGGATAACGCTTGCCGATGAACATGGCCGCATCAGCAACCGTATCGCCCCTTGAAAATACCCCGAGGACAGCTTCATTACCTTCTTCGGAGACCCGGAAGACCTTCACCCAGCCTTGTAAAATAACGTAAAACCAGTCTGCGGCGTCGCCTTGCTGGAAAATAATTTTTCCCCGCGGGAACTCGCAAGGCTGCGCGGTTCCAATGATTTCCCGGATCCGTTCTTCCTCAAGACCAACAAAAAGCGGCAGCTTTTTCAGCAGTTCAAAGTGCTTTTTCTTCATTATTTTCCCTCGATATGGTCCAGAGAAGGTTGGTCAGTCTGAGCTTTGTTTACACTCATTCCCCTCTTTTGTGTATGGCATTCTAGCTGAAAGTTGATGAAAATTCATGCGATCAATTGACACATTCTTCTTTTTGCCTATTCGGGCGCTTCATTTTCTGGTGAATTGACAACGGCCCGCGTCTACGGGGAAAAGCATAGAGCGCATAAAAAAAGCGCAGAGGTGAGCGAAATTCGCTACCTCTGCGCCCTGTCGTTTCCGTTCAACTGGGGATGCCCCGACAGCCCGAAATTCCAGGCCGGAACGCTTTTGGTTTATTGACCCAGGCCAACTTCCTTGGCGACTTTTTCCCAGCCCTTGGCCAACTTGTGGGCAATTCCCATATGGCAATCAATGCAGGTCTTGGAGGGTTTCTTGCCGTCAAGGACCTCCCAGACATGGGGATCATGCTTGTCCGAGGCGCGCTCTTCTTGTTTCTCCAGATCCATGGACCCGAAATTGTGGCAGTTGCGGCATTCACGCGAATCGGTCTCTTTCATCCGCGTCCATTCGCTTCTTTCCATCCACAGGCGGTTCTTTACGAATTTCTCTCTCGTATCAATCGTGCCCATCAGCTTGTGATACAACTCCTTGGAGGCTTTAATCTTGCGGACAATCTTGTGGATCCACTCCTTGGGAACGTGGCAATCTGGACAAGTGGCGCGCACCCCGGTGCGGTTCGTGAAATGAATGGTTTCTTTATATTCTTCATAAACGTTATCCTTCATTTCATGACAGGATATACAAAATGCTTCCGTGTTGGTAAGCGCCAGGGTCCAGTTGAACCCGCCCCAGAACGCAACGCCGATCACAAAACCAACAAGCAAAATTCCGCCGAAACCATAGCGGGCGCTCGGGCTCCAAAACCCTCTCCAGAGACGCTTGATGAAACCGCCCTGATTATTATCTGAACTCATAATCTTTCCCCTGAAAACCGTAGACAGAAAACACTCCCGCACCACCATGCGTCAACGCGATGGATGGTCCGGAAGTTTCTCATGGTCATGTTATTCCGGACAGTTGTCAAACTGTCCTCTTTGAATGCAGTGCCCCTAGAACGTGTTTGGCACCAGTGGTTCAGCGCCAACCTGGGTTGTATGGCATTGGGTGCAGAAATAGCGCCGCATGTTCAAGGTTTCGAGCTTCTTGCCGGAGGCATCGACGAAGTGCGAATCGCCGATCTTGGGCGCTTTTTCCTTTTTATAGAAATCAGGACCATGACAGCGCAGGCAGGTATTGGCTTCCAGGTTAATGCTTTCCTTGCCGATCTTGTGCGGAATCGACGGGGGTTGCAGTTTCCAGTTGCGCTTGATGCCGCCGGTTACGGTTTCCACCCGCTTCTTGTCAAACATCTTGGCGGGCGCTTCGATTTCATTTGCCCCCCTCAAGGACTTAACATCGGCATTCGCGGCCGCCGAAAATGTCAGAGCCGCAAAAGCCCCGGCAATCAGTGTCAGAAATAGTGTTCTCATTTCCACCTCCATCATGATGAACGTCAGGTTCAGGTTGATCCTCATAAACAAAACTTAACTCTTCAGGATGCGTGTTCGCGTCCCGAGACGGTGCTCGAGGCCCCGCCAACTTTACCAACTCCGGGTATCCGGCCAATACGCAGGCCAAAGTCAAAGACATCTTCCCCGCAGATATCTATGCAGCGCCCGCAATTGGTGCAGTCGCCGGACAGGATTACAGGGGCAAGCCCCTTTTTCTCGCCTTTCAAGGCGGGGGGAAGAACATGAGGCTCCGGGCAAACCTCATAACATTCCATGCAGTCATCACAATCGGCGCGCCGGTCGGCCCGCACCCGGACAAAAGCTGAATTGCCCAAAATGCCGTAAAAGGCGCCCATCGGGCATAAATGACCGCACCAGCCATGTTTCATGACCAGCAGGTCGAATAAAAACACGCCCAGAACAATGGCCCAGCCAAAGCCCATTCCGAAAACCAGGCCGCGATGCAACATGGAAACCGGATTTACCAGCTCGTAAGCCAGGGTGCCGGTGGCAAAAGCCAGAACCAGCGTAAGGGCCAGCATCCAGTATCGCGCATTGGGGCTGATCTTGGCGGAAGCCTTGATGTTCAACTTGCGCCGCAACCAATTGGCGGTATCGGTGACGATATTAACCGGGCAAACCCATGAACAATAAACCCGCCCACCCACGATCAGGTAAAATACCAGAACCAGCGCTGCGCCGATCACGGCCGCCGAGGCAATGCCGGCAAAACCGGCGCTGAGCATTTGCAAGAACAATAGCGGGTCGGTCATGGGAACAACATCAAACAGCAGGCTTGATGCAAGATTTCCCTTGATGATCCAGATCCCGGCCCATGGCCCGAGCATAAACAGGCCCAGCACCGCCAATTGGCTGAAACGCCGGAATACCAGCCATTTATGCGCCTGGAACCAACCTCTTTTGGCAATGGCTTCAGATCCCAGTTTATCAAGAGGCGTAATCATTATTTTGCCTCCTTGATGCCGCTGTTGAGCGTTTTGAGCGGGTTGCTGGAAAACGGCGTGGCAGATTCGCCCGATCCGGGCATGGTTATCGCCGGCCCGCGCTCATCAACCAGTCCACGCCCGTAATAATCGTATTTGACCCCCTCGGGGAGGTTAAATTCATGCTCGGTATCAGGAGACACCAGGCTTTTTCCGGCCCTGCCTTTTTGTTTCCAGCCCAGCCGGTAATGGCGCCCAAGCTCGCCCTTGGCGATCCGCATGGGCAAAACCTTGATCGCGGCCTCCTCCAGAATGCATGCCTTTTCGCACAGGCCGCAACCGGTACAGGCATCGGAATAAACAACCGGAATAAACAGGGCGTGATGCCCTGAACGCAAATTGGGCCGCCGTTCGATCTTGATCGCCCGATCGCGTACCGGGCAGATATTAAAGCAAACTTCACAGCGCAGCCCCAAAAATGCAATGCAGGATTCCTGGTCGACAAGCACCGCAAGCCCCATGCGCGCCTTGTTGATATCGGTCAGGTCATGGCTGAGAGCCCCGGTGGGACAGACCGGAACGCAAGGCACATCCTCACACATGGCGCAAGGACCGGTCCGCGCTGTAAAATACGGAGTTCCCGCAGCAACATCGTCGGTTCCAAATTCCGCCAGTTTAAGGATATCATATGGACAATCGCGCACACACAGGCCGCATCTCGTGCAGGCTGCCAGAAACGCCTCTTCAGGCAAGGCTCCGGGAGGCCTGATAGCCAAAGCCGGCAGGGACTTGGCCTGTTTTGAATACATGCCAACTCCAAGGCCGAAAAACCCGACACCGCAAGCTGTCCTGGCCATATCAGTCAGGAACTTGCGCCGGTTCACCTTACGCGGTTTTGTCGCCTTGAACGTATATCCTGAATTCTCAGACATTTGCCCGTGTCAAACCCACTCCATTGCCCCCCGATCCGGGGGATTTCCCAAGGAAAGTTGCCCGGCGGCGCAGCAGATGCGCCGCCGGGGCCTTTTTATCCTAGGCCTTGACGACCTTGCACGCCTGTTTCTTGTAATCCGTTTCTTTTGAAAGCGGATCGGTCTGATCGAGAGTCAGCTTGTTGACAAGGCGCGATGCGTCAAACCACGGGATGAAGACAAGGCCTTTCGGCGGCTTGTTGCGGCCACGGGTCGAGACGCGGGTGACGAGTTCACCGCGGCGGGTGATGATCTTCACCTTGGCGCCGTCACGCAACCTGCGCTTCTTGGCGTCCTTCTTGTTCATGTAAACAAGCGCATCGGGCACGGCGCGATAGAGCTCCGGCACGCGGCGGGTCATGGAGCCGGAATGCCAATGTTCAAGCACACGGCCCGTGCAAAGCCACAGGTTATACTCGTCATCCGGCGGCTCGGCGGCCGGCTCATATGGCGCGGTAATGATATTCGCCTTGCCATCGGGCTTGCCATAGAACTTGACGCCCTCGCCTTTCTTGACATGCGGGTCATAGCCTTCACGGTAACGCCACAAGGTCTCCTTGCCGTTGATAACCGGCCAGCGGATACCACGCTTCTTGTGATACTCATCATAGGGCGCCATTTCGTGACCGATTTTCTTGCCCTCGAACTGGAAGCGGCGATATTCCTCGAACAGGCCTTTCTGGACATAGAAACCGAAATGCTCGGATTCGTCGTTGTCATACTTGTTGCCTGCTTCGTCCACAACCTGGACTTTCGGGAACTTGTTGACCTGGCCGTTGGCGAAAAGAACATCGTAGAGCGTCTTGCCGGCATAATCACTCTTGGCGATAAGTTCGGCGGGCCATACGTCTTCAACCTTGACATATTTGGAGAATTCCATGACCTGCCAGACATCGGAACGGGATTCACCCGGGGCCTTGACCTGCTGACGCCAGAACTGGGTGCGCCGCTCGGAGTTACCATAAGCGCCTTCTTTTTCCGCCCACATGGCCGTGGGAAGAATAAGGTCAGCCGCCATGGCCGAGACGGTCGGATACGGATCTGACACGGTGATGAAGTTATCCTTGGCGCGCCAGCCCGGATAGCTTTCATTATTCATGTTGGCCGCCGCCTGCATGTTGTTGTTACACATCACCCAGAAACAGTTCATCTTGCCGTCATGGAGCGCCCGGTGCATGGCCACAGCATGGATCAGGGTCTTGCCCATGGGCTTGCCCGTGATGTCCACCTGGTCTTTCTTGTCGGTTTTGCCATTGGCCCTGGGAATGGTGCCCGCAGGCAGTTTCCAGATCTTTTCAGCAAACTTGCAATGCGAATCCTTCTTGGTCACATAATCAGCCGGCAGACGGTGGGTAAAGGTCCCCACTTCGCGGGCTGTACCACAAGCTGAAGGCTGTCCGGTCAGCGAGAAGGGGCTATTGCCCGGCTCGGAGATCTTGCCCATCAGCAGGTGGATATTATAGACCAGCGAATTCACCCACACGCCGCGGGTATGCTGGTTGAAGCCCATGGTCCAGTAAGATGCGACCTTGCGCTTGGGATCGGCATATTGCTTGGCAAGCTTTTCAAGCTGCTCAGCCGGAACACCCGAGATTTCGGAGGCTTTTTCAACCGTATAGGGAGCAACAGAAGCGGCATATTCTTCAAAACTGATGCCGGAAAGCTTGCCCTTGTTGCGGTTTTTGGCGGCCTTTTCACGCGGGTCATTGGCGCGCAGGCCATAACCGATATCGGTTGGCGTTTTCTTGAAGTTACAATGTTTTTCAACAAATTCCTTGTTATAGGCCTTGTTGGTGATGATGTAGTTGGCAATGTAGTTGGCGATCGCCAGATCCGTCTGGGGATGGAACACGATGCCATTATCCGCCAATTCAAAGCAACGATGCTTGAAAGTGGAAAGCACATGCACCTGGCAACCGGGTTTGGTCAGGCGGGTGTTGGTCATGCGCGACCACAGGATTGGATGCATTTCGGCCATATTGGAACCCCAGAGCACGAAGGTGTCGGCAAGTTCCAGATCATCATAACACCCCATGGGCTCATCAATGCCGAAAGTGCGCATGAAGGCGCCCACGGCAGAGGCCATGCAATGGCGGGCATTGGGCTCAAGGGAGTTCGAGCGGAAACCGGCTTTCAGGAGCTTCTGGGCGGCATAGCCTTCCCAAAGCGTCCACTGGCCGGAACCGAACATGCCAACGCCCTTGGGACCCTTGGCCTTGCGGGCAGCGACCCATTTTTCGGCCATGGTCTTGAAGGCTTCATCCCAACTGACTTCCGTGAAGGCGCCGTTCTTGTCATATTTGCCGTTGGTCTTGCGCAGCAGGGGCTTGGTAAGACGATCCTTGCCATACATGATCTTGGTGAGGAAGTAGCCCTTGATACAGTTCAGGCCACGGTTCACCGGGGCATCCGGGTCACCCTGTGTGGCCACGACCTTGCCATCCTTGACGCCAACCAGAACCGAACAGCCCGTACCACAGAACCGGCAGGCCGTCTTGTCCCAGCGAATACCATCATCACCGGCCGCCAGAGCCTTGCTGGCGCCGGGCAGGGTCACCCCCGCCGCCGCCGCGGCGGCGGCTACTGCATTTGCTTTAATGAAGTCACGACGTGAAACTGACATCACTCTTTCCTCCTTCTCCGTTTTGACCAAGTTCGTTTTATTCGTAGTACTCGTAAATCAGTGAGGTGTTGATAACGCCCTGCATGGCGCTCATATCCATAATCATCTTGCTGCAATGGGTGCGGTCAGGGTGGTCGATCGACACGACCAACCGGCCATCGCCAGAATCAGCATTGATCTCTACGCCTTCCATGGCGCTTATCTGTTTGGTAACCGCGGGTACGTTTTCCGGTTTGGAATAGACAACCAGCGAGCAAATACTCATGCGTGAATTTCCTCCATCTGCCTTGCCTCATATCTTGCCTCAATGGCAATTGCCCTTGTCGGGCATGGCGCGATGCAAAAACCGCAGCCATTGCACGTGTTCATATCGATCACGGGATAGGATTTCCCGTTCAACCCCAAGCGGAAGCTGACCGCCTCCTCGTCGCAAATTTCCTCGCAAGAGCGGCACACCGTGCCCTGAACCGCCAGGCACCGGGCCAGGACCTTGACCTCAAGATCCCAGGGGGAAGCAGATTCGCCGATGGCGCCAGCCTCGCAAGACCTGGCGCATTCACCGCAAAAATCGCAACCGGTATTGGCAAAATCCACAAAGGGCAATTTTCGCGCATCGGCCCGCAATATGTTACGCGGACAGGCCGTTATGCAGTCACCGCAGGCATTGCATCTTGTCTCAAAGTCATCCCCGGTCCAAGGTGGACGCAAAACCGCAGGCAGCGATTGCAACTTCGCTGTCAGAATTTGCCGTCGGCTCAGACTTTCGTGCATCAACTACTCCCCTGGGGACCCGCCAGACACACAGGGTTGGCAAGGTTTATGGAAAAAAGCACGGATGTTTGAGATGCGACCTTGATAAATATCAATTCACGCCTTCAATGGGCTGTGACAATTTGTCAACATGATAAATCCAGAGCAACCTTGGCGTATTTTACAAGAAGTTTTTCGCCAAATTCGCCTGTATTGACATTTATCATCTTTCCCTCATCTACAAGGAATTAGTCTCTTGGCGGATTCAAGGCAGGGTCAAAACGCACATCATGGAAAACAAGTTTCATAAATCATTTGGTTTTGAAGAGGTGGAGACCCTCGAACGACAAAGCCGTATCCGCCGTGTCTTCAATGCGGTAGCGCCAAGATATGATCTTATGAATGACCTGATGAGCTTTGGAATTCATCGTTTGTGGAAACGCCGCATGGTGCGCTTCGTGCAGCCCGAGGATGGTCCCCGAGTAGTTGACCTTGCCGGCGGCACGGGAGATGTGGCGCGGCTTTTGGCCCGGAATACGGCCCGCCAGGTGATTGTTTGCGATGCCAGCGAGGCCATGATGAGGGCCGGGAAACCGGCAACTTCGGGACCAGAACACCGGCTTGAGTGGCTGGCGGCGGAGGGCGAGGCCCTGCCCCTTGCCGACAAATCGATTGATGTCGTCACCATTGCTTTTGGCCTGCGCAACATGACCCGGCCCGAGGCTTCCTTGCGTGAATGTGTCCGGGTGCTCAAGCCCGGCGGGCGGTTTATTTGCCTGGAATTTTCAAAACCGGTCTTCTGGCTGCGGCCATTTTATGACCTTTATTCCTTCTTTGTCATTCCAAGACTGGGGGCGTTCGTGGCAAGAGAGCCGATGGCTTACCAGTACCTGATCGAATCCATCCGCCGCTTTCCGGGGCAAAACGCCGTCAAGGCGCTGCTTGAAGATGCGGGGCTGGAAAATGTAGGCTATACAAACCTGTCCCTTGGCATTGCCTGCATCCATAGCGGCATCAAACCGGAAAAAGAGTAAGGCATGAGCATTTCAGACCGCGCCCTTGGCGCCCCTTCTTCCTCGCTTCGCCTGTGGCTGGCCGCCATACGGCCCAAAACCCTGAGCATGGCGGTTGTTCCGGTTGTCACGGGAAGCGTGCTGGCCTGGTCGGCGCAAGGGCAGGTCAACCTTGCGATCATGCTGGCGGTGCTGGCGGCCAGCATGTTCATTCAGGCCGGGACCAACCTTTACAACGATGCAGCAGATTTCCAGAACGGCAATGATGGGCCAGAGCGCTTGGGGCCGCCACGAATGAGCGCCATGGGGCTTTTGTCGGCCCGCCAGGTGAAGACGGCCTCGCTGATCTCCTTTGCGCTGGCCGCCATGTTGGGCCTGTGGCTGTCCTGGATTGGCGGCTGGCCGATTCTCCTGCTTGGCAGCATCTCGATTCTTTCCGGCTATGCTTATTCCACCGGGCCGCGCCCGATTTCCCACTCTCCGCTTGGCGAGATTTTCGTAATTGCCTTTTTCGGGATCGCCGCCACGGCCGGGAGCTATTACCTCCAGGCCGGGGATATTTCACCGAGCACGCTGCTGATTGGTGCGGCGCTGGGAGCGTTTGCCGCGGCGGTTTTGCTGACCAACAACATGCGGGACAGGCACGAGGATAAAGCCGCGGGACGAAAGACATTGGCCATTTTGTGCGGACGCCGCCCGACAGCGCGGATTTACAATTTCCTGGTCTTTGCCCCCTATGCCCTGCTGGCCCTGAACCTTTATATTTTTCCGGCCACGGCAAATCTGTGGCCCGGATTTTTATGCCTGCCCTTCAGCGCTCTCCTGGCCTTGCGGTTTGCTCGCTGCGAGGGCGCAGCTTACAATCAGGTCCTTGTGCAAACCGCCCAGGCGCAACTGGGGTTTGCCCTGCTCTTGTGCCTGGGCGTGATTGTCTTTTAGACCGAACGGGGAATTGACGGACCAATGATTGAAAAACTGCTTCTTCCCCTCGGGCTGGCCTTTATCATGGCGTCCATGGGCCTGAGCTTGCAACTTCGCGATTTCAGGGCTGTTTTTGTCAAACCGTCCGCCTTGATGCTGGGACTGTTGTTCCAGGTCATCCTGTTGCCCGCCAGCGCCTTTGCGCTTCTTATCCTGTGGCCGCTGCCGCCGGTTATGGCCGTGGGAATCATGATCCTGGCCGCCTGCCCCGGCGGAATCACCTCGAATCTCCTGACCCATTTCGCCCGCGGGGATACGGCGCTGTCCATAAGCCTGACCGCAATTTCCTCCATTGCCGGGGTTGTCAGCGTGCCGCTGGTTGTCAATCTCGCCCTGATCTATTTCATGGGGGAGGCGCAATTTCATGACCTGCCGGTGTGGAAAATGATGGCCGGGGTGTTTCTGGTTTCCACCTTGCCGGTTATCCTGGGCATGGCCCTGCATCACTGGCGGCCAAACACCGCGCACGCTCTTGCACGCTTCAGCGCCCCGGCCTCGACGGTTATTTTCATCCTGATCGTAATCGGGGCCTTCGCCAACCAGTGGGACGTCATGATCGATAATCTTGAGGTTATCGGGCCGCTCATCATCGCCTTGAATGGCGGGATCATGAGTTTAAGCTACCTCGTCGCCCGGATTGCCGGTTTTCAGCGGCGGCAGGTCATCGCCATATCCATTGAAAGCGGCTTGCAAAACGGGGCGCTGGGAATTTTTGTCGCGGTTACCCTGCTTGGCAATGCCGGCCTGATGGTCCCGAGCATCACCTATGCACTGGTGATGAATGTCAGCGCGGCCATCTTTATCGCCGTGATGCTGTGGCAAGGAGCGAAAAGATAAGGGGGTGAAAAGGTGATGGTGGTCGGTCGAGAGTAACGATTGTCGAGGAGGCCACTGCCGTCACACTCGAACCGACCGACCCCACGGACCCAGGAGATGCGGCGGACCTGAGCACTCCGTAGGGTATTCTTGAAAATCAACAGGGAAATTCCCGCCAAAACAGATGCCTGGGCGCTTCATGCCCGCTTATGAAAACATGGCAACCGGCTGATCCGAACATCCCTGCTTTTCCGGCAAACTGCCTCATTTCACATTCTTGTCAGATTGTAAATGTGACGGTTAAAATATCAACAGCTATTGTTCTGCTTCGCGACAGTAATTGCAAAGATAGTAAACAGGTAATCTTAACGGCTGTATTTTACCTGACTACGCTGCATTTGCAATGACGCGGTTTCGCCCTTCGCGCTTGGCCTGGTAAAGCGCCTGATCGGCCCGTTTCATGATATCTTCCGGGCGGTCCTGCGGGTGCTCAATGGAGCCGACCCCGACGCTCATGGTGATATCGAGCAGGGTTTTGCCGCCATCGATATCAAAGGGCGTATTGGCGATGGCGGCGCGCATCCGGTCGGCGATCTGGAAAGCCACATCCTTGCTGGTTTCCGGCATGATAAGGACAAATTCCTCGCCGCCATAACGGCACAGGAGATCATTGGAGCGGATCCCCTTCTCGGCTCTCCTGGCAAACTCGACCAGCACCTTGTCGCCGGCATCATGTCCGTGGGTATCGTTTACCGCCTTGAAAAAGTCGATATCCATCATCAGCACCGACAAGTCCTTGCCGCGATTGATGGCGCTTTCGAACAGCGTGTTCATGTGGGTTTCCATGTAGCGCCGGTTATGCAAACCGGTCAGCCCATCGCGCACCGCCCGCTCGATGGTATCCTGCAAGGCCTGGCGCAACTGGTCGGTATAGCGCTTGCGGCGGAACTGGGTGCGGGCGCGGGCAAACAGCTCGTTCTCGTCAATGGGGCGCATGATATAATCATTGACCCCCAGATCAAGCCCGCGGACAAGACGGGCATCCTCGCCCGGCGCGACGATGGTCAGGATCGGGATTTGCCGGGTGCGCTCAAGGGATTTAAGCTGCGAACACAGGCGCAGCCCATCAAAGCCTTCCAGGTTCAGGCTGACGATAATCAGGTCAAACGCCATTTCCGCCGCCTTCATGATCGCCTCAACAGGATTTTCTTCCTGAATGATCTCGTGCGGCGGAGACAGCGCGGCGCAAACCAGCCGGGCATCGGCGGCGTTATCCTCAACCAGCAGGATCCGGCCAGGAATTGCCGAAAGATTGGAATCCCATGATGAATTTTCGAGTATCCCCATTTCCTCGCCGGTCACGCTGCGCAAGCGCAGCTCGTCGGTGACGGTTTTCAGGCGCACGAGGCTTTTGACCCGCGCCAGAAGGGCAATATCATTCACCGGCTTGGTGAGAAAATCATCAGCTCCCGCCTCAAGCCCCTTGATCCGGTCCTCGCTCTGGTCAAGGGCGGTGACCATGATAACCGGGATATGCTGGGTAAGCGGGCTGGTCTTGATACGCCGGCAGACTTCAAAGCCGTCCATCCCCGGCATCATGACATCAAGCAGCACGATATCGGGCTGGGAGTCATCGATGATCTTCAGGGCTTCGGGCCCGTTCCTGGCGGTGACCACTTCAAAATATTCAGCCGTCAGGCGCGCTTCCAGAAGCAGGGCATTGGTGGGAATGTCATCAACAACCAGAATACGCGCGCTCATTGATTCAACTCCGGGTCCGTATTCTTGGAATCCCCATCAAGAAAAGCATTAATCGTTTCCATGAAACCGGCGACGGAAATGGGCTTGGAGATATAGGCCTCGCAGCCCCCCTCGCGGATGCGTTTTTCATCACCCTTCATGGCAAAGGCCGTGACCGCGACAACCGGAATATGGCTCAAGGTTTCGTCTTCCTTCAGCCACTTGGTGACCTCCAGCCCGGAGACTTCCGGGAGCTGGATATCCATCAGGATCAGGTCCGGCATATGCTGCCTTGCCAGTTCCAGCGCTTCAAGGCCGTTTCCGGTCTCAAGGGTCCGGTAGCCATGCGCTTCAAGCAGGTCATTGAACAATTTCTTGTTCAACTCGTTATCCTCAACAATGAGAACTGTTTTGGGCATTAGCGTTTCCGCAGGGGTTACAGGGCCGGTTAGCGTTCCGGAGTTCAGCGTTGGCTGCATGCAGTTTTATCCATACTCTTGTTAGACTATGCATTGATTCGTAGCCGTGTTACGTATTTTGGGTATTTGACCGGAATTATGTAACCAACTGTTTAATCCGGGGATGGTTTTATGAAAAACAGGGAGGTTTTTCCCGGTATGGAGGAGGCGGAAAAGCTGGCGCTGAACGCCTTGCGGTTCCTGGCGGCGGATGCGCACTACTGGTCAGGTTTTGAGACCATGAGCGGGATCACGCCGGATGCCATCGCAGAACTGGCGGGAGAGCGCGGGTTTTTATCCGGGGTCCTAGATTACCTGATGTCCGATGATTCCCTGATGCTTGCCTTTAGCGGCAATGCGGCCTTGCCCCCGGAAGAGGTGGTCAGGGCCCGGCAGGTTCTGGCCGGGGACGTAACTTGATTATGGACGGGGCCGTACGCATCGGTATTGACCTGGGCGGCACCAAGATCGCCGCGATCGCGCTTGACTTGAGCAATCAGGTTCTGGCCGAACACCGCGTGGCTGCACCGCGCCATGATTATGCGGCCACGATTGCCGCGATTTGCAGCCTTGTTGAACAGATAAAACAAAAAACCTCTCCTTCCGCCACGGTGGGGATCGGCACGCCCGGTTCCATCTCGCCGCAATCGGGGTTGATGCAAAATGCCAACTCGACATGGCTCAATGAAAAACCGTTTTTGAAAGACGTGGAGGCAGCCCTTGGCAAACCGGTGCGGATGGCGAATGACGCGGACTGTTTTGCCCTTTCTGAAGCAACGGACGGGGCGGGGGCGGGCAAAAAAAGCGTTTTCGGGGTGATTATAGGCACGGGATGTGGCGGCGGGCTGGTGATTCATGGCCGGTTGGCAAGCGGCCCACATGCCACGGCCGGAGAATGGGGGCATACCCCCCTGCCCTGGATGACGGCGCGGGAATTTCCCGGTCCTGTATGCTGGTGCGGACGCCCGAGTTGCCTTGAAACCTGGGTTTCAGGTCCGGGTTTGGCGGCGGATCACCAGCGGCGCGGCGGGGACAAGCTGAGCGCCCGGGAAATTGCCGGACGGGCGGCAAAGGGAGATCAGGCTGCGCAAAAAACCCTTGCCCTTCATGCTTCACGGCTGGCGCGCGGGCTGGCCATGATCGTCAATGTCATTGACCCTGAGATTATCGTCCTGGGCGGGGGGCTTTCGCAAATGGAGCATCTTTATGAGGAGCTTCCCGGATTGATGGCGCCGTGGATTTTTTCAGATACGCCAAATCCGCAAATTGCAGCGCCGCGTCATGGCGATGCCAGCGGCGTGCGCGGCGCGGCCTGGCTGTGGAATGAGTGAGCGTGAAGCCATAAGGGGCGGATTTTGCCGCGATTGCCTGACCCTGAGCGGCGCAAGAACACGCTGCCCGAAATGCGCCAGCCCGCGTATTGCCCGGCACGAGGAATTGCACGATCTGAGCATTGCCCATATGGACTGTGATGCGTTTTATGCGGCGGTTGAAAAACGCGACAACCCGGAACTGAAGAACAAGGCGGTCATTATCGGCGGCGGCAAGCGCGGTGTCGTGGCAACGGCGTGCTATATAGCCCGGCTCAGCGGTGTGCGCTCCGCCATGCCCATTTTCAAGGCGCGCAAGCTGTGCCCGGAGGCGGTGATTTTGAAGCCGCAGATGCATAAATACCGCGAGGCCGGGCAGCAGATTCGCACCTTGATGCGCAAGCTCACTCCTCTTGTCGAGCCCATTTCGATTGACGAAGCTTTTCTGGACCTGAACGGAACCGGCAAGCTGCACGGGGCCAGCCCGGCCCTGACCATGGCGCGGTTGGCCAACCGGATTGAAACGGAAATCGGAATCACGGTTTCAGTCGGGCTGAGCTACAACAAGTTCCTGGCCAAGGTGGCCTCGGACATGAACAAGCCGCGCGGCTTCAGCGTGATCGGAAAAGCCGAGGCTCGTGATTTTCTCAAGGACCAGCCGGTGAGACTGATCTGGGGCGTGGGCAAGGCCTTGTGCAACAAGCTGGAGCGCCAGGGGATCACGCGCATAGGACAGCTTCAGGACATGGCGTTATCCACCCTCGTGAAGTCCTATGGGCAGATGGGGTTGCGGCTTTATCACCTGGCGCGCGGCGAGGATGAGCGGAAAGTCTCGCCGGTTTCAAAAACCAAGAGCATCAGCCGGGAGACCACGTTCGAGGAGGATATTCGTGACTTTTCAGCACTTGAGGCGATCTTGTGGCCTTTATGCGAGGATGTGGCCAGCCGGGCGCGAAAAGCCGATCTGGCGGGCCGCACCCTCACCCTGAAACTCAAAACCCGCGGGTTCCAGACCTTGACCCGGAGCAAAACGCTCGATGAACCGACCCAGATGGCGGAGGTGATGTTTGCAAGTTTACGGCCCATGCTGCAAAAGCAGGTGCGCGGCGCTCCCTTTCGCCTTCTGGGCGCGGGGATCAGCAATCTCGTGGCCGGAAGCGGCGGGAAACCGCTGGACCTGCTCGATTCGCAACTGGCAAAGCGGGTCGAGGCTGAACTTGCGGTCAGCGAATTACAAGATAAATTCGGAGATAAGGCGGTTGTGAAAGGACGCAATCTCAAGTTCCGGGGGCTGCTTCGTTAATTCGTAACAGGCCCCAGAGCAACGCACGTTCAAATGAATGCACTATCGTTGCTCTATCTCCTTGAGGTCGATCAACTTCTTTCTACCGCACTTCTTATCGGAAAACCGGTTCCCACTTTTCCGGCAAGTGCTCTAGTTGTTTAGTCGCAGGACGATTCTTTAAGCAATTCAAACTCCTTGAGAGGTCCGGCCATGACAAAATCACCGTAGTCAAAAACAAGATGGGTAGAGACCCCGTTGGCGTGAAGGTGAAAATTGACCTCATAATCCGGCACGTCTTCGCCAACTTTGTCTTTCTTGAAATAGCTTAACGTGATCGGCCAGGATTCGAGCCCCTCAAGACGCTCCTTATCCGTAAGATCGGTTTTACCCTTGATATCCTTTGGTGCTATCCGGTTTCCGATAAAAGCCGATGTATCAAACGGACTTACCCCGTCCTCGGAGCCATCAAACAGTTTTTTCACAACAATCCGCTGATTATTGCGGGCCGCCTCGATCAGGAGTTTCAGGTGATCGGAGGGAAATACGGTATTCGCGCCCAGATTGGCCTTCATTTGCTTGGGCTTGACGAGATTGACAATTACATTGCCGTTTTCGTCTCGCTCGGCGCTGCCCCGGTTTTCTTCGGTTTTCTTGTTGTTTGTCCGCGAGGCGGTTTCAAAGACAAAGGAATTGCCGTCAAAACTCTCCCAGTTTCGCATGGAGGTATCCGTGAGGCCATTTTTCCCTCCCTTGTAGCTCAAATCGGTAACAATCCGCATATTGACCGTATAGCCTTCACAGGGGCTGCCCACCATTTCAAAGACGATCCGCCCCTTGACATCAATGACCACGGAGTTTTCTTTTGACTCAACATAGGTCAAGTCATAAACGGCCCTGTGCGAAGCCAAACGGATATCGGCAAATGCACTCGTTGCGGTAAAAGCGGCAATACCCAGAAAAACCGGTATCTTGCACAAAAGACGAGATACATTCATAGGGCACGGTCTCCTTTTGGTCATGGCGGCAAAGCGATGTGTGAGCTATAGGGAGTTATGGCGGAAAGCGCAAGATGAACGGAAAGTGGAACATGAGCAAAAATAACGAGCTCCCAAGACTGGTAATTACCCGCAAGCTCCCGGAAAGCGTCGAAAAAAGGCTTGAGAATAACTATGAAGTTACCTTGAATGCCGATGACCATGTGCTGAAACGGCAAGAAATCCTGACACGTGCGGCGGGCGCTGATGCCTTGTTGATTACCCCAACGGAACGCGCCGATGCCGGGTTTATCGCACAGATTCCAGAACGGGTGAAAATCCTCGCAACCTTTTCAGTCGGTTATGACCATATTGATATCGATGCCGCTGCACGGCGCGGCCTTGCGGTCACCAATACGCCTGATGTGCTTACCGCGGCTACTGCCGATGTGGCCTTGTTGCTCATGCTCGGGGCCGCGCGCGGGGCCAACTGGGGCATGCGCATGGTGCGCACCGATAGCTGGCCGGCCTGGTCGCCAACCGCGCCGCTCGGACTTGATGTAACGGGCAAGCGGCTGGGGATCATCGGCATGGGCCGCATTGGCCGGGCGATTGCCCACCGGGCGCGGGCTTTTGACATGGAGATCCATTATTTCAACCGCAACCGCCTTGCTCCTGAACTGGAATTGACGGCGCAGTACCACGAAACGCTGGAAGATTTGCTCCCGGTAGCTGACTTTTTATCCATCAACTGCCTGATGACGCCGCAAAACCGGAAGATGATAAATGCCCGAACGCTTGCTCTCCTGCCAAAGGACGCCATTGTCATCAACACGGCGCGGGGGGCAATTATTGATGATGACGCGCTGATCGATGCCCTGGAAAGCGGCAAGGTAGCGGCGGCGGGGCTGGATGTCTTTGACAATGAGCCTGGTATTGATCCAAGATACCGCGCGCTTGACAATGTTTTTGCGTTGCCGCATCTGGGAAGTGCAACACTGGAAACCCGCGAAGCGATGGGGCACCGCGCAGCTGACAATCTGGATGCTTTCTTTGCGCGGCAAACTCCCCCCGATCTGCTCACGCCTGAACACGGATAGGAACAACCATGAGCAATGATATCGAAAAACGCTTGCAGGATCTGGGCATTGAGTTGCCTGCCGCCGCCGCGCCCGCCGCCAATTACGTGCCCTGGACCATCTATGGCAACCAGCTCTTTATCTCGGGCCAGTTACCCATCGGACCAAATGGAATCGAGGTGCTGGGACATCTTGGCAATGATGTCTCGCTGGAAATGGGCCAGATTGCCGCCCAGAGATGCGCGGTCAACCTTCTGGCCCAGGCCAAGGCGGCGCTTGATGGCGATCTTTCCCGTATCAAGGGATGCGTTCGCATCGGGGTCTTTGTCAGTTCCACCGCCGGGTTCCACGATCACCACCTGGTCGCCAACGGGGCGTCTGACCTGATCGCGGCAGCGCTTGGCAATATCGCCTCTCACACGCGCGCCGCGGTTGGCGTGGCCAGCCTGCCGCTCAATGCCGCGGTTGAGGCTGATGCGATCTTTGCCATTGATTAGATGATGGTCCCGGACTGGCTCACTGCCCGGCCCTTCGCGCATCGGGGCCTGCATGATGAAGCGAACGGTATTATCGAAAACTCCTTTTCCGCATTTGAAGCGGCCATTGCCGCCGGTTATGGGATCGAGGCCGATGTGCAATGTGCAGCAGACGGTATGCCGATGGTGTTCCACGACCATGTGCTGGACCGGCTGACGCTGGAAAGCGGCCCCGTGGCGGATTTCACCCCGGAAGCGTTGAAAAATGTCCGGTTCCGCGGCACAGATGACAAAATGCTGGACCTGGCTGAATTCGTGGAAATCATCGATAATCGCACGCCGCTATTGATTGAAATCAAGACCCGGAAGGAAACCCGCCCTGAATTTGCCGCCCGGATTGCGCAAATCCTGAGTTCCTACAAGGGAGCTTTTGCGCTGATGTCATTCGACCCGCGCATGATCGGGGTTTTGCACGAGCAATTCCCCGAAATTTTACGCGGATTAACCTCTGGCCGCTTTCCGCCACAATACTGGCCGGAAATCAGCGCCTTTGCCCGGTTCAAGCTGCGCCACCTGTTTTATGCGCTGGCGGTCAAACCGCATTTTATTGCCCATGATGTGGATGGCCTCACGGCTCTTGCGCCGCGCCTGTTCCGGGGCCTGCGCGGCCCGGTTTTGAGCTGGACGGTGCGGAGCAAGCAAAATCTTGCTGAAGCCCGGCGTCATGCGGATAATATCATTTTTGAAAAGCTGCGGCCCTGAGGCTTTAACTCTCGCTCAGCTCGGCCTCGCGGCGCGCCTCGGCCTCGGCGCGTTTTTTCTCGACATAGCTGACCGAAAGAATGGAAATTTCATAAAGCAGCAATGTCGGCACCGCCAGGCCAATCTGGCTGATGGGATCGGGCGGCGTGAGAAACGCGGCAACGGCAAAAGTGGCGACAATCGCATATTTGCGCTTGGCCTTTAATCCCTCCGATGTGGCCAGCCCCACGCGTCCCAAAAGGGTGAGCAAAACCGGAAGCTGGAAGCAAAATCCAAAAGCGAGAATCAGCGTCGTGATAAGACCAAAATAATCTGCAACCTTGGCCAGATGCGAGATCTTGGCAACGCCTTCACCGCCGGCCTGCTCCATGGACAAGAAGAACATCATGGCAGCCGGCATAATCAGAAAATAGACCAGAGCGCCACCCAAGATGAACAAAATCGGCGTGGCGATCAAAAACGGCATGAAAGCGCCGCGCTCGTTCTTATAAAGGCCGGGCGCCACGAACATGTAGACCTGTGAGGCGATGATGGGAAAGGCCAGGATGATAGCGCCAAAAAGGCCAATCTTGAGCTGGGTGAAAAAATATTCCTGGGGTGCGGTATAGATCAGCTCCAAAGAGGCATCCTGACCCGCAGCGCGTTCATAGGGGATCAGGAGAAGGTTGAAGATATCGGTGGCGAAGTAAAAGCTGATAACAAAACCCACCGCCATGGCGGCAATCGATTTTACCAGCCGCGAGCGCAACTCAACGAGATGCTCAAGCAACGGTGCGCGCGAATCGTCCAGATTTTCCTTTTCCACGTGAAATTACTTTCCTGAATTTGCCGGCTTTACGGGGTCAGCGGGTTCGGGTTCGGGTTCGGCGCCGATATCGGGCTCCGAAGCGCCCGCCCCGGCCTCGGCCACGGGAGTTTCCGTACCTGTTGTGTCCAGAGGATCCTCGCCATCGTAATCTTCCACGAGGCCGGGGTCATCATCCGTTTCCTTGCTGCCCGATTCACGCTCGGTGACATTATCGAGGGATGAGTTGAACCCCTCGCCCTGGGTGGACATGGCATTCAGGGAGTCCTCAAATTCCTTGAGCGGATTGTCATCTTTCAGGTCATTCACGGATTTGCGGATTTCATCAAGCTCGGACTGGTGCGCCATGTCATTGAACTGGGACTGAAGTTCCGAGGCCATTGACTTGGCCTTGCCGACATATTGCCCGATGGTGCGCATGAGGCGCGGCAACTCGCGCGGTCCCACCACAACCACGGCAACCACGGCAACCACCATCAGTTCCGACCAACCGAAATCAAACATCGACCCGTACCTTGTTGACTACGCAAAGCTCCCTGCGTTCACGTCCGTTCACCGGAACAAGCGCGCCTGCGAGAAACCGCATGCACATCCTTGCATGATCCGTCAGCTTTTTGCCGAAGTGCCTGTTTTATCAGCCGTGTTAATGGCCTCATCTGAATCGTGATTGATCGTCTTGGGCGGTTCATTGCTGACAACCTCGTCTTCGGCAATGCCTTTCTTGAAGCTCTTGATGCCTTTGGCAACATCACCCATGAGATCCGATATCTTGCCGCGGCCAAACAGCAAAACGATCAATGCGACCACGATAATGATCTGCCAAGCGCTAATACCCATTTCCCTGATACTCCTGTAACTGCGCCCCGCCCCTTTTTGCCAGTCAGCGGGTTGATTTTTGAAAGCCTGGCGCACTATCGCACAAAACATGAAGCCGCCGCAACAGCCTCTATTGGATATCGTGAATACGCCCGTCCCCGGGCGCCTTTCAAGGCCCCCTTGAACTGCCGGTTGTCCGGCAGGGGGGAATCTAGTATCAGACGGGTTATGTTTCCCGATGATGTTATCAAGATGGCTGAAGACCTCCTGCAGCAAAGCCGTGAGGCGGGGTTGCGCATGGTTACCGCGGAATCGTGCACCGGCGGGCTGGTTGCCGCCCTTTTAACCGAAATTCCCGGTTCATCCGATGTTTTTGAGCGTGGATTCGTAACCTATTCCAACACAGCAAAAATGCAGATGCTGGGTGTTGACGAAAAATTGATTGCAAATCATGGCGCGGTCTCGAAAGATGTTGCCGAGGCCATGGCGAAGGGCGCGCTTTTGCATGCAGATGCCCAGTTAAGCGTTGCGGTGACCGGAATCGCCGGGCCTGGCGGGGGCACTGCGCGCAAACCCGTTGGCCTGGTTCATATCGCGGCGGCCCGCAAAGGCGGAACACTGGTTCACAAGGAGTGCCGGTTCGGGCAAAAGCCACGCGGGCAAATCCGCTTCGAGAGCATTCAATCGGCGCTGGAGCTTCTCTTTTGCGTAATCTGAACTGAATCGCTTGCGGAACACAATAGAAACATGTATAAATGTTCTGCTTTTGTACGTCTTTTTGATTCGATTGAGTAACCGGATGACCACCGGGGAGGTGTTTACCTGATGCTGACACGCAAGCAACTTGACCTGTTGATGTTTATCCATGAGCGCCTGAAGGAATCAGGCGTTCCGCCATCTTTCGAGGAAATGAAGGTGGCGCTTGACCTTAAATCGAAATCGGGCATTCACCGTCTGATTACCGCCCTGGAAGAGCGCGGCTTCATCCGCCGTTTGCCGCACCGGGCGCGGGCGCTGGAAATCCTTAAATTACCCGAATCCGTCGGTCCCCGCGGCAACCCGTCTCCAGGCTTTGCGCCCAATGTCATTGAGGGCTCGCTGGGCAAAGCCCCCTCGCCGGTTTCGGATTCAGGACGGGATGCCCCCATCTCGATCCCGGTCATGGGGCGGATTGCGGCGGGAACGCCGATCAGCGCCATTCAGGACCATACGCATAACATCTGTGTGCCCCCGGAAATGATCGGGAAAGGGGAGCATTTCGCCCTTGAGGTCAAGGGAGATTCGATGATTGACGCCGGGATATTCAATGGTGATCTGGCCATTTTGCGGCGCATTGATACGGCAAATAACGGCGATATTGTCGTGGCGCTGGTTGACGAGGAAGAAGCCACCTTGAAACGCTTGCGCAAGCGCGGCCAGTCAATTGCGCTGGAGGCGGCCAACCCGGATTATGAAACCCGTATTTTCGGGCCGGACCGGATCCGGGTGCAGGGTAAACTGGTTGGCCTGATCCGCCATTATTGAAGCTTCAGGGGGATACGTTCTGGTCTGCTCCGGGCCGGAGATTTTCGTTAACGCGATGGTTTTCGCCGGGTGGTTGACCATGGGCGCACACCTTCATCATCGGCAACCGTGTGAACATGAATGCCTTTTCCGTCCAGGGTCAGGGCGGTGGCGCCATTGCGTCTCAGGTCAAAAATGTCGATGACATGGGCCGGTGCTTTACACCGGCTTGTCCTGACCGGTATTGGAGAAATGATGATATCGGCGCGCCTGCAATCTTCATCCAGCGCCGCCGGGTGGCGGATATAGGACAGGGTCAGCGTTTTGCCAATCGTGGCCATGCAGGCCAGGGAATCGCAGGAAAACGGGCTGTTTTGCCGGTTTGCCGCCGCGCGGGGGGTGCGTTTATCGCCATCGGCTTCAAGCCATTTGCGTATGCTATAGGCATCCTTTCCGGGGTTTAGAATGCTGAGTTGCCCATCCTTGGCGCGCACGGCCAAGTTTTTTCCATCCCGGGCGATCAGGATATCGGGCGCATTGCCAAAAGGGGCAATCAACACTCCGGCCAATATGGGAACGACCCCGGCAAATCGCCAGCGGCGGCGCCACAGGCTCAGCCATAATCCACCGGCGATCATGAGGGGCAGCGCCCATGGATGAAAATCCGCAACCTGCTGGACCGCACCGGGTAAAACTGACACTTGGCGGGCCACGTCGATAATCAGCGTGATGCCAAATCCCATGACCGAAAGGGGAAGATTTTCAAGACCAAAAGGCATGGCCATCAGCGCAATCAGCGCCGCGGGCATGACCAGCAGGCCCATAATCGGCACGGCGACTATGTTTCCCAAAATACCAAAAACGGCAAAACGGTGAAAATGATAAGCGGCAAAGGGACCGGTGGCGGAACCCGCGACGAGGGAAGTAAGCAGGTTTCCCAGGAAAAAAAGCAGCAAAACCCGCATCCCCACGGACAACCAGTCAAAACCACCAGGCTTCGGGATCTTATGAAACACCCCCGTTTCATAAACCGCGATCAGGGCGATCACGGCGGCAAAGGACATCTGGAAACTGACATTAAACAGGCTTTCGGGCCGCATGAGCAATATCACAATGGCGGCCAGCGCGACATTGCGCATGCTCAGCGCCCGGCGATCAAGGATGATGGCCAGGAACATGATGGAAATCATGATAAAGGCGCGCTGGGTGGCAATTGATGCCCCGCTCAAGACCAGATAGGCCAACGCGCCGAGCAGGGCGATGAAGGCGGCCCATTTCTTGATTGGATATTTCAGGGTCAAGCTTGCGTTCAGGGCGAGAATGGCGCGGGAGAACGCAAAGATCGCGCCACCGAACAAGACCATGTGAAGCCCGGAAATGGCAAGCAGATGGGCAAGCCCGGCGCTGCGCATGGTATCACGAAGTTCGGCTGAAAGCGCTCCCTTGTCACCGGTAACCAGCGCTGCGGCGATCCCGCCGGTTGTTTTACCCAACCCCTCAAGGATGCGCCGGGTTACAGCGGCGCGCAGTTTCTGGACCGCGATCTGGACCCGCGCAATGGCTCCATGAGGGCGCGGGGGCAGGATTTTCGGGGCTGAAACGAGAAACCCGCTGGCGCCGATGCGCTCAAACCAGGCCATGCGGGCATAGCTGAACCCGCCGGGCCGGGCGGGACCGGGAGGAGGAAGCAATATGGCGCGAAATTGCACGGTATCGCCGGTTGCAAGCGGCGGGATTTTCATACGTGCGGTTAGCTGTACCCGCGCCGGATATTTGGCCCGGGGCAAACGCGCAATATCAAGAGGCTGCACCTGAAGGCGGCTGCCCCCTGCCGCCCTGCCGGATATGCGTTCGAGATTCCCGATGATCCTGACAGGACCCAGGCGTTTTTCCAGAACCGGCGCGGCAACGTAATCACTGCGCAGCTTGGCGGCCAGAAACCCGCCCGCGATCAATGCCAGGACCATCAGGAGAGGAAAGGCCTGCCTGGAAAGACGCGGCACAATGGCCAATGCCACCGCACATGCAAAAGCCATGAGGACCAGAATCAGGGGCGGCTCAAAAACCAGGGCAAAATAAAGCGCGATCCCCAGCCCGAGGAAAACCGGCGCCCATAAAAACCACCGGCCGCTTTCCTGGATCAACTGGCTGGCAAGCCAGATAGCGCCGGCGCGCAGGATACGCACGAGCCCCCGACTCATGGCCTTGCCCGCGCCAACTGGCAAATTCGCGTCTTTTGCCTGATTTTCAATAGCCCCCATGATAGCGGCTATGCTACATGAGTTTGCATATCGAACCAAGTTTCACCCTTCAAGCTTCAGTCAGGACAAGACCTTGGATATTGTTACCCGTTTTGCCCCCTCCCCGACCGGTTTCTTGCATATTGGCGGCGCGCGCACGGCGTTGTTCAACTGGTTATATGCCCGCGCCAATGGCGGGAAAATGCGCCTTCGCATTGAAGACACGGACCGGGCGCGCTCCACGCAAGAGGCGGTTGAGGCGATCATTGACGGGCTGAAATGGCTGGGGCTGGATCATGATGGGGAGATTGTCTACCAGTACAGCCGCGCCGAGAGACACAGGCAAATCGTGGAACGCCTGCTTGAAACGGGGGCGGCCTATAAATGCACCTGCACGCCAGGTGAAATTGAAGCCATGCGCGAGCAAGCGCGCAAAGCGGGCAAAGCCCCGCGTTATGACGGAACTTGCCGGAACAAGGCTCCGGAAGACTTTGGCAAGGATACCCCCTTCGTGGTCCGCTTCAAAACACCCGATGAAGGGGCCACCGTTATCGACGACCAGGTTCAGGGCAAGATTACCATTGCCAATGACCAGCTTGATGATTTGATCTTGCTGCGCTCCAATGGCTCGCCCACCTACATGCTTTCGGTCGTGACGGATGACCATGATATGGGCGTAACCCATGTCATCCGCGGCGACGATCATTCCACCAACGCGGCGCGGCAAAAGCTGATCTATGAAGCGCTGGGCTGGGATGTGCCGGTATTTGCCCATATTCCGCTTATTCACGGAGCTGATGGAGCCAAGCTGTCAAAACGCCACGGGGCGCTGGGGGTCGATGCCTACCGGGCGATGGGATACTTGCCTGAAGCCTTGCGCAATTACCTGGTGCGGCTGGGCTGGAGCCACGGGAATGACGAGGTGATCTCCACGGCCCAGATGATCGAGTGGTTTGGCCTGAAGGCCATCGGCAAGGCCCCGGCGCGGTTTGATTTTGCCAAGCTGGAAAACCTCAACGGGATCTATATCCGTGAAATGGAAGACGAGGTGCTGCTTGACGAGCTTGTTCGCGCCCTGCCCTGGCTGGAAAATGGCCCGGAAATGCTGAACGCCCTTGCGCCGGAGATGAAGGCACGGCTGCTCAGGGCGCTGCCAGGGCTCAAATCGCGGGCCAAAACCCTGAATGACCTGGTGGCGGGGAGCCGGTTTGTTTTTGCAAAACGCCCGATCCCCATCGAGTCCAAGGCCGCCAGGGCGCTGAACGATGAAGCGCGCCCCCACCTGGCGGGGCTTTACACCGTGTTGGCGGAGATTGACGAGTGGACATTGGAGAACATCGAAAACACGGTCCGGGCCTTTGCAAGCACGCATGACCTGAAATTCGGCAAGGTAGCCCAGCCCCTGCGCAGCGCCCTCACCGGCTCTTCGGTTTCGCCGGGAATCTTTGATGTTCTTTATGCGCTGGGCCGCGAGGAATCGCTGGCGCGCATCCGGGACCAGAGCCAAATATCATGATTTAGCCGGGGATTGGATCATTTCCCGTCGGCTATACACTTTTGCCGAATAGCTTCTTTTTGCCATTGCCTGTATAAATGATTCCAACACCTTGGGTGATTCTCATCGCCCGGGCTGCGCGAAGCGCGGATTCCAACTTCAGAGAAAAATAACAAGGATGCAAGATGAAAGCCAAAGACTACTGTACACTTACATGTGGGGGCAAATCCATAAAACTGCCCATCTACGAAGGCACAGAAGGGCCGGATGTCATTGATATCACGCAGCTTTATCGAGAAACTGGCTATTTCACCTACGATCCTGGCTATATGTCAACGGGGAGTTGCCATTCGGAGATCACCTATATTGACGGAAACAAGGGGATCTTGCGGTATCGCGGCTACCCGATCGAGCAACTGGCGGAGCATTCCGATTACCTGGAAGTGTGCTACCTGCTCCTTGAGGGCGAATTGCCCAATGCCGAGCAGAAAAAGGAATTTGAAAACACCATTACCCATCACACGCTGATTCACGAGCAAATGGCCAAAACCTATACCGGCTTGCAGCGAGACTCACATCCGATGGCCATCATGGTGACGATCGTCGGGGCGCTCTCGGCGTTTTATCATGACTCCACCGATATTGATGATGAGGTCCAGCGCACCAAGGCGATCGAGCGCATGATCGCCAAGATGCCGACCATCGCCGCGGCGGCCTATAAATATTCCATCGGCCAGCCTTTTGTTTATCCCGATAACAGCCTTGATTATGTCTCGAATTTCCTGCGCATGTGTTTTTCCGTGCCGACGGAGGAATATGTCGTCAACCCGGTGTTCACCAAGGCGCTGGATACGATCATGATCCTGCATGCCGATCATGAACAAAACGCCTCGACATCGACGGTTCGCCTGGCGGGATCTTCAGAGGCCAACCCGTTTGCCTGCATCTCGTCAGGGGTGACTTCCTTGTGGGGTCCGGCGCATGGCGGCGCCAATGAGGCGTGCTTGCGGATGCTGGAAGAGATCGGCACGGTTGACCGGGTGCCTGAATATGTCAAGCGCGCCCGGGATCCCAACGACAATTACCGTCTCATGGGCTTTGGTCACCGGGTTTACAAGAACTATGATCCGCGTGCCCGCATCATGCAAAAAACCTGTCATGCGGTTTTGCAAGAGCTTGACCACGCCGATGATCCGATCCTGAAGGTAGCCATGGAACTGGAGCGGATTGCCTTGCAGGATGATTATTTCATCGAGCGCAAGCTCTATCCCAATGTCGATTATTATTCCGGCATCACCATGCGGGCGCTTGGCTTCCCCTCCTCCATGTTCACGGTGTTGTTCTCGGTGGCCAGAACGGTCGGCTGGATTGCCCAGTGGAAGGAAATGATCGAGGATCCGTTGCAACGCATCGCCCGCCCCCGCCAGCTTTACGTGGGCAGCAAGGAGCGTGATTTCGTGCCCTTGACCGAAAGGTAGCCAGAAGAGCCTCCGGAGCCTTGCAACGGAGGCTTATTTCATCAAACTGGTGCAGACAGGCTTACCGTCAAAACGCGCTCCGGGCTGCACACCGGCCTGTTTCGCCGTGTGCAGCATTTTTGCCGAAACGGTGGGCAAATCGCCGTTCACGGGCAGGTTCTCTTCATTTGTGCGGCCAGATTTTGGATAGGAATCAATAACTTCCACCTGAACCCGCCCGCGTTCATTAAATCCAAGCACCTTAACCTTGAAGGCAAATTTCTCTGGCCATGTGGGGTGATACTGATCCTCCAGACACAAAAAGGCCTCATCCCCCACGTCAAAAGCCTGAACGGAATCCGGGATTGCGAACAACACGGCAAGAGTGAGGATTATAATGTTTCGGGCATGTATCATTTGCTCTCATATCCCATGATGGCCTTGGTTTCGGTGAATTCCTCCAGCCCGGCGCGGCCCCATTCGCGGCCATTTCCTGAATGCTTGTAGCCGCCAAAGGGCGCGGCGGGGTCTGCCGGGGCGCCGTTGATATGCACCATGCCGACACGCAGCTTGCGGGCCACGGCGCGGGCGCGTTCAAGGCTGGCGGACTGGACATATCCGGCCAAGCCAAAGGGGCTGTCATTGGCGATCCTGACCGCTTCATCTTCACTTTCATAGCCCATGATGGCCAGAACGGGGCCGAAGATTTCTTCTCTGGCAATGGTCATGTCGGGGGTGACATGGGCAAAAACCGTTGGTTTCACGTAATAGCCCTTTTCCAGCCCGTCCGGGCGGCCCGGCCCGCCGGTCACAAGGGTTGCGCCCTGTTCCATGGCGCTGTGGATATGGGCCTGAATATTCTCCCACTGGCGTTTTGAGACCACCGGGCCCATGGTCGTCGCCTCATCGCGCGGATTGCCAACCCGGATTTGTTCTGCGGTTTCCCTTGCCAGCGCCATGACCTCATCCATGCGGCGGCCTGGCGCCAGCATGCGGGTGGGGGAATTGCACGATTGGCCGGCATTGCGGAAACACAAGTTCACACCATCCCGGACGGCATTTTCAAAATCGGCATCTTCAAGCAGGATATTGGCAGATTTGCCGCCCAGTTCCTGCCCGACCCGTTTGACGCCCGGCGCGGCGACCTTGGCAACCGCGATGCCTGCATTGGTAGAGCCGGTAAAGGAGATCATGTCGATATCATCATGGGCGCTCAGGGCCGCGCCCACTTCCGGCCCCAGCCCCTGCACCATGTTGAAAACCCCCGGTGGCACACCGGCTTCATCAAGGATTTCGGCCATGATGATGGATGTGCGCGGGGTCAGCTCGGAAGGTTTCATAACCATCGTGCAGCCGGCTGCCAGTGCCGGGGCGATCTTGCAATTCATCTGGTTGAGCGGCCAGTTCCACGGGGTAATCATGCCACAAACACCGATGGGTTCGTGGACAATGCAGGTTGTGCCAGAGATACTTTCAAAAGGGTTTTCCCCGAGAATCCTGAGGATGGTTTTGAAATGCACCAGCCCGGCCCCGGCCTGAAACCTCGTTGCAAATCCGAGCGGTGCGCCTATTTCATCAGAAATCGATTCACCTATATCCGCAAATCTGGTTTTATAGATATCTATAATTCTCTCGATGAGCCCGATGCGCTCATCGAGGCTCGTGGCAGCAAAACCGGCAAAGGCGGCGCGGGCGGCGGCAACGGCATTCTCCACATCCTGCGCATTGCCCAGCTTGAGCTCGCCGGATTTTTCTCCATTTGCCGGATTTTCCAGCTCCAGAATCCCGCTGCCTGCAGGTTCAACCCATTTTCCGTTAATGTAGAAACCTGATTTTTCACTCATGCTGCGCCCTTTGGATAGATCAACCTGCACTCAAGTGAAATCACTTGAGTGCAGATAAGTTGATCGACATCAAGTAGATAGAGCAACGATAGTGCGTTTGCTCGAACGCGCGTTGCTCTAGCGGTTGAACAGAAGCTATCTAATGCGATCAACTGTGCCAAGCTGTCAACTGAACGAAATGCTTAATAACAGGCGAAGAGGTTGGCCAGTTAGCGTTCAAGATCGCCAATATCTACGATACCTGCACCCGGTTACAGCAAGGCGGCGTGACAATCAACCGCCCGCCGCGGGGCGGGCATATGGCGTTTGTGCGTTCACCGGACGGAATTTCCATCGAAATTTTGCAAGACGGCGGCGCCCTGCCCCCGCAAGAGCCCTGGGCCTCCATGGCGAATACCGGAAGCAGGTAAGCTTGTTGCTGCGGCGCTGGGACACATTGAGAATCATTGCAAAACCTCTCAAAGTGCCGGGAAAAGCACGGATTTTTCTTCTTTGGGAATAATCTTGTAAAAAAGAGGGACTATAATGCCAACAACAGCCGCCCGTTTTGTTTCCAATCTCACACGCAATACCCTGGCGCTGGTTCTGGCCGGGGGCCGGGGCAGCCGCCTGGGGGCCCTGACCGACTGGCGAACAAAGCCGGCGGTCCCCTTTGGCGGAAAGTACCGGATTATCGATTTTACCTTGTCCAACTGCATCAATTCACGGGTGCGGCGGATCGCGGTGCTGACACAGTATAAATCCCATTCGCTGATCCAGCATATCCAGCAGGGGTGGAATTTCCTGAGCGCCGAGCATGGCGAATTTGTTGATGTCATCCCGGCCCAGCAATGGACCAATGAAGAATCCTGGTATCGCGGCACGGCGGATGCGGTTTTGCAATCGCTGGATATCATTGAAAGCTATACGCCTGAGTATGTTCTCATTCTTTCGGGCGATCATATCTACAACATGGATTATGGCGAAATGCTCGCCGCCCATGCCAAGGCGGGGGCCAGGTTCACCATTGCGTGCAATACCGCTTCCTTGAAAGAAGCGCGTGAATTTGGCGTGATGAGCGTGGATGAGAGCGGGCGGATTACCGGCTTTGAAGAAAAACCGGACTCGCCGCAAGCCATGCCGGGAAACCCCGATCAGGCGCTGGTCTCCATGGGGATTTACGTGTTTTCCATGGATTACCTGCGTGAGACCTTGCGCGCGGGCGCCGAGCAGGGCCGCGCGGCGCATGATTTTGGCAAGAATATCATCCCCCATGCGCTTGAGGCGGGAGATTTCATCCAGTCTTATGAATTCGCCAACCCGGCCGACCGGGGCCTGAAGAATTACTGGCGTGATGTGGGAACGCTGGATGCCTATTACCAGGCCAATCTTGAGTTGATTATTTCAAACCCGCCACTTGATATCTATGATACGAGCTGGCCGGTTTATACCTACCAGGCGCAGCTTCCCCCGGCGCATTTTGTTGGCTGCGCCAGTTCATGCCATGTGGAAAACACCATGGTCAGCGGTGGCTGCGTGATCCAGAAATCAAGCCTTGATACTTCCGTTTTGTTCTCCAATGTCAAGGTGCATGAAAATTGCAGCCTGGCCGGGGTTCTGGCCCTGCCGGGCTGCGAGATCGGAGCCGGGGCGCGGCTTCGCAATGTCATCCTGGATAATCGCTGCATCGTTCCACCGGGGACGGTTATTGGAGAAAATGCAGAAGAAGACGCCAAGCGATACCACATCACGGAAGGGGGAATCGCGGTGGTCAACCGCAAGGTTCTGGGGCAGGAAAGCCGCTATATGCCCAGTGTGCACAGCTCCGATTAAGCATGGTCAGCCCTGCTTTTAGAGGTGGAGAAATCCATATCGGCTCTGGCGCTGAAAGCCGGGCTTGATAAAATGCGCCCATGAGCGCGCCTGAGTCCCATATTGAATCCCCTCGGGAGTTTACCCCGCAAAGCTACCTGGAGCATCTGGGGCGGGCGGGATTCGTGCATCTCCGGGTGCATTCGGCCTATTCGCTTCTTGAAGGGGCGCTGAAGATCGGGCAGCTGGCCGAGCTTTGCACGAGTCGCAAAATGCCGGCGCTGGGAATCACCGATCGCAATAACCTGTTCGGGGCGCTCGAATTTTCCGAAACCATGGCCAGGAATGGCGTTCAGCCGATTATCGGTTGTACGCTGGCGGTGGATTTTGCCGATACCGGCGGCCGGGGGCCGGGCAGCAATCCCGGACCGCCGGAATTTCCGTTCGTGGTCTTGCTGGTCAAGGATGCAAAGGGTTATGCCTCCCTGCTCAAGCTCACCAGCCATGCCTTCTTGCAGGTTGAAGGGCATGAAACGCCCCATGTCACGCTTGATGATCTTGAAGCCCATTGCAGCGGCCTGATCGCCCTTACCGGCGGCTCGGAAGGCCCGGTGGATGAAGCGCTGGGCGCGCATCGCGACGAATTGGCAAAAACACGGCTGGCGGCGCTGAAAGCGGTTTTCGGCAACAATCTTTACGTGGAAATCCAGCGCCACGGCCTGGCCACGGAGCGCGAGAACGAGGCCGGTTTGCTGGAGCTTGCCTATGATATGAACTTGCCCCTCGTGGCTACCAACCAGCCATTTTTTGAGAGTATCGAGGATTATGAAGCCCATGATGCGCTGATCTGCATTGCGGGTGGGCAGGTGGTGGCGGCTTCGGAGCGGCGGCGCTTGACGGAGCAGCATTATTTCAAGAGTGCGGATGAGATGATCGCGCTGTTTGACGATTTGCCCGAGGCGATCGGGAACACGATCGAGATTGCCGGGCGCTGCGCCTATCGCCCCCGGATTGTTGATCGCCCCACCCTGCCCCGGTTCGGCTCTGATGACGAGGAAGCCGAATTGCGCGCGCAAGCCAGGGAGGGGCTGGACAAACGGCTGGAAATTCACGGCTGCGCGCCGGGAAAAGAGCCAGATGACTATTACAAGCAACTGGCCCATGAGCTTGATATCATCGTGGGAATGGATTTTCCCGGCTATTTCCTGATCGTTGCGGATTTCATCAAATGGGCGAAAGACCACGGCATTCCGGTGGGGCCGGGGCGCGGCTCGGGGGCCGGCTCGATTGTCGCATGGGCGCTGACCATTACCGATCTTGACCCGTTGCGATTCGGCCTGCTGTTTGAACGATTCTTGAATCCTGAACGTGTCTCCATGCCGGATTTTGACATCGACTTTTGCCAGGAACGGCGCGATGAAGTCATTCGTTATGTTCAGGACAAGTATGGCGAAGACCATGTTGCCCAGATCATCACCTTTGGAAAGCTGCAAGCGCGGGCGGTGCTGCGCGATGTGGGGCGGGTTTTGCAAATCCCCTATTTCCAGGTGGACCAGATCTGCAAGATGGTGCCCAACAACCCGGCGGATCCGACCACCCTGCCCGAGGCCATAGCTTCAGAAGAGCGCATTCGCGAAGCGCGCGATACGGATGAAAATGTCGCCCGGATGCTCAAGATCGGGGTGAAGCTGGAAGGGCTTTACCGGCATGCCTCTACCCATGCCGCCGGGCTGGTGATCGGCGATCAACCGCTGGACGAGATCGTGCCGCTCTACCGTGATCCGCGCTCCACCATGCCGGTGACCCAGTTCAACATGAAATGGGTGGAGCCGGCGGGGCTGGTGAAATTTGACTTCCTGGGCCTGAAAACCCTCACCGTGATCGACAAGGCCTGCCAGCTTCTTGCCCAACGCGGGATTCATGTGGACCCGGCGCAAATTCCGTTTGAGGATGAGCCGACCTACAAGATGATGGCGCATGGCGACACTACCGGGGTGTTCCAGTTTGAAAGCGCCGGGATGCGCGATCTGCTGCGCAAGGCGGTGCCCACGGTGTTCGAGGACCTGATCGCCATCGTCGCCCTGTTCCGCCCCGGCCCGATGGAAAACATTCCCAAATACCTTGATTGCAAGCATGGCCGCGAGGCCCCTGAAGACCTGCACAAGATGATCGAGCCGGTGGTGGCGGATACCTACGGGGTTATCATCTACCAGGAACAGGTGATGCAGATCGCCCAGGTGCTTTCGGGGTATTCGCTGGGCGAGGCGGATCTGCTGCGCCGCGCCATGGGCAAGAAGATCAAGGCCGAGATGCAGGCCCAGCGCAAGCGCTTCGTCGATGGGGCGCTGGCCAACGGGGTGGACAAGGCGCGGGCCGAATATATCTTTGACATGGTGGATAAATTCGCCGGTTATGGCTTTAACAAGAGCCATTCGGCAGCCTATGCGCTGGTGGCCTACCAGACAGCATGGCTCAAAGCCAATTACCCGGTTGAGTTTCTCGCCGCCTCCATGACGCTTGATCTTAACAACACCGACAAGCTGGCGCTGTTCAAGCAGGAGGCGGATAATCTGGGCATCGAGGTGGTGCCGCCCTGCATCAACCGCTCGGAAGTGGAGTTTTCGGTCAAGGACGGCAAGATCATCTATGCCTTCACCGCCATTCGCAATGTGGGCCGGCAGGCGGCAATTTCCATTGTCGAGGCGCGCGAAGCAGACGGGCCGTTCAAGGATCTGAGCAACCTGGCGGCAAGGCTGGAGCCGCGCCATGTCAACAAGCGGGCGCTTGAGAACATGTCCCGCGCCGGGGTTTTTGATGTATTTGAGGCCAACCGGGCAAAAATCCACGGCGGGCTGGAGATGATTCTGGGCGCGGCGGGACGCGCGGCGGACAATCGGGTTCGGGGACAAAATGATCTTTTCAGCGACCCCGACAACGTCTCGGAAACCTCATTTGTCCTGCCCGAGCGCCCGGCATGGACCCCGGCGGAACGGCTGGCGCATGAATTTGACGCCATCGGGTTTTACCTGAGCGGTCATCCACTGGATGCCTATGGGCCGGATTTGCGGGCGCTGGATATCCCGTTTTACAAGGCATTCGGGGTCATGGTGCGCGAAAAGGGGCACGGGGCGGGGCAACTGGCCGGCACCGTGACGTATCGCAAGGAGCGCAAATCCGCCAAGAGCGGCAACCGCTATGCCTTTGTCGGGTTTTCCGACCCGACAGGGCAATATGAGGCGATTATCTTTGGCGATGAATTGCAGCAATACCAGGATTTGCTGGTTCCGGGCCGGGCCGTGTTGCTCAGGGTTGAGGCCAACCTGGAAGATGATGATATCAAGTTGCGGCTCTTGAGCATCAAGGAACTCGATGCCGCGACGATCAAGAGAGACACGCATATCCAGGTTTTCATGCGCGAGGCGGAGCCCTTGGCGGGGCTGAAATCAAAACTCGACCGGGTAGCGGGCAATGGCGGCGGGCCGGGAAATGTGTCGATTGTCCTGCTTCTGGATGAGGGAGCGTGCGAGGTCGAGATAAACCTGCCGGGAAGCTACCAGATCACCACGGACATCATCAGCGCCATCAAGGAATCGCCGGGCATTGTTGCCGTTGAGCGAAACTGACACAATTTCCTTGCATTCGGGCTTCAGCATTCGTATAACCCGCCCGATTTCACACGCGTAACACAAAAGGCGCTGATGCTGCTTGCAGCCACATATAAGCGTCTTTTCCGGTGCCGGTTTTCAGACCGGCTCAATAGTTTCGCGGAGGACCAACCGGAACAAGAAGGAGAACGGGGCCATGGCTCTGCCTGAATTTACCATGCGCCAGCTGCTTGAGGCTGGAGTTCACTTTGGACATCAAAAACGCCGCTGGAACCCGAAAATGGGTCCATTCATTTTTGGTTCGCGCAACAACATCCATATTATTGACCTGGCCCAGACGGTGCCGCTGCTGCATCAGGCCTTGCTGGCGGTGAGCGATATTGTCGCGGGCGGCGGACGTGTCTTGTTTGTCGGCACCAAGCGTCAGGCTTCGCAGCCGATTGAAGATGCGGCCAAGCGCTGTGCCCAGTATTACATCAACCACCGCTGGCTTGGCGGCACGATGACCAACTGGCAGACCATTTCCAAAACCATCAAACGCCTGCACGAGCTGGAAAACCTGCTTGGCGGCGAGGCTCAGGGCCTGACCAAGAAAGAGCTCCTGAAAATGACCCGCGAGCGCGACAAGCTGGACCGCGCCATTGGCGGCATCAAGGATATGGGCGGATTGCCGAATATCCTGTTCGTGGTGGATACGATAAAAGAATCCATTGCTATCAAGGAAGCCCAGAAACTGGGGATTCCGGTTGCCGCGGTTCTTGATTCCAATTCGGATCCCGATGGCATCACCTATCCCATTCCGGGCAATGACGATGCGGGCCGGGCGATTGAGCTTTATGTTGACCTGATCGCCAAAGCTGCAATTGACGGCATCTCGCGCGCCCAAAGCTCTGCGGGCATGGATATCGGCGAGGCGGTTGAGCCGGTTATGGAAGAAACGGTTCTGGTTGAAGAAACCGTTACGATCACCGAGACAGCCGAAGCTGAAGCACCAGACGCTGCCAGGGAAGAGGCTCCGACCAGGGAAGAGGCCCCTGCCCCGGCTGCGTTTGTCCCCATGAGCGCGCCTGATGGCGAGGCTGATGACCTGAAGAAAATCTCCGGCGTTGGTCCGGTAATCGAAGAGAAGCTGCACAAGATGGGCATTTATCATTACCATCAGGTGGCCGGATTCTCGGCCGAAGATGTAACGCGAATTGATGATGAACTGAACTTCAAGGGCCGCATCGAGCGTGACAACTGGATCGAGCAGGCCAAGGCGCTAGCGGCTGAATCCAAGTAAAGCTGAAGGTTTATTTTTCCGGTTTCGAGACGGACCGGAACATTTTTAAGAAGGACGAACACAATGGCAGGTATCACAGCTGCAATGGTGAAGGAGCTGCGCGAGAAAACCGGCGCAGGCATGATGGATTGCAAAACCGCACTGACGGAAAATGGCGGCGATGTTGAAGCCTCGATCGACTGGCTGCGCACCAAGGGCCTGGCGAAAGCCGCCAAGAAGGCCGGGCGAGTGGCGGCGGAAGGCCTGATCGGCATTTCCGGTGATGGCGCCCGCGGGGCGCTGGCCGAGGTCAACTCGGAAACCGATTTCGTGGCGCGTAATGACCAGTTCCAGAACATGGTGCGCGATATCGCAACCCTGGCGCTTGATGCGGGCGGGGACATGGATGCGCTGCTGGCCATGAGCTATCCGGGCAGCGACAAGAATGTTGGTGAATTCGTGACCGAAATGGTTGGCACCATCGGCGAGAACATGTCGGTTCGCCGCACCGCCCAACTCAGCGTCGAAAACGGCGTGGTGGCATCTTATGTCCACAACGCGGTTGGAGATGGGCTTGGCAAGATCGGCGTTCTGGTGGCGCTGGAATCTACCGGGGATGCGGACAAGCTGAATGCCTTTGGCCGCCAGCTCGCCATGCATGTGGCGGCAACAAACCCGCTTTCGCTGTCCACCGATGATCTTGACCCGGCGGTTGTGGAGCATGAACGCACGGTCTTGAGCGAGCAGGCCCGCGAATCCGGCAAGCCGGAAAACATCATTGAAAAGATGGTGGAAGGCCGCCTGCGCAAGTTCTACGAGGAAGTTGTCCTGCTCTCGCAGGTATTCGTCATCGACGGCGAAACCCGCATCGAGAAAGCCGTGGAGGCGGCCGCGAAGGATGTTGGCGCGCCGGTCAAGCTGACCGGTTTCGTGCGTTTTGAGCTGGGCGAAGGCATTGAGAAGAAAAAGGAAGACTTTGCCGCCGAGGTTGCCGCGGCAACAGGAGCTTAAGGTTCTCCTGCCCTTTCTTGACAATCAGGCCCCGGGGATTTCTCCGGGGCTTTTTTTTACCCGGTTCCCATCAAATTTTTTTCCTAAAACGATAGGCAGAACTCGACACAAGCGAAAAGTTGCGTCATATTGGCCCAAATGACTGCGGGGTTCGCTACGGGGCTCTTGAGTGCGGTCATGATGCAAGGAAGGACGATTATGCTGGGTGCGGACAAAATCACGATGGTTCTGGGATTGGGCATTTTTACTTTTGGGTTGGTTGCCTTGTCCTCGCACCAGGCCCAGGCGCAAGCACTTGATGGGCTTTCGGTTATTCCGGGCCAAGACTTTGGAAGGGGCGTTTACATTGATGGGCGCACCCCTATCGACAAGGCCACACGCGACAAGGTTGATGCTTATCTTGAAGGTTACAAACGGCGTCAGGATAGCCGGAAGGAATATTTTGACCGGATGAAAAACCATCAATACCATGACCTTATCTCGCGGGGCCGTCCAGTCGGGCGCTATTAGAGCGTTTTCCGGTTTTGACTGAATCAAAGCCTGGCTCTAACCTCTTGTTTTTTACCGCACGTCTTATCGGAAAACCGGTCCCTCTTTTGGGAGGCATGCCATAGGCTCGTGCTTTCCTGGCAGTTACGTATTTTCTCAAGGTCTTTTACCCTGCGGGGTTTGTCATGGCTCTTCACTTGATTAAGCTTTGTGTCGGGGTTGAGGACATTGCCCATCTACGGCGAATTCAGCGCGCCCGGCTTGATGCGGCGCGCGCAGCAAACCCCGAGGCCATGCTGGCCCATATCACCCGCATGACGCCGCGGCGCAGCGACGAGTTGCTTGATGGCGGCTCGTTATACTGGGTCATCAAACGCCAGATTCAAGTGCGCCAGAGGCTGCTTGATATCGTCCGGTTTACCGATTCTGAAGGCATTGGCCGGTGCCGGCTGGTAATTGATCCTGAACTTGTTCCCCTGCGCCCTCACCCGCGCCGCGCCTTTCAGGGCTGGCGCTACCTGGAAGCCAGCGATGCTCCGCCGGATCTGCAAACGGAGGGTAGCAGGGACGCGGCTGAAATGCCCGCCGAGATGCGCGCCAGCCTGATGGAGATGGGTTTGATCTGAAAAACAAAAACGCGCCGCAAAACGGCGCGTTGTCAGTTTCAAGGCTTGCCGGTCAAGGTTTACTTGATCTTGGCTTCCTTGAATTCAACATGCTTGCGGGCAACCGGGTCGTATTTTCTTTTCACCATCTTGCCGGTCATGTTGCGGCTGTTTTTTTTGGTGACGTAAAAAAAGCCCGTATCCGCCGTGCTGACGAGTCTGATTTTCACGGTGGTTGCTTTGGCCATCTTGATCGTTCCTTGGACTATGTTTGTTGCTTGGGGCGGATTGACCATATTGGCCGGTGAAAGTCAAGCGCTGCCTGCGGTTTGCACTCCGGTTTGACAAAAAATGTTGGTTTTATGCGCCGCCGGATTATAATCCATAGCTTCTGGAGCCTTGTAAAAGGATATTCCATGCTGTCCATAGGCGAGTTGGCCTTAAAAACCGGCGTCAAGGTTCCCACCATCCGCTATTACGAGCAGATGAAGCTGATCGATGCGCCGCAGCGCTCGCGCGGCAACCAGCGGCGCTACACCCACCGGGAGATGGAGAAACTCAGCTTTATCAAACATGCCCGCGATCTGGGATTTTCAATCGAGGCGATTCGCGAACTTCTTGAGCTTGCCGCGCACCCGGGAAAGCCCTGCGCCGAGGCCGACCGGATTGCGCAAGACCATCTGGAGCAGGTACGCTTGCGCATCGCACAATTGCAATCCCTTGAGGCCGAACTGGCGCGGATTGCCTCGGGCTGCGGCAGGGGCAGAGTTGATAAATGCTATGTGATCCGCTCCCTTGCCGATCACGCCTTGTGCACCCGGCCCCATGATGCCCCTTCAGCACTCGGCAAGGGCAAGTTCTAGATCAAGCTGCGTTCAAGTGGAATCGCTTGAACGCAGATAAGTTGATCGACATCAAGGAGATAGAGCAACGACAGCAGGGCAATCGGGTGAAAAAAACACCCGTTTCCCGGTGGTTTCGGACGTCCTGCGAAGGCAGGGATCCAAGCCGGGTGCCCAGAGCTTATAGATATCCCTTTTTGGATTCCTGCCTCCGCAGGAATTGTCTGTTGGATATATGGTATCTTTCGGATTATGGGAGATTGGTTTATCGGGGTGGCCACCCCGATAAACCACCGGGAAAGCGACCGTGCAGGA
>CAZHLV010000085.1:0-71976 GCA_964533415.1 uncultured Hyphomicrobiales bacterium
TTCAAGGCAGCCTTGTCATGCTTCATACCGTACAACTCCCAAAATGCTTCTTCGCGGCCTTGCTTGCCCCCATCGGGGCGTGAACTTGAAGACTATATAAAAGCTATAATGTCAATTGTACATATTGGGTAGGTTGCCGATACATCCGCCTTGATCTCAACAGGGATTTTCAGGACTGGCGCGCCCGGGTCGTTCCTTTCATGGCCATGGCCAGCCGCTTGTCGCGGTCATAAACATCATCGAAATATTTCACAACGCCATCGGCGGTTGGCCAGGCGGTGAAATAGGAGACATAAACCGGGATTTTCTCACTGAGCAAATCCTTGTCATTGCGTCCGCCGGCAATGCGAGAGGCGATGTAATCCTTCGATGTCCCCAGAACCGCGGCCGCCATGCCGCGCGGGTCCTGAAGCCGGATACAGCCATGGCTCAAGGCGCGGCGCTTGCGCTTGAACAGGCTTTTTGACGGCGTGTCATGCATGTAGATCGCGTGTTTGTTGGGAAACAGGATTTTCAACTCGCCCAGGGCGTTCTTGCGTCCCGGAAGCTGGCGGACATTGATCGGTACATTGCGCGAGGCAACTCCGTACCAGTCCACCGAGCTGGAGGATACCCGCTTGCCCCTTGCGGTTGTCACCTCATAACCGATCCGGTCCAGATAGGAAGGATCAGCGCTCAACTTGGGCAGCATTTCATTGACGATAATTGAAAGCGGAACACCCCAATAGGGATTAAACTCGACCGTTTCGATCTCGTCATAAAAGAAGCTGGTCTGGTTGGTCTTCTTGCCCACCACGACACGCATGGAAAGCTCCGGCTTGCCATTGTTGAAATAGGTTGCCCGGTAGGCCGGCTGGTTGATGAACACGTAGCGCTTGCCAAATTCGCGCGGCAGCCAGCGCAGGCGTTCCATGGCAAACTTGACCTTCTGGATCCTGGAAGCGTTGGTATCCCCGCCCATGAGAGCCGCGATGGTTCTGCGGCCAATGATCCCGTCAGCGCCCAGTTTGTTCTCGCGCTGGAAATCACGCACCAGCTTGACCAGTTCAGGGGTATAAACCTCCTCCCCGGCATAGGCGGCCAGCACGGCGGCATGTTTTTCTTTCAGCATATCAGAACCGCGCAGTTTAATGGCGGCCACGATATTGGCCAGTTCGGGACTGGAGCGCCCCGGCTTGAGCAATGTTCCCGGGGCGATTTCGATACGCTGTTCTTCGCCTTGCGCCACGAGCCGGGCAAGCTCGGCTTCAAGCGCCTTGAATTGCCAGCTCTGCGGCTGGCGGCTTTCAAGATATTTACCGATATCACCGCTTGCCGCGATCTCTTCCATGGCGGCTTTCAGGTCAACCTTTTTGCGAGGCAGGTCATGATAGCCGGACAAGCGGTTGGGATTGATGCGCCCGCGCGTAGCATCAAGCACATAGGTAAGCACCTTGGCGCTCATGGTCATTTCAAAGGTGACGAGTTCCTTTTGCCGCGCCTCTTTTGCCAGGCGCGCCATCTCGGCCGGATCAGGTTGATCGGCATCGGCATCGCCTTGCGCCAACTGGACCGGGGCCTCAGGGGCCGGCAGGGCCACCTTGTAATCAGAAGGCACGAGCCCGTAATGATCGGCGCGCTGGAAAACAGCCATGGCCGAACGGGCTTTTACATCCACCCTTCCATCCTTGACCCAGATGAACTCAGGCTTGGCCGCGTAATGGGCAATAAGCGCCTTGCCAACCTCTTTGGGCATTCGCAGCTTGAAGGATTTCAGGTAAATCCGCGCCTCTTCAAAGGGCGTGGGAGGCGGGGCCGATGCCGTGGTGGTGGCTGGTGGAACCTGCCCGGCCCCATCTGCCGGAGGAGCAGATGCAGGCGTGTTTGCCGCTGCCGGCGCAGGGGCTGCAGGAGAAACGGCAAGAGCCGCCAGCTTATACGTTTTCACCGCATCTGGCCGGTAGGTATAATATTTTGGACTGGAGATGCGCACCCTTGGCCGTGCACGCTCGCGCTCGCGGCGCAGTTCTTCCTCGCGCATACGCCGACGCTCTTGGTAAGAGGGGCCACCAAACAGGCGCTCAAAAAAACCATCGGCTCGCACCTGGGTCGGCACAGCCACAAAGCTGCCAGCCAGGATCAGCCCGACCATTGAAATCTTGATTGGCGTATCCAGCGCCATAACGCACCTCCACTTAATTGCCACATCTTGCTCTTCCGTGCATCTGATCGCGTCCTATACCCCGAACTGAGCATTTTAACCATAATGATCTCTTACCGGTAGCAACTTTGCGCCGAATTTAAGTCACAATCGTGTCATAATTGCATCAAGGTGAGCGTAGAATCCAAAATTTTTCCTTGAAACAGCACGGGATGACGCCCCCCGGATTTCCCCAGATTGCATCTGGAAATTCACACCTTGCTGCACTACACTTTGCCGTTATAACAACCTTGCCCTTAGAGAATCCGGCGCCGCGCTGTGAGGAGCGCCCAGAAAGCATCACGCAAAAGGTAGAAAAATTCATGAACATGTTCTTTAAAGCCGCCCTTGCCGTACTGGCCCTTGGTGTATTCACCCCTTCCGCCATGGCTGCGGATAAACATATCGCCATCACCCAGATCGTGGAACACCCCGCCCTTGACGCTACCCGCAAGGGGGTGAGGGACACCTTGGAAAAGGCTGGCTTTATTGTCGGCAAGAATCTGAAATGGACCTATGAAAACGCGCAAGGCAACGGTGTTACCGCCGGACAGATTGCCAAAAAATTTGTCGGGGAAGCCCCGGATGTAATCGTCGCCATAGCCACCCCTTCGGCCCAGACCGTGGCGGCAGCCACCAAGACCATTCCGCTGGTATTCTCCGCCGTGACCGATCCTGTCGGCGCCAAGCTGGTGAGCAACTGGGAAAAACCCGGCGCCAATATCACCGGCACCTCGGACATGTCCCCCATCGCGGCGCATCTGAAACTGGTTAAAGATCTCGTGCCTGACGCCAAGCGCCTCGGGGTTGTCTCCAATCCGGGTGAGGCCAATTCGGTGACGCTGGTGGAGATGGTCAAAAGGGAAGCCCCCAAGCTGGGCATGTCGGTGAGCGTGGCCGCGGCCACCAAGTCCGGCGAGGTTCTGCAAGCGGCCCGTTCGCTGGCTGGCAAGGTGGACGCCATTTACATCCCCACCGACAACACGGTGGTTTCAGCCTTCGAAGCGGTGGTGAAGGTTGGCAAGGACGCCAAAATCCCGGTCTTTGCCGGAGACACCGATTCGGTGGCGCGCGGCGCGGTGGCGGCCCTTGGGTTCAACTATTATGACGTGGGGGTTGAGACCGGGAACATCGTGGTCGAAATTCTCAAGGGAGCAAAACCGGGGGATATTCCGGTGCGCTTTGTCTCCAGGCTGGAGCTTGCGGTAAACCTGAAATCGGCCAAAGCCATGGGCGTTACTATCCCGGAAGCCATGATCGCCAAGGCCAAAAAGGTTGTCAAATAGCCCTGCTCGCAAGAGCTGTCAGGTAAGCCCATGAGTCTGATTGCACTGCTCGGCGCGGTTGAACTGGGGCTGTTGTTCGGCCTTGTGGCGCTCGGGGTGTTTTTATCCTTCCGGGTGCTGCAATTTCCCGATCTCACGGTAGATGGCTCATTTCCGCTGGGCGCGGCGGTGGCGGCGATCCTCATTGTCAGCGGCACCAATGCGTATCTGGCCACCCTTGTCGCCATGGCGGCGGGCGCCGGGGCGGGGCTGGTGACGGCATGGCTCAATGTGCGGCTGAAAATCCTGCATCTTCTGGCCAGTATTCTGGTGATGATTGCGCTTTACTCGGTGAATTTGCGCATCATGGGGCGGCCCAATGTGCCGCTTCTGGGCGAAGATACGGTGTTTACACCACTGGAAGCCCTGCCCTATCCCACCTATGTTACCTTACCAATTGTGTTGTTTGTTCTGGTGGTGCTTGTAAAGCTCATACTCGACCGTTTCCTGAACTCGGAAATCGGCCTTGCCCTGCGCGCCACGGGGGTCAACCCGCGCATGGTTCAGGCACAGGGGATCAACACGGGGGCGAGCATTCTGGCCGGCATGGCGCTGTCCAATGCGCTGGTGGCGCTGGCCGGCGCCCTGTTTGCCCAGAGCCAGGGGGCCGCCGATGTCACCCTCGGGGTCGGGGTGATCGTGGTCGGGCTGGCCTCGGTGATCGGCGGCGAGGCGCTGGTCAGCCCCAGGACCGTGTTTCGCGCCACGCTGGCCTGCATTGTCGGTTCGATTCTCTACCGCATGGCGGTCGCCGCCGCGCTCAATGCCGATTTCATTGGCCTGAAGGCACAGGACCTCAACCTGATTACCGCCGTTCTGGTGGTCATCGCCATGGTGCTGCCCGGGGCGCGCAACCCGCTTAAATTCCTGCGTTCAGGGGAGCGGGGCAAATGATCCGCGTATCTGATATTTCCGTGACCTTCAACACCGGAACCGCCATGGAAACCCCGGCGCTGCGCGGCGTTTCGCTGGAAATTCCCTCGGGCCAGTTCGTTACCGTGATCGGCTCCAACGGGGCGGGCAAGAGTACGCTTTTAAACGTCATGGCGGGCGAAACCATCCCGGATGCGGGACAGGTGCTGATTGAGGATATCAATGTCACCCGCTGGACCACGGCGCGGCGCGCCGCACTGGTGGCGCGGATTTTTCAGGACCCCATGGCCGGCTCCTGCGGCTCGCTCAGCATCGAGGAAAACCTCTCGCTCGCCGCCAGCCGGGGCAAGGGGCGTGGACTGGCCCTTGCTGTCACGCCCTCCTCGCGCCAATCGTTTCGCGCTTCTCTGGCGCGGCTCGGACTGGGGCTGGAAAACCGCCTTGGCGATAAAATGGAACTGCTTTCGGGCGGCCAGCGTCAGGCGGTCAGCCTGCTGATGGCGACCCTGAAACCGATGAAGATCCTGCTTCTGGACGAGCACACGGCAGCCCTTGATCCCAAGACGGCGGCATTTGTCATCAAGCTCACCCGCGATATCGTGGCCGAGCAGGGGCTGACCACCTTGATGGTCACCCATTCCATGGCGCAGGCGCTCGAGGTGGGGCATCGCACCATCATGCTGCATCAGGGCGAGATCATCCTTGACGTGGCAGGCAAGGAACGCGAGGGGCTTGGCGTACAGGATTTGCTCGACATGTTCCGCTCCGCCCGCGGCGAAGCGCTTGATGATGACAGTGCGCTGGAATAAGCGTCATTTCGCGTTGGGGAAAAACAGTTGCTTGCCGTCCAGCCGGTAGCTGGCTATGGCGCTTTGCCCTTTTTTGCCCGTCAGCCAGGCAATGAACGCCTTGCCTGAAGATACATGGACATGGGGGTGTTTTTCAGGATTGACCAGGATCACCCCGTACGGGTTGAACAGGCGCGGATCGCCCTGGCTGAGAATTTTCATCCCTTCCTTGTTCCCAAACGCGATCCAGGTGGCGCGGTCGGTGAGGGTATAGGCCTTCATGCCCCGGGCGATATTGAGCGTTGCGCCCATGCCCGAGCCGGTCTCGCGGTACCAGTTGCCGCTGCTCTTGTTCACGTCAATACCGCTCAGCCGCCAGAGCCTGAGTTCTTTTTTGTTGGTGCCCGAATCATCACCCCGCGAGGCAAAGGGCGCCATGGCGGCGGCGATTTTCTTCAAAGCCCCGACAATATCCTTGCTTTTTGCAACCCCCGCCGGGTCGGCGCCGGGGCCGACAAGAACAAAATCATTATACATCACATCCCGGCGCGAGACGCCGTAGCCTTCGGCAACGAATTTTTCTTCTGCATCTCTGGCATGAACCAGCAGGACATCACCATCGCCCCGGCGGCCGTTTTTCAGCGCCTGTCCGGTGCCCACCGCCACCACCTTGACCGTAATGCCGGTTTCGCGTTCGAAGAGGGGCAGGATATAATCAAACAGCCCGGAATTCTGGGTTGAAGTGGTGGATTGCAGGATAATCGATTTTGCCGTTTTTGCATTTGCGGGCAAAACCACCGCCAAGCTGAATAGCAGCATTGCGGCAAGGCCCAAGGCTCTGATCTTTTGCATCTTTATCTGTCCTGTATGATGGAGTTCATTCCGGCGGCAGACGCCCGTCGAGATAACATTGCGCCTCAAGGCAGCCCGGCTCGTCAAAGAATGCGCCCGCCTCGTTCTGGACCATGATCTGCCCCTGATGGATGAAAATGATATCATCCGCCACCCGTTTTGCCTGCTTGATATCATGGGTCACGAAAACAATCTTGACCCCCTTGCGATCCGCCTCGTCGATCATGTCTTCCACCACGAAATTGGAAGCCGGGTCAAGCGAGGCGGTAGGCTCGTCGAGCAGCACCGCCGCGGGGTTGACAATAAGCGCCCGGGCAAGGGCCAGGCGCTGTTGCTCACCGCCCGACAAGCGCCGCGCCGGGGTTGCGGCATGGGCATCAAGACGGGCATGGGTCAGCGCCTGCATGACCATTTCACGGCGTATCCGGGCCTTGAGTTTCAGCGGGGCAAGCACAAAGGCCATATTGTCAAAAACCGAGCGCCGCAAAAGGACCGGGTTTTGAAAAACCAGCGCATGGCAATTCAGCCTGCTTTGCTTTTTCTCCCCATCCCGGCTTTCGATCACCCCGGAACTTGGCGGGATCAACCCGGCCAAAAGCCGCAGAAACAGGCTTTTTCCCGCGCCATTGGGGCCAAGGATAACCGTCTTTCCCGCCGGACCCAGCTCGCAACTGATATTCCGGATCAGTTTCTTTCCACCCAGATCCAGTGACACGTTGCAAAACCGGATGGGCGCGCAGCGGGCAATGCGGGCGGCAGGCATGTCTTCAGGGCGCTCAAGCATAAGAATCCTCATGTGCCGCCGGGCGCAGCAGGGCAACGGCGGCATTGATGGTCACGGAAATGCAGATCAGGATCATCCCCAGCGCCAGCGCCATGGCCAGAGCGCCTTTTGATGTTTCCAGCGCAATCGCCGTGGTCATGATGCGGGTGACATGGTTGATATTGCCGCCGACAATCATCACCGCGCCAACCTCGGAGATGGCCCGGCCAAACCCGGCCAGCGCCACCGTGGCCAGTCCAGAACGCCCGTCATGGAGCAAGGCCTTGATGGTCTGCGGACGGCTTAAACCTATGGAGCGGAAAAACTCATCATATTCGCGGTGCAGGTTGCGCAGGATCGAGTATGAAAGGGCGGCAATCAGGGGCGTGACCAGAAGAATTTGCGCAATAATCATCGCCGTTGGCGTATAGAGCAGCCCCAGAACCCCCAGCGGACCGGAACGGGACAGGAGAAGATAGACGATCAACCCGACAACCACCGGCGGCAGGCCCATGAAGGCATTGAGCAAAACAACAATCGGGCGGCGGCCGGGAAAATCAAAGGCGGCCAGCACGGCCCCGGTGCCGAAGCCCAGCAAACAACCGGTCATTACTGCAGTGAGGGAAACCTTCAGGGACAAAAGAACAATGGCAAAAAGCTGCGCATCGCCCGAGATGAGCAAATGAAACGCAATGCTGAAAGCCTCGCCGATCTCCCCCATTTTTTGTCACCTTTCATTCAGGGCCCGGACGGACAATCGCCTTATCCGCCGCCGCGAAAATAAGTGCGGTCAAACCGGGCCAGCATGGCCTGACGCCCGCCTTCCCCGATCCCGTGAAATTCCAGTGTTATCCGGCATTGCGGCAGGACAATCAAGCCGCCGGGGGAAAAGGGGGGCAATTCTTCTATTCGGATCCGCAGCCCCCGGACCTCATCGCCCAGCAGATAGTCGTTCCGTTCGCCCTGATGGCGGGTTTCAGGCGCAAATTTCACCAGGGCGCGGCGAAACTCCCGAATATCCAGCGACATCAGCTTGACAATGGTTTCCGGCGTCTTGTCCGGGGCCGGCTTATCCACCGGCGACCGGCGGCCAGACGGCGAGAACATCGTTCTCGTTCAGTATAACTCCATCGACGTCGGCAGGACGTGAATAAACACCGTTGACCAGGATAATCTGGCAAAGCGGCAGGGCAACGCCGTGATCGGCAAGCACATCGCCTACCGATGCGCCGTCCCTGATTTCGATCTGCGCCTGGTTGCGAACCGCACCGGGGGGTAAGTGCTTTTCCAGGATGGAAAACAGCTTGAGGGTTATGGTCATGTAGCCTCCCTTTTCAAACCCCGTTGGTTATCCCCACATAGGCCTCGGCCAGACGCAGCGGGTTTTCGGCCAACCGCTCCTTCCACGTGCCCAGCGGCGCTCCGCTCTGAATGAGCCCGCGCAAAACCCCGATATGCTCGGGCAGGCCCAGGCTCTGGGCCCCGACCAGGACATCGCCGTCAAATTCAAGACGCATGTATTTATAGCCCGGCTCATCCAGGGCCACCGCGCTTTTCTCGCTTGCCGGTCCGTGGCACAGGCCAAAAGAGGTTGAAATCAGCCCCATGGTATCGAGCACATTCATGGCCAGCGCGCCCTGATAGCGCGCATTGCCACCGGCCATGTTCGTTGCCGCAACGCGGGCATGATCGACCGCCACCGGCTGGATTGCCATCATCACGGCGCTGCCGGTGGAAAAATCGCGTGAGCGGGCAATATCACCCGCCGCAAACACGCCTTCGATATTGGTTTGCTGGCGCTCATCCACCAGAATGCCGTAATCAACCTCAATGCCGCTGCCTTCGAGGAAATCGGTGTTTGGCTTGACTCCGGCGGCCACCACGAGAAGTTTTGCACCAAGGGTCTCGCCATCGCTCAGGTGAATATCAAGGCCCGTATTTGCCTCTTCCACTTTCTCGATTCTCGTAGCGGTGCGTATATTCACGCCCTTGCCCTCACACCAGCTCTTGAGCAGGGCCCCGGCGGTTTCATCGAGCATGCGGGGGACCATGCGGTCCTCGACCTCGACCACGGTGAGATTGACGCCGCGGGACTTGAGCGATTCAAGGATGATGGAGCCGATAAAGCCGGCACCCATCAGCACCACATTGTCTCCCTCGCCCGCCTGCTCTTCTATGGCGCGCATATCGGCGAGGGTCCAGCAATGATGCACACCGGGCAGGTCAAGACCGGGAACATGGGGCTTGATGGGGCTGGCCCCGGCGGCGATCAGCAGACGGTCATAATTCACCGCGTTGCCGCCTGCCAGTTCCACGAGCTTGTGCAGGGTGTCAAGCCGCGCCACCGGCCCGGCGATAACCTCGATCCGGGCCGTGTCATAGTAGCCCGGCTCCTGGCGAAGACGGGTTCCGGCTTCGGATATATTGCCGCTCAGCACATAGGGAATAGCCATGCGCGAATAGGGCGGCTCACCCTCGCCGCCAATCAGGGTAATCTTTGAATTGGCGTCATGCTTGCGCAAGACTTCGGCGGCGTTCACACCGGCAGGGCCCGTGCCTATGATGACATGGTGCATATCTCATATCTCCAGACAAATAAAAACAAGGGCCACCGGCAAAAACCGATGGCCCGTCATGTTCGCGCCTAAAGCCCGAGGCGGCTCAGGGTCTCGCCGGTGGGAACACCGTCCGCCGACCAGCCGCGCAACTCGTAATATTCGGGCAGCATCTTGTCGAGCCCGTTCACGAGCCCCTTGGCCGGGCCGGTCCTGGCGGCGTCCTTGAGGATGCGCCTGGGCAAGGTGTCGTCCTTGCCGGTAAAGCCCGCAGCCAGGTTGAACTGGCGTTCCATGTTCCAGATGCGCTCGCCCGCCTCCAGCATGGTCTCCACCGTCCATTCGCCTTCACAGGCAGCATCAACCTGCGGCGCGATGTCCTCCAGGGACCAGGCAAAGGTGGTGAACAGGCAGATCCCGGCCGAATCCACCGCCGCGGTAGCGTCCTGGAAAGCTTTCACCAGCCCGGCCTTGCCGTCTGTTACCAGCGGATCGGTTTTTTCCGGGATGCCGAGAATTTCTGAAGCCACGGTGTAGCCGCGCACATGGCAGGCGCCGCGGTTTGAAGTGGCGTAGTTGAGGCCGATGCCCTGAATGCCGCGCGGATCATAGGCGGGGAATTCAAGCCCCTTGACCGACATGGACAATTCCGGATGGCCATATTTCTCGCACAGCCGCCTGGAGCCAAGGCCCAGAACGGCGCCAAAGCCCTCGCCCTTGCCGGTCAGCTCCACCATGGTGGTGAGCGCCTCGGCCGAACCCATGTTGAGCGCAATCCCGCCGGTATCTTCATCGGTGATGACGCCGGCGTCATAAAGCTCCATGGCCGCGCCAAGGGTGGCGCCGAAGGTGATGGGATCAATTGCCTGCTCGTTGCAGATGAAATTGGCGTAGGTGAGCGCTTCAAGGTCATTGATCCCGGTGGCCGCCCCCAAGGACCAGGCCGCTTCATATTCCAGACCGCCCGACGCGCCCCAGTATTCGGGCCTGTTGACGATGGTATAATGGGACTGGTCGATCTTCGAGACCCGCCCGCAGGCAATGGTGCAGCCAAAGCAGGCCTGGTTGGCCACCAGATTGGTGGTGCCGTCGCGGCGCGGCTCGCGCATGGCCTCCGCCGATATATCGCCAGCGCCTTCAAACTGCACATCCTCGGCATTGCGGGTGGGCAGTGCGCCGACCTCGTTGATGACATTCATCAGGATCTGCGTGCCATGGGTGGGCAGGCCCACGCCGGTAACGGCATTGTCCGCCAGCACCTTCTTGGCGGCGCTGGCCGCTTTCATGAAGGCTTGCGGGTCGTTCACGGGAACACCCAACGTGCCGCGCACGCCAACGGCTTTCAGGTTTTTCGAGGCCATTACCGTGCCGACGCCGGAGCGGCCCGCGGCGCGGTGCAGATCATTGACAATGGCGGAATACAAAACCCCGTTTTCCGCCGCGATGCCGACAGAGGCCACCCGCATCATGGGGTCCTGATGGGTTTTCTTGATCCATTCTTCGGTGTTCCAGGTCGAGGTTCCCCAGATCTCCGCCGCATCGCGCAATTCGGCCACGTCATTGCAGATATACAGGTAAACCGGTTTTGAAGATTTACCCTCCACGATGACCATGTCCCAGCCGGCATTTTTCAGCTCGTTGCCGAAATACCCGCCCGAATTGGAACAGGCGATGGCCCCGGTCAGCGGGCCCTTGGTAATCACCGAATAGCGCGCGCTGGTGGACGCCCCGGTGCCGGTGAGCGGCCCGGTGGCGAAGATCATCTTGTTTTCAGGTGAGAGCGGATCAACCTTTGGGTCGATCTCCTCGGTAAGATACTTGGTGGCAAGACCGCGCTGGCCGATATATTTCCTGGCCCAGTCCATGTTGAGATCCTCGGGCGTACAAGTGCCTTGCGTAAGGTTGACGCGCAGGATTTTCCTTGTCCATGACATGATTGTTATCCTCCCCTTTAAGATGCGGCCTGCGGCGCGGTATCGGTTTTATGAGCCCAGTTCTGCATTTTCTCGTAACCGGCCAGATTTGAATCAACGAAAGTGATCGCATCGGTCGGACATTCACGGGCGCAGGCCGGGTCGCCGCCGCACAGATCGCATTTTTCGACCTTGCCGGAGATGGCGTTGTAATTGATGGTGCCGAACGGGCAGGCGATGGTGCAGACCTTGCAGCCAACGCAGGTCGAGGCATTTACCGACTTGACGCCGCTCACCGGGTCGGAGGTGATCGCGCCCACCGGGCAGACCTGCATGCACCAGGCCTGATCGCACTGGGTGCAGGTATAGGGGACAAACCGCGCCTCTTCTTCAAACACGAAGACGCGGATGCGTGAGCGCGTGACATTAAATATTCCCTCATGTTCAAAAGAGCAGGCCAGTTCGCACTGTTTGCACCCCGTGCATTTGCCCGCATCAAGAACCAAAGCCTTTTGCATTTTTTCCTCCCGGTTGTTTTTTTGCATCTGCAAATAGAAATTACTTAAGCAAATTCTAATGTTTAGCAAGATTCTGGTACTTTACCAGAGAGAGCTTCACATGCAAATATTTCTTGGGGCCGGCCCCGGCTACCAGGTGCTTGACAATTGCGCCGAAGGGGCCATCCTGACCGCCAGCCAATCATCAGGAGGATCAACCCAAGATGCCCGTTATCAACCGTATTGCCGAGTTTGGCGATCAAATCACCAGGTGGCGACAGGATTTCCATGCCCATCCTGAACTGCTTTACGATGTGCGCCGGACTGCCGGAAAAGTTGCGGATTTGTTGCGTGAATTTGGCGTGGATGAGATTATCACCGGTATCGGGAAAACCGGCGTTGTCGGGCTGATCCGGGGGCGGAAAACGAACAGCAGCAAGGTGATCGGGCTGCGGGCGGATATGGATGCCTTGCCCATGGATGAGGCTTCCGATTTGCCCTATGCTTCAAAAAACGCTGGTAAAATGCACGCTTGCGGGCATGACGGGCACACGGCGATGTTGCTGGGGGCGGCAAAATATCTTTGTGAAACGCGCAATTTCAATGGCACGGCGGCGTTGATTTTCCAGCCCGCCGAAGAAGGCGGCGCCGGAGCAAGGGCGATGATTGATGACGGGCTGATGGAGCGTTTTGGAATCAACGAGGTTTACGGGCTGCATAATTATCCGGGCATGAAGGTGGGGCAGTTTGGCATGCGCACCGGCGCCTTGCTGGCGGCGGCGGATTTTCTTGAGTTCACCATCACCGGCAAGGGCGGCCATGCGGCCAAACCGCAATCATGCATTGATCCGATCATTGCCGGAACCGCGGTGGTTCAGGCGCTGCAAGCTTTCGTGTCACGAAATGTTGACCCGTTGCAGCCGGTCGTGGTTTCGATCACAAGGTTCAATTCCGGCACAACCGACAATGTTATCCCGCCTCAGGCAAAACTTGCCGGTACGGTTCGTTCCATGGACCGGCAGGTGGGCGACCTGGCGGAAAGGCGCATTCAGGAGATTATTACCGAAGTGGCCACCGCTTATGGCTGCACAACCCGGATCAACTATTCGCGTGAATATCCGCCCACCATAAACCACGCCGCGCAAACCGCCTTTGCCGGACAGGTTGCGGCAAGCATCGTTGGCGAGGCCAATGTCAACATGGACATGACGCCGGTGATGGGGGGCGAGGATTTTTCCTTCATGCTGGAAGAGCGCCCCGGCGCTTTTGTGTTTATCGGCAATGGCGAGAGCGCCGGGCTGCATCATCCGGCCTATGATTTCAACGATGCGGCAATCCCCTACGGGGTTTCATACCTGGTTGAACTGGCGCAAGGTTACATGCCCCTGTAAGCGGATAACGCCTTGGGGCGGGAGATCATTGCACGGAATTTTTTTGCATTTTTCCAGATATGAGGTATGAAGGCGGCAATCTTCAATCCTCACCCCCCAAATGGATATCCGACGTGATCAAGCCAACGCTTGCGGCCTTTGCTGCGCAACTCTCTGTTTCCAGGCTCAAGGACAGCAAAACCAGCCTGTGCTCGCCCGAATGCATCAAAACCGAAGTGCTTTCCGGGCTGACCGTGGCGCTGGCGCTGGTGCCCGAGGCGGTGGCGTTTTCCTTCGTGGCCGGGGTGCACCCGCTGGTGGGACTTTACGCGGCCTTCATGGTGGGGCTGATAACAGCTGTTTTCGGGGGCCGGGCGGGGATGATTTCAGGCGCTACCGGCGCGCTGGCGGTGGTGATGGTGGCGCTGGTTTCCCGGCACGGGGTTGAATATCTTTTCGCCACCGTGGTGCTGATGGGCATATTGCAGATTCTCGCCGGAATTTTTCATCTCGGCAAGTTCATCCGGCTGGTGCCGCATCCGGTGATGCTGGGCTTTGTCAACGGGCTGGCGATCGTTATTTTCCTGGCCCAGCTCAGCCAGTTTCAGGTGACCGGGGCCGATGGCGCCAAGGTATGGATGTCCGGCTGGCCGCTGGTTGTCATGCTGGGGCTGGTGGCTCTCACCATGTTCATCATCTGGGTAATGCCGAAGATCACCGGCTTTATCCCTGCACCGCTGGCCGGGATCTTTGTTGTGGCGGCGCTGGTGATTGTCTTTGGCATTGATGTGCCGCGGGTCGGGGATCTGGCCTCCATCAAGGGGGGCTTGCCGCAATTTCATATCCCCCTTGTGCCGCTTGATCTTGAAACCCTGAAAATCATCTTTCCCTATGCGCTGATCCTGGCGGCGATCGGGCTGATTGAAAGCCTGCTGACCCTTAACCTGATTGGCGAGATGACCGGCAAGGGCGGCGGGGCCTCGCGTGAATGCGCCGCGCAGGGGCTGGCCAATGTGGTCACCGGCTTTTTTGGCGGCATGGGCGGCTGCGCCATGATCGGCCAGTCGATGATTAATGTAAAATCCGGCGGGCGCACCCGGCTCTCGGGAATTTCTGCTGCCCTGTTCCTGCTCAGCTTCATCCTGTTTGCCTCCGGGCTGATCGAGCAAATCCCGCTGGCGGCACTGGTGGGGGTGATGTTCATGGTGGTGGTGGGCACCTTTGCCTGGCAGAGCCTGACAATCCTGCGGCGCATTCCGCTCACCGATGCGCTGGTGATGATCCTGGTGACCATCGTCACGGTGATGAGCGATCTGGCGATTGCCGTGGTGGTGGGGGTGATTGTCTCGGCGCTGGCTTTTGCCTGGAGCAACGCCACCCATATTCACGCTACCTCGAAAATCAGCGATGAAGGGGCAAAGATCTACCAGATCGAGGGCTTGTTGTTCTTTGGCTCGGTGGAAGGTTTTGGCGCGATTTTCAACCCGGCGGAAGACCCGGATCTGGTGATCGTGGATTTCATGAACAGCCGGGTCGTAGACCAGTCGGCCCTGCAGGCGATCGAGGCGCTGGCGCGCAAATATGAAGCCTTGGGCAAGACCTTGCAGCTCCGGCATCTCACCCAGGATTGCCACAAGCTGCTGAACCGGGCCGGTCAGCTCATGGTGGATTCTGATGATGATCCCCATTATGGCGTCGCGGTGGATTACTCGGTCAAAACCGGCGCATTGGGCAGCGGGCATTAAAGCGTTGAGAGCCACCAGGCGATAGCGCGCATATCGGCTTCGGGTATTTCGGCAATGCTTTCCTTCATGACCTCATACTGGTCATTGGCACGGGCGCGGCTTTTGAAATCCTGCATCTGTTTGAAAGCGTAATCGGCGCTCTGCCCGGCAAGTTTCGGATAAGCGGGAATGGCCGGGGTTGCGGCGTCCTCGCCGTGGCAGGCGGTGCAATTGTGATCGGCAAATTTGCTTGCACCCAATGCCGCCAGCTTGGCGTCACCGGTGATTTTCGGGATCGTCGGGTCTTCCTCGTTCAATGCCACATCGGATTCATCATCGGGCTCATCCTCAACCTTTTGATCCTTGGCATGGGTTTGCATGAATTGCACGATCAGCGCCTTCTTGCCCTCGGACAAACCGGCCCGCACGGTCATGATCTTGAGAATTGAAGGCCATTGATTGGCGGTGAACTCGGTGGGCCGGTGCAGGGCGTGGCACCTCGTACAACGCTGGTGAAACAGGTGGCGTGCGGTTTTCCAGATTGCCTTGATATCTTCAGATGTATCTTTTTTGGCGATCCAGCCGGTCAGGCGCACATCCTGCCAGACGCTTTCATAATAGTCTTCCTTTTGCGCAATGACCTTTCGCCCCTCAAGCCCCTGATCGGTGATCTTGGCCAAACGGATGCGCTGGCCCATTTCAATAAACAGGTATTTCTCACCGCCCTCTGGCGACCAGCCGGTGATCTCCACCTTCACCTGCCCTCCCTTTTCATCCAGAACGCGAAGCGGCACTGCCGGGGAAATACGGGCGATAACGGTCCCGTTTTCCGCTGCATTATGTAATGGGGTCAGGGTCTTGGTGTAAAGAACCGGCCCTTGCGTGACCGCGTGAACCGGGATGCCAAGACCGAGCCACAGGGCAAGCAAGATCAAGACGGGTAAAAAGCGCAATGGAGAGAAGATGCGAGGCATGATTCGTGTTCCCTGGATTGTTTTAAAGAGACATGAGGACAGCGCGAAAAATGCGGGGCGCCCGGATATACCGGGCGCCCCTTTTCAGGGCATGGGAGAAGATCAGGCGCCAGCAGGCGGTGTAAATGCGGTGATTGCCGGAACAGCTCCCTTGAAGACCTCCACCTCGACAAGGGCGGTATTGGCAATATTGCCCTGGGCCAGCTTGGAGGTTCCCTTGTCAATGGTCACCAGGTTGATATTGCCATGCTTGCACAGGGCGCCCGCCTCGCCGGGCTTGTCCGGGTCATACCATGCGCCTTCTTGCAGCATCACCACGCCGGGGCGGATGCGCTTGGTCACGATAGCCCCGGCAAGGGTGGCGCCGCGGTCATTGAACACCTTGACCACATCGCCGCTCTTGATGCCGCGCGCCTTGGCATCTTCCACATTGACCCAGACCGGCTCGCGCCCGGCCACCTCATAGGTGTTGCGCAGCCAGGTATTGTCCATTTGCGAATGGAGCCGGTATTTGGGATGTGGCGAGACAATATGGAGCGGGTGTCTGGCGGCCTTTTTCGAGCCAAGCCACTCGATGGGTTCCAGCCATGTGGGATGGGGCGGGCAATCGTCATATTTGAAGCCCTCGATCTTGCGCGAGTAAATATGGATCTTGCCCGACGGGGTGCCCAGCGCATTCTCGATCGGATTTTCGCGAAACTCGGAGAAGCGGGTATAGTTTTTCGCCTCTGCCGGGATCGGGAACTCGATCACCTGGGTTGTATTCCAGAAGGTCTTGAAGTCGGGCATTTTGAGCCCCTTCTTCTTGGCGTCTTTGGCCGCCTCTTCATAGAAGGATTCGATCCAGTCCATCTCGCTCTTGCCCTCGGTATACTTGTCCTTGAAACCGAGCTTGTCAGCAATCGCGGCAAAGATTTCGTAATCACTGCGCGATTCATAGCGGGACTCGATCAGCCTGGGCATGGCGACAATGTAATGCTCCGAATACTCGCTGGCCGAGACAATATCATTGCGCTCGAAGGTGGTATTCACCGGCAGGACAATATCGGCAAATTGCGCCGTATTGGTCCAGAACATCTCGTTGACGATGATGGTTTCAGGTTTCTGCCAGGCCTTGATCTGCCGGTTGCGATCCATCTGGTGGCTCAGCGGATTACCGCCCGCCCAATAAACCAGCTTGATATCGGGATAGGTGATCTTCTCGCCGTTATAGTCCACCACCTTGCCCGGATTAAGCAACATATCGCTCAGGCCCCGCGCATATGGCACCGCGGTTTTCACCGGGTTTTCGCCCGATGGAATGCCGCCCAAAGCCGCGCCCTTGGCGGTAAGCGAGCCGCCATTGGCGTAGTGATAGCTCAGGCCAAAGCCGCCGCCGGGAAGGCCGATATCGCCCAGCATGGCGGCCAGCGCGACGAGTGACCAATAGGATTGCTCGCCATGATCCTGGCGCTGGATGGCCCAGCCGCTCATCAGCATGGTGCGTCCCTTGGCCATGGTGCGGGCCAGTTGCCTGATGGTATCTGCCGGGATGGAGGTGATTTTTGCCGCCCATTCGGCGGTTTTGGCGGGGCTGCCATCCTTGCCCAGCAGATAGGGCAGGAACTTCTTGAAGCCCACCGTGTATTTTTTCACGAAGGCCTTGTCGTAAAGATCTTCGGTGTACAAGGTATGCATCATGCCCATCATCAGGGCGGTGTCGGTATTGGGGGTAATGGGCACCCATTCGGCGCCAAGATATTTCGCCGTATCGGTGATGCGCGGATCAATCGAGATGATTTTCTTGCCTGCCGCTTTCAGCCTGGCAAGGTAATCATAGGTGGTGTGGTCGGTGGGTTCCCAGCCGATCTGGTTATTCTTGAAAAGGGTTGCGCCCCACAAAACCACCGTGTCGGTGTATTTCAGGACCGTCTCCCAGGCGGTGGGCTGGTCATAGACTTCCGTGCCGCCAATGACATGGGGCAGGATAACCATGGCGGCGGCAATGGAGAAATCACCGGAATTGTCCACGAAGCCGCCGAACTGGCCCAGCATGCGGCGCAGCAAAACCGGCGAGTTGTGGAGTTTACCCACCGAATGCCAGTCCACGGAGCCTGAATGGATAGCTTCATTGCCGTAAGTCTTCTTGACGCGTTTCAACTCCGAGGCCACGAGTTCGGTGGCCTTGTCCCAGCTTACGCGAACAAACTTGCCCTTGCCGCGCTGGGAAGTGTCGCTTTTGGCGCCGTCTTTCAGAAAGCCCTCGCGCACCATGGGATATTTCACCCGGTTGCGGGTATAAACCCGATCGGGGAAAGCCTGAATGACCGGCGAGGGCGAAAAGGCATCCTTGCCATAAGGCTCAACACGGGTGAGTCGCCCCGATTCAACGAAGGCCTTGATAATCCCCCAATGGGTCGCCGTCATGCGCGAGGAAGCGTCCAGCAGGGGCGCGGTGAGCAGGGTATGGGCGCCGGCAAGGGGAGGCATCGCGGCCATCCCGCCAAATGCAGCCGTGGTCCCCAGAAATGATCGTCTGGTCAGCTTTGTCATGATCTCTCTCCCTTGTGAAAACCCGTGAAAACAGGATCGGCATTTCCGCCATCCTGATAAAAATCGACAGGATGGATTCTACCAGGACAGCCGGACTCCTCTTAGATGCGCCGGGTGAGGTTTTCATGGGTACGGCAAGAAAGGTTTTTTCAGATTTCAAAATCTATCGGAGCCATCCCGGAGGACGAGGAACATGGCGTGGTCTGAGGCCGGGCAATACGGGAGAGAGTGCAGATCCCTTCACGAATCTGCTTTTCCGTAACCGAGGGGAACCCCATCATCACCATGCGCGCGCGTTGCTCATCGCTGGCGGTAAAAGAGGCCGCCCCTCTTTGAGCGGATAAATGCCAACCCCTTTTTGAAGCGCCCGCTCGCGCAGTTCCTGGGCGTTCATGCCGCCAGAGGGGAGGGTCCAGATGAGATGCATGCCGCAATCGGTGCCGGTAACATCGGCTTCACCGAATTCTTCGCGGATGGCGCCAATCAGAGCGGCCTGCCGGCGCAGGTAAACCTGCCGGATCTTACGTAAATGCCGGTTAAAACCGCCGCTGGCGATAAACTCGGCCAAAACGGCCTGCTCCAGCCATGGATTGCCATTGTTCAGCAGCCCCTTAAGGGTGGTCAATGGTTCCACCAGCGCAGAGGGCGCGACGATATAGCCGGTGCGAATGCCCGCCCCGATGGATTTTGAAAAGGTGCCGAGATAAATCACGCTTTCATGGCGATCCAGCCCGGCGAGGGCAAAAAGCGGCGAGCCACGATAGCGAAAATCACTGTCATAATCATCTTCGATGATATAAGCCCCCGATGTCCAGGCCCATTCCAGCAGCTTGAAGCGGCGCTCCAGCGACAAGGTGCTGCCCAGCGGGTATTGGTGCGAAGGGGTAACATAGATAAGGCTCACCGGCCCTTCGGGAAGCTGTTCGACATCAAGCCCGGCCTGGTCCACCGGAACCGGGGTGATCTGCGCCCGCGCCGCGCGAAATACATAGGCCGCGCCTTGATAACACGGACTTTCAATTGCCACGCTGGTTTCTGAACCAACCAGGAGACGAGAAATCAGGCTCAGGGCCTCCTGAATACCACCGACAATGATAATCTGCTCCGGCGATACATTGATGCCGCGTGCCGGGCCAAGGTGATCGGCAATCGCCTCGCGCAATTCGGGCAAGCCCGCCGGGTCGTTATACTGGGTCATTCCAGCGTGGCCGTGCTCGATTTTCTGGTCAAGGATGCGTTTCCAGATTCGGGCGGGAAAAGTCGCGGCATCGGGCCGGCCAACAATGAAATCAATGCACGGTTTTGATGCCTTGCGGGGGAAAATCCTGTGCAAACGGCCATGAAACAGCAACGGGTGACGCCGGGCCATTTGTTCGGCCTTTTCCTGCTTCGTGGGGCGGCGCTGGGTAATCAGCAGGGATTGTTCGGGCAAATGGGGAGAGACATAGGTGCCCACCCCCGGCTTGGTCACCAGATAGCCCTCGCAAATCAAACGCTCATAGGAGAGAATGACCGTGTTCTTTGAAACCTTGAGCTGCGCCGCCATCTCGCGGAAAGACGGGAGAATGACACCCGATTTCAAGACCCCGTCAATTATGAGTTGCTGGATCCCGCGAAAAATCTGGATTTGCAGGTTTTCACCCGATTTCCGGTCAATAATCAGAGGAAGCTGTTCACTCTTGCGCAAGGTATCGGTTTTCGGAATGCCCATTTCCCAGCCTTTACAGTTATCAAGGAAAGATCAAGACAGTACCTGACTATATCACATTTTTTCATAAAAACATGGGTACAGTCAAAATACCCGTCATGGGTTCAGCACGGAAGATTGACACTCTCCCGCACGTCTGTTCCAAAAATCGGGCAAAACATCCTTGCTATGGGGTTGATGATTTGGAGGACGTTCTGTCTACCAACAAGGAGAGGTGGCGAAAACCGGTTGTATGCGCCGGGTCAGGCCTGTCAAGGCCAAAGAATGAACATAACTTGGCTAACCTTACGAAAAAACCAGCTAATCCAAAACGTAATCCATTGAAATGAAAGGATCCTAAAATGTATATGGCGGATGGGGTGGGATTCGAACCCACGAGACGCTTGCACGCCTGCCGGTTTTCAAGACCGGTGCCTTCAACCGCTCGGCCACCCATCCCGGATCACATCTCTTTTGCCACAGGCAAAACGTGGATCACGAAAATGCCCTTGACCTCCATTACCTAGAGCATTTCCGGTTTTGATTGAATCAAAACCTGGCTCTAACTCCTTGCTTCTACCTCACTTCTTATCGGAAAACCGGTCCCCGCTTTTCCGGAAGCGCTCTAGAATATAGGTACAGGATATCCCGGTGCGACTGGCAACATAACCGATTCAATTCCCAGTTACCACAACCTGTTTCAGGTTTTTTTCAGAACCTCCAGAAAGGTCATGAGACAAGTGCTTCGGGAAAAGTGGGAACCGGTTTTCCCGAAGTGCCCAAGCCATCCACAGGATGGCAATGGCATGGATAGCCGGGAGAGAATCGAAAGACTTCTCATGGCGGGTACGGTTTGGGACATCAGGGCTTTTCTTCAGGCAGGAGCCATTTGAAGGCGCGGATTTCAACGTTTTCAAAAACGCCGGCCCTGGCATAAGGGTCCCGGGCCGCGATTGTGCGGGCTTCGTCGATATTTTCGGCCTCGATAATAACAAGGGAGCCGCGCGGCTCGGTCCCTTCATCATTCATGAAGGGACCGGCCATCTTCAGACGGTCGCCGAGTTGATCGAGAAAGGCAAGGTGGTCGGGGCGGTTTTTCATTCGCAGTTCCAGCCCTTCGCCGGGCTTGTCGGTGCAGATTATGGAAAACAGCATGATTTGCTCCTTTTGACATTCATGTTTGTTCCCGCAGCCTTCATTGGTCCATGAAGCAGGCGGGGCCCTACGTGGTTTCATCTTTCATCGGGCGGGCCAGCAGACGGGTGATTTCCTGCCCGACGCTTTGGCCTTCATGGAGAATGGCGTGCACGGCGGCGCAAATGGGCATTTCCACACCTGCTGTTGCAGCTTTTTGCAAGATAATCTTGGCGGTATGCACCCCTTCGCTGACGCTCTGGCGGCTCTGCATGATTTGCTCCAGGGTTTTCCCCTGCCCCAATGCCGCGCCCAGCGACATGTTGCGCGATTGCAGGGAGCCGCAGGTCAAGATGAGGTCGCCAAGCCCTGAAAGCCCGGCAAGGGTTTCACGCCTTGCGCCAAGGGCAACGGCAAGACGGGTGAGTTCGGCAAAACCGCGTGCCGTGAGGGCGGCGCTGGCGCTGGCGCCGAGTTTGCGGCCTTCAACAATGCCGCAGGCGATGGCCAGAACATTTTTCACCGCACCGCCGATTTGCGCGCCGATCAGGTCGTCGGAAAGATAAAGCCGGAAGGTTGCGGTGTTGAGCACCCTTGCGATGCGTTTGCCCATATCGGTATCTCTTGCCGCCAGGGTGACGGCAGTGGGCAGGCCTTTGGCGACCTCCCCGGCAAAACTGGGGCCGGAAAGAATGACGGGATGGCTTTGCGGCAGGGTGTCGGCCGTGATCTGCGACATCAAATGCCCGGTGCGCATCTCGATCCCCTTGGAGCACAGGACAATGGGTGTTCCGGCTTCTACATGGGGGGCCATTTGCGCCATGATTGTCCGGCTGTGCTGCACCGGGGTGACCAGCAGCAGGATGCTGTTCTTGCAAGCCGCCGTGATATCCGCCGTTGCGGTTATAGCCGGATCAAGCGGGATTCCGGGGAGGTATTTGTTGTTTTCCAGGTTTTGCGTGATCTGCTCTGCGATTTCTGGCTCAAAGGACCAGAGCGTGGTTCGGCAACCTGCCCGCGCGGCGATATTGGCCAGCGCCGTTCCCCATGCGCCTGCGCCGATGACGCCAAGGGTTTGTCTTGTGTTCATGCTTTTACTCCTGCGCCTTTCAAGGGCGCGGCCTTGCTGTCCAGCGGCCAGCGCGCCCGGGCCGGAATATCCAGATTGTCGGTCAGGCCAAGGCTGAGTTTTTCTGCCCCCGCCCAGGCGATCATGGCGCCGTTATCGGTGCAGAGTCGGGGCGGCGGGATGGTCAGTTCAAAACCTTCGTTTTTACAAAGCCGGGTCAGGCTCTCCTTGATCGCGGCATTGGCGGCGACCCCGCCCGCCATGACAAAATTGCGCGGGATATCTCCGGCGAGGCTTTGCGCATGGATTTGCATGGCCAAGGCGCATTTTTCGCTCAACACATCCGTGACCGCGGCCTGAAATGAAGCACAAAGGTCGCAGATATCCTGTTTACCCAGCGGTTCGGCATTTTGTGCGGCGTGCCTTACAGCGGTTTTCAGGCCGGAGAAGGAAAAATTGGGTTCAGGGCTTCCCTTGAGCGGGCGCGGCAGGGCAAAACGTTCCGGGTTACCGCCAAGGGCGGCCTTTTCCACCGCCGGGCCGCCGGGAAAGCCAAGCTGCAGGAGCTTGGCGGTTTTATCATAAGCCTCGCCCAGCGCGTCATCAATGGTGGCGCCGATGCGGCGGTAATGCCCGATGCCCGAAACAGTCAGAAGCTGGGTGTGCCCGCCCGAGGCCAGCAGCAGCAGATAGGGGAATTTCACCCCATTGGTGAGGCGCACGGTCAGGGCATGGCCTTCCAGGTGATTGACGCCGATGAGGGGAAGATCATGGGCAAGGGCGATTGCCTTGGCGCTCATCAACCCCACCATGACCCCGCCGATCAGTCCCGGCCCGGAAGTGGCGGCAACCCCGTCAAGATCGGCAAAGGTGACATGGGCCTCCTCCAGCGCCTCGATGATAAGCCGGTCGATATGCTCCACATGGGCGCGGGCGGCGATCTCCGGCACGACGCCGCCATAAGGCGCATGATCCTCGATTTGCGAAAGCACCACATTGCTCAGGATCTCGCCGCGCCCGTCCCCGTGACGGCGCACGACGGCAATGGCCGTTTCATCACAGCTCGATTCCAGTCCGAGGATTGTCAACTCTTGCGGCGTTGCGCTCAAATGGGTCACGTTTTTTCTATACCTGGTGAATTTGATGGGTATATTGCGGTCAAATCTGAAAACATTCACGAAAGTGCAGGATATCCCTGCACGATACACGCGGAGAAAACACCATGCAATCACCAAGGCTTCGACTGGGGACAAGGGGCAGCCCGCTGGCCATGGCCCAGGCGCATGAAGTGCGCGGCAAGCTCATGGCGGCACACGGGCTTGGTGAGGACGAAATCGAGATTGTTGTTATCAAGACCATTGGTGACCAGATTCTTGACCGGGCGCTGGCGGAAGTTGGCGGCAAGGGGCTGTTCACCAAGGAGATCGAGACCGCGCTCATAGAGGGCGAAATTGATCTGGCGGTGCATTCCATGAAGGATATGCCCACCGTGCTTCCCGATGGACTGGTCATTTCCACCATGCTGGAGCGTGAAGATACGCGCGATGCCTTCATCAGCAACAAGGCGGCGCGCCCGCAGGATCTGCCGCAAGGCGCGGTGGTGGGCACCGCCTCGCTGCGGCGGCAGGCGCAACTGAAACATATGCGCCCCGATCTTGAAGTCATTACCTATCGCGGCAATGTGCAGCGGCGGCTGGAGAAGCTTGAAGAAGGCGTGGTTGACGCCACGTTTTTAGCCTATGCCGGGCTGCGGCGGCTGGGGCTTGAGGATGTGATAACCAGCATCGTGCCGCATGAGGACATGCTGCCCGCCGTGGCGCAGGGGGCAATCGGGATTGAAATCCGGCAAGGGGATGACAAAACGGCGGCGCTGCTGGCCCCTGTCAATCATCAGACAACGCAGATTTGCGTCAATGCGGAGCGGGCCTTCCTGCATGTTCTGGACGGCTCCTGCCGTACGCCGATTGGCGGGCTGGCGCAGATCACCGGCGATCGGGTTTCATTCCGCGGCATGATTCTCACCCCTGATGGCCGCATTTGCCACGAGACGGGCCGCGAGGGGCCTGTTGGTGAGGCCGGGGCTTTGGGCCGGGATGCCGGAGAGGAATTGAAGGCAAGGGGCGGCCCTGACTTTTTTGCCGGATCCGGATAAGGCTTCATGCGAATTCTCATTACCCGTCCTGAAATTGACGCCGCACCGTTGGCCAAGGCGCTGGAGGCGCGGGGGCATGTCGCGGTTATCATGCCCTTGCTGGATATCCGCTTTCGGGATTTCGGGATAAACCCGTCTTGCTATCGCGGTGTTCTGGCGACCAGCGCCAATGGGGTAAGGGCTCTGGAGCGTTGCAACAGTTTTGAAAATATCAAGACCTTGCCACTTTACGCGGTGGGGCCGGCAAGCGCGGCAGAGGCGCGCCGCGCCGGTTTTGCCCATGTGGAGACGGCGGGCGGTGATGTTGTCCGCCTTGGCGAGCATGTAAGAACGCATCTTGAGGCTGAAGGCGCGCCGCTCTTGCATGTCAGCGGCAAGGCGGCGGCGGGCGATTTGCAGGGGATGCTGGACGGTTTCGGGTTCAGGGTCGAGCGAATCATTGGCTATGAGGCCAAAAAGGCAAGGGGTTTTACACCGCAGGTTCTCCAGATGTTGCAAGAAGGCGATATCAATGCGGTTTTGCTATATTCGCCGCGCACGGCGGTGATTTTTTCCGATCTCGTTCGGCAAAGCGGTTTGGATGAGGCTCTTGGCCATGTCCGGTTTTTCTGCCTGTCGGATACGGTTGGCGCGAAACTGGCCAGGATCAGCGCCAAAGCCGTTCTTGTTGCGCAATCACCCGATCAGGACGCCCTGCTTGATCTTGTGGAGCAATGTAGCCAAGATAGATAAATTCCAGTACATCAATCCTGTACATATTTTCTTTGCAAAACGATTCGTATCAGAGGTCAAATGGCGGATAAATCGGGCAGTGGTAAAAAAACAGATGCCGCGAAAAAAGCAGCGCAGGCAAAATCCGGAAAATCAGCGCGCGGACGCACCATCGAGCTTACGGCTGAAGATGTAACGCCTTCTGAAAAGACGGCAAGGAAAGCCGGTGCGCCCCGGTCTGCACCGGAAAAATCCACCGATCCGGAACCAACCGGGACGCCGCAAGGGAAAACCAAGCCAAGTAAATCCAGGCCAAATGAAGCCATGGCCACGCCCTCGGTGCAGGTGGTCAAGCGAGGCGGGTTTGGTCTTTTCCTCCTCTCCAGCATTACCGGGGCGGCGCTGGCGCTGGGGGTCGGCTATGGGCTTTTGGCGTTCAGGGTGATCGCCTTGCCGGATGACAACAAGGCGCAGGTTATCAAGGCTCTCGGCAAGCTGGAAGGGCAGGTCAAGGGGGCCGGAAAGCTCACCGAAGAACGCCTTGCCGCGTTTGAGGCAAAAACGCAAAGCAAGGCGCAGGTTTATTCCGACATGCTGGCCAGGGCAAACGGAGACTTGGCCGCGCTCAAGGATCAAATGACCGGGGTAAAAGCCCAGGTGGCCGGGCTTGATGCGGCGGCAAAAAACAATGCCAAGTCGCTGGCGGCGGTCAACACGGCGGCGCAATCGGCCCTGAAACAGGTTGAGACGCTGGCGCTCCGGCTGGATGAAGAGAGCAAGTCAAGGGCAAAACTTGGTCCCTCCATTGCCGCCAATACGGCGCAGGTGCAAAAACGGGCGGCGGAAATTGCCCGGCTGACAGGTGAACTCGGTGCGGTCAAGACCGGGACCTCACGCCTGGCGAGCCGGGTGGATGATCTGTTCAAGGGGCTGAAAGATATCGAAAAGGCAGTTGTGGAAGCTGGCGTTCAGGGCGGCGGCGCACCAAGCTCGGCGGGAGTGCGCATTTCGCTGCTGGGCAACAAGTTCAAGCGCCTGGAACAGGATATGGCGGGGTTGCGCAATACGCTCAAATCCCTGCCCGCGGTGCCGCCGGATGTAACGCCGCAGATCGCGGTGCTGGAGAAATCCCTGGCCCGGATTACCAGGGGGATTGGAGACCTGGGGGCGCGGGATGCAGCGCGAGAGGATGCCTTGCGGCGCTTGCAGGACAAAACCGAAACGCTCGGTCACGAGATAGGGAAAATCGCTTCCCTGGATGAGCGTCTTGAGGGATTGAGCAAGAAACTTGATGCCTTGCAGGTTGATCTTGGCCTTGTCGGCAAGGCGGCGGATACACTCAGGGTCGGGGAAGGAGGGCGTTCCGGGGCCCTGGATGCGCTGGCCGGACAGATTGAGGCGGTACGCGCGGAGTTGACCGGCAAGATCGCCAAACTGGAGAAACTCACCGCCGGGATCGCCGAGGCTGAATCAAGACTGAACGCCGTTGATGCACGGCTCAAGGATGTCAAATCGGTGCAGGCGGCCCTTGCGGTTCAGCAAAAACAGGCGGCGAGGGTGCAAAGCGCCAACCGGCTGCAACGGGTCTTGCTGGGCGGGGCTCCCTATAAGGATGCCCTGTTCGCCTTCATGGAGGTTGCGCCGGGTATCAAGATACCCGAAAGCGTAAATGCAAGGGCATCGAGCGGTGTTTTGACAATGGCGCAGTTGCGCGCCCGTTTTGGCGCCTTGCGCGAGACGCTTGAGGCGCAGAATATTCTTGATGGTGGTTCGGGGCTCATGGGCAAGATCATGAAAAGTGCCGGCTCGGTTGTCTCGGTGCGGCGCACCGGTCCGACGGCGGGGATGAGCGCCGGCGCGATTGCCTCGCGGATTGCGGATCATCTGGAAAAGGGCAATCTGGCCCTGGCGCTGAAAGAGGCAGAAGGCTTTAAAGGGGATGCGCGGGAGAAAGCCGCGCCGTGGATCAGGCAGGCGCAGGCGCGACTGGATGCGGAAAAATTCGCCGCGGATCTGGGTGCGCTGGTTTATTCGGACCATGAAGGGGAGTAGCGGATATGGTACGGCTTCTTGTCTTCTTCATCATTGTTGCCGCCATTGCCGCCGGGGCGGTTTGGCTTTCGGATCAACCGGGCTATGTCACGGCCAACTGGCAAGGTTATGAAATCCGCATCAGCATCCTGGTAGCGGCAGCTGCCGGACTGATCGCCTTTACCCTGCTCTATTGGGCTATCCGTTTTATCAAGAATATCCTGAATGCTCCGAAGGCGGCGGCGGGCGCGGTGCGCCAGCGGCGTCAGCGCAAGGGCTTCGAGGCGCTCTCGCGCGGCCTTCTGGCGGTCAGCGCCGGGCATGGACGACAGGCGGAGAAACTGGGGGCAAAGGCGCGCAAGCTGTTGCCCGATGAGCCTTTGACCTTGTTGCTTCAGGCACAGTCCGCCGAGCTTAAAGGCGATAGGGCGGGAGCATCTGATGTGTACCGCAACATGCTGGAACGCGAAGAAACCCAGGCGCTGGGGCTGCACGGGCTGTTTCTGGAGGCCCGCCGGGTTGGCGATATGCAGGTTGCCAAGGTCATTGCCGAGCGCGCCGTGCGTCTCGAGCCCGATTCGCCCTGGGGCGCACCGGCGCTGATGGATTTGCAGGCGGCTGAGGGCGACTGGGTAGCGGCCTCGCAGACATTGGCCAAGAAGAAGCAATACCATCTTGTCTCCAAGGAAGGCTACAAACGCCAGATGGCGGTTTTGCTTACCGCGCAGGCCATGGAGGCGGAAGAAAACAACCCGGAAAAAGCCCTTGAACTGGCGCTTTTAGCCCATAAGGGGGCAAATGACCTGGTTCCCGCGGCGGTGATCGCCGGGCGTTTGCTGGCGCAAAAAGGGCGGATCGCCAAGGCAGCCAAGGTGCTGGAGAAAACCTGGAAACTGGCGCCGCACCCGGATCTGGCCGAGGTTTATGCGCATCTGAAACTCGGGGACAAACCGGCGGCACGGCTCAAACGCATCCGCTTTTTAACCCACAAGAACAAGGAACACCTGGAATCCTGCGTGGCGCTGGCCAGGGCGGCGATCAGCGCCCGGGAGTGGGGGCTGGCGCGCGAGGCGCTCGGCCCCTTCATGCAAGCCCCCACCCAGCGGGTTTGCACCCTGATGGCCGAGATCGAAGATGGCGAGTTTGGCGACAAGGGCAAGGTTCGCGAATGGCTCGCCCGGGCGCTTCGGGCACAGCGTGATCCGGTGTGGATTGCCGATGGCCGGGTGTCGCAAAAATGGGCCCCGGTTTCGCCGGTGACCGGCAAGCTCGATGCCTTTGTGTGGAAAGCTCCGCTTGATGAGCTGCCGCCCTCGGATCTGGCCGGAAACCTGGACCTTGATGCGGATACCGATACAGCATCACAGCCTCCCGAGATCGAGCTTGTCGTGCAAGACAAAGCTGAAGAAACTGCCCCAGTGGTGGAAACGGGAACTGCAACAAAACAGCCGGAACCAGAATCTGAACCGGCAAAAGAAAATCTTGAAATCGTCAAATCCGAACCCCCTAAATTAACGCCTGCCCCGGCGGAAAAGACGCCCGAAAAGCCGGTTCTTGAAATCGTTGAGCCACCGCAACCCGATGATCCGGGACCGGATACCGGTGATCGAAGCGGGGTCGGCGGAAAACCGGCGCTGGGTGCGTTTTAACCGGATTGGCCGTGCGCCGGTCTTGACTTGCCTCAGTCGGTTTCCCGGTCCAGGCGAATGGCGATATTCTTGGTCTGGACATAATTGAGCAGGGCCTCGCGCCCCTTCTCGCGGCCATAACCGGATTTTCCATAGCCGCCAAAGGGGGTTTCAACCCCGCCGGCAAACCATTCGTTGATGAAAATCTGGCCGCCGCGCATCTGTTTTGCCGTGCTCAGGGCCAGGTCGATATCGGGGGTAAACACGCCGCCCACAAGGCCATATTGCGTGGCGTTGGCAATGGCGATGGCCTCGTTTTCATCGGAAAACCCGATTACCGAAAGTACCGGGCCAAAAACTTCGGTTTGGGCAATCTCGCTGGCGGGGTCCACCCGGTCAAGAATGGTGGGTTCCAGAAAAACGCCTTCACGGTTGAGCTTGCGACCGCCGGTGCAGGCGCGCGCGCCTGCCTTTTCGGCCCGGGCGCAAAGCCCTTCGGCGCGTTCGCGCTGTTTTTGCGAGATCATGGCGCCCATATTGGGACCAAATTCATGCCGCTCAATACCGGGGCCAACGGAGAGCGAGCGGGCAAGCGCGGCGGCGCGTTCGACAAACTCGTCATGGATCGAGGCATGAACCAGCGCCCGGGACATGGCCGAGCAGACCTGGCCGGAATTGAGGAAAATGCCGAGCCGGACCGAGCGCATGACCAGATCAAGATCGGCGTCCTTGTGGATGATGGCGGCGGATTTGCCGCCAAGCTCCAGCACATTGGGCACAATGTTTTGCGCCGTTGCGGTGGCGATTTTTACACCGGTTTCTACCGATCCGGTAAACACCATCTGGTTGATTTTGGCATGGGCGGCAAGGGCCGCGCCGGCCTCATGGCCATGGCCGCACAGGATATTGAGCGCACCGGGGGGAAAGCCCGCCGCTTGAGCGGCGCGGGCCAGATAGGTGGAGGATAAAGGCGCAAGTTCGGGGGTTTTGACAATGCACGCATTGCCCGTGGCCAGCCCGGCGGCAATGGAGCGGGCGGCAATTTCAAAGGGAAAGTTCCACGGGATAATCTGGGCCGAGACCCCGTAAGGCTCAAGGAGGGTGAAATCAAGATAGCCCGCACCAAGGGGTATGGAGGCCCCTTCAAGGGTTTGCGCCATCTGGCCGTAATATTCAAAATAGCGCACCGCTCCGGCGATTTCCTTTTTGGATTCCCACAGGGGCTTGCCGTTGTCCAGCGTGTGAATGGATGCAATTTCATCCGCGTTCCGGCTGATCCAAAGCCCCATCTCATGAACCATCCGCCCCCGGTCACAAGGGCGCATGTTACTCAAGGCCCCGCTTTCATGGCAGCGCCTTGCCGCGGCCACGGCCTTGTCGATATCCGCCGCATTGGCCAGCGCCTGTTCAGCCAGGGGGGCTTGCGTGGCCGGATTTTCGACTGTCAGGCGCCCGGCGCCGCCATCAACAAAATGGCCGTCGATGTAATTTTGCCAATATGGGGCGATCATGATTTGGCTTCCCGTTTGTTTTTACAATTCAGCCTATCAGAAATATCCCCGGCTTTGGAACCCTGAATGGATCATCCAGGTGAGGTTTATCCTTCCCGTATTGACAGGCTTCGGTTTGCTCTGTACGGATCGTGGAGATGGTTCCTTTGCCGGTGCAAGCTGGATGAGGATAATAGGGAACACGGTGAGGCGCGTTTTGCCGATGCCGTGGCTGCCCCCGCAACTGTGAGCGACGAGTTGCCGGTCCGAAAGACCACTGGATATCCGGGAATAACGGATTCCGGGAAGGTCAGGATTGGCGGCGATGAAGCGCAAGCCAGGAGACCTGCCATCTTTAAATCGCCATTGCGATGAACCGGAACGGGGTGTTTCTGAATCGATTGGTGCCAAGGCACGGTCACTCGCTTCATTCTCCTTTTCGCAATGGCTTGAACCTTGTTGAAGGATGTTAAGGAGAAAGATATGCATATTGAACCGGGAATTGTTCAGGGCGCAAAGATTTTTGCAAGCTATGGAACGGCGGCCGCTTCGCTTGGTTACACGGCGAAGCTGGTTATGAATTCGGTGAGAAAGGACGGGCTTGTCTCGCTGGCTGCCCGAAGCGCCATGGCAACGGTGCTGGTATTTTGCTATTTTGAGGTTCTTCCTCATTACCCGATCGGCGTATCGGAGGTGCATCTTATCATGGGATCGACCCTGTTCCTGATCCTTGGCCTGGCGCCTGCCGCGATTGGCCTTGCGGCGGGTCTGCTCATTCAGGGTCTCTTTTTTGCGCCTTTCGATCTGCCGCAATACGGCATCAACGTGACAACACTTCTGGCGCCGCTCTTTGCCATGAGCCTGCTGGCCCAAAAGGTCATCCCGCAAAATGTCGCCTACAAAGATCTGAAATATTCTCAGGCCCTGGCGCTCTCAACCGCCTATCAGGGCGGGATTGTAGCCTGGGTGGCGTTCTGGGCGTTTTATGGCCAGGGCTTTGGCAGTGCAAATATGGCCCAGGTCCTGACCTTCGGTTCGGCCTATATGACGGTTATCATCCTGGAGCCGCTCGTGGACTTGGCGGTGCTGGCCGGGGCCAAGCTTCTTTATGGCCTGAAAGACAGCGGCATGGTGGAAAAACGCCTCTATTCAGCCGCCTGAAATCAAGGGAGGCCGGCAGGGTTGGAACCTTGCCGCCTTTCTCTGCCAGGCATCAGGATTTACAGGAGCGCGGTTTTGTTAAACCGCGCTCTTTGGATTCATGGCGGGTTGAATATCGCCAATACAGAATCCGGTAATTCAGAATTATTCCAGATTTTGATTTGACAGTACCTTTTTGCCTGTATCAAGAAAGATATTGACGGGGTCCGTGACGCCGTTTTTGTCCACCTGTGACAATAGGCGTCATGGACTATATATTATAAATAACTAATATATTATCAGTAAAAGGTTGAGTTGATTCGCTTCCGCGAGGCGGGCTGGATCAGGGGGGTATTTCGTGACTTCCGTGTTCTGGTTTTCCCTCCGGGTCTGACGAGGTTGTGCTATGCGATCACCTGTGTTTGTGCGTCTGGCGGAAGGGACAGCGAGCGTCAACAAGCGCCGTTTTGCCCTGACCATGGCGGGGATTTTCGTTGTCTGGATGGCGCTTGCGGGAAAACTGACGCTGGCTGAAATCCTGGTGGGGCTGGCGGTTTCGGGTGGTGTTGCGCTGCTGAGCCAGAGCCATTTGTCGATGCTGGATGATCTGAAGCTTTCGGTATCCCTCCCTTTTGATTTGCTTCGCTATTTCGCGGTGTTTTTCTGGGCGCTGTTGCGGGCCAACCTTGACGTGGCCCGGCGCGTGGCTGCGCCGCGTGTGCAGATCAATCCGGCTATTGTCGAAGTTCATACCGAACTGAAATCGGATCTTGGAAAATTATGGCTGGCCAATTCCATTACCCTCACCCCCGGTACTTTATGTGTTGATGTCGTTGGCGAAACGCTCAAGGTCCACTGGATTGATATTTCCCCGGGCGCGGATATCGAACATGCCACCCGCGAGATCGCCGCCCGGTTTGAAGGGCTGCTGAAGGAGTTTTTGCAATGATCGCTCTGGATTTGAGCTTTTTGGGCGGGTTTGCATTTCTTTTGGTATTGCTGGCCATTGTGCTGGCGGCGGCGCGGTTGCTGATGGGGCCATCCATTCCAGACCGGGTTGTGGCAGCAGATGTGCTGGGGGTTATCACCACGGCGGGGCTGGTGTGGCTGGCCAGTGCGCTTGATAACGCTATTTATCTCGATATTGCGCTGGTTTATGGCGCGCTGGCCTTTGTCGGCGTAGTCGCCATTGCCCGGGCATTGGAGAGCAACAAGGGTAACAAGGGTTAGGGGCGGCGCATGGAAATCATTGGTGATCTGTTTTTCCTGATCGGCGGCATCTTTTTGTTCATGGGTTCGCTGGGACTGGTGCGTATGCCGGATGTTTTCAACCGCATTCAGGCCGGGGCCAAATCGGCAACGCTGGGCTCGCTGGGATTGATACTCGGCGTATTCTTTTATCACCCGGACTGGTGGGCCAAGCTGGCGATCATTGCCATGTTCGTGCTGATTACCTCGCCGGTGGGCTCCTCCACCATCGCGCGGGCGGCGCTGAGCATGGGGATTAGGCCCTGGGCGACACGCTCACGCGAAGGAGAGGGCGAATGACCATTTTAATCACGCTGATTGTTGGTGTCATGCTTCTGGCAGCGGTGGCTGTCGTGGTGCTCCGCGGGTTTTTAGCCGCGGTTGCAGCGCTGGCGGCGGTTTCGCTGGCACTTTCGGTTTTGTTTGTGCTGCTGCGCGCGCCCGATGTGGCCCTGGCGGAAGCTGCGGTTGGGGCCGGGCTGTCGGGGGTTTTGCTGGCGCTCACCTTGCGCCGGGTCGGGTTGTGGCCGGGCGGATCTGCGCGGGAGGATGAATCATGAAGGGATATGGCCATACCGCCGCAAGCTTGCTGTTTCTGACCGGTCTTGGAATCTTGCTGATGGCCTTGCTTCAGGCGCTGCCCTTTGGCCATGCACCCATGCAGGTGGGGCAGGCGATCGTGGCTGCCGCGCCGGGGGATACGGGGGCGGATAATATCGTTACGGCGATTTTGCTGGGCTATCGCGGGCTGGATACGCTGGGCGAGGTGACGATCTTGTTTGTTGCCGCGTCTGCCGCCGGGATGGTGCTGGGCAGCGCCCGGCGCGGTGAGGCGCAGGCGATAAATGCCGGTTTTATCTTGCATAGCGCGGCTTATCTGCTGTTTCCCTTCCTGCTGGTTCTGGGGGCATATATCGTGTTGCACGGGCATCTGACCCCGGGCGGCGGTTTCCAGGGCGGTGCCATTCTGGCGGCAGCGTTTTTTGTGCCGATCCTGGCTTCACCCGCCAGCCCGTTCAACCATCGCACCGCGGTGCTGGTGGAAGGTTTTGCCGGAGCCGCCTTTATCATGATCGGGCTTTATTCCCTGGTCGGCGGTTCAGCGTTCCTGACCCCCTTCCTTGGCAAGGGGGCGGCGGGTTCACTGTTTTCCGCCGGTTCCCTGCCGCTGCTGTATCTGGCCATTGGCCTGAAAGTCGGCTCGGAGCTAGCCGGTCTGATGGCGAGGGTTTCGGGCGGGGAGGCAAGCTCATGAGCGCGGGTGCAGTTCTTTATGCCGGGGCTATCGGTCTTTTCCTGATCGGCTTTTACGCCATGGTGGCCGAGCGCCATCTCATTCGCAATATTCTCGGGCTGGCACTGGTGGAATCAGGCGTTAACCTGCTGCTGGTCGCGGTGGGCTTTCGCGATGATGCCGCCGCACCGATTCTCAAGGCCGGTCAAAGCGCGGGCGCCATGGTGGACCCGTTGCCGCAGGCGCTTGTTCTCACCGCCATTGTCATTGGTTTTGGCGTGCTGGCGCTGGCGCTGGCGCTGGTTGTGCGGGTTTACCAGGCTTATGGAACGCTTGATGCGCGCAAGGTTGCCCAGTTGATGCGGGCGGAAAATGCAGCTGGCGGGTTGCCGGCAGTCAAGCCTCAGGCGGGGGCAAAATCATGAATACGGTTCCGCAGATTGTTTTTCCGGTGGTGATCCCGCTCATTGCAGCGTTTCTCTTGCCGATCGCCCGGCGCTGTCATGGCGGGTTTGGCGATATATTCGGGCGCGCGGCGGTTTTTGTTACCTTTCTCGCCGCGGCCTTCCTGGCCTGGCATGTGGCTGGCAGCGGGCCGGTAAGCTCGGCAATCGGTGGCTTTAAGGCCCCGCTGGGAATCGTGTTTTATGCCGACAACCTGGCCATGGCATTCGTGTTGCTGCTCAATATCGGTGTCTGGCTGTTCTGGCCTGAAAGCGAGCATAAGGGCGCAGGGGCACAAACCCTCATCCTTACCCTTCTGGGCGGCGGCGCGGGGCTGGTGCTGTCGGGCGATCTGTTCAATATCTTCGTGTTTTACGAGATCGTCGCGGTGACCTCTTACGGGCTGGCGGCAAGCGGAGGTTCGGCGGCGGGCTTTGGCGCATCCTTGCGGTATTTGCTGCTCAGCGCGCTGGGTTCATCGCTGGCGCTGATGGGAATTGCGTTGGTCTATGCCACCGCCGGGACGCTTAACCTGGCTGACCTGGCGCTGCTTGCGCCGCATGTCCTCAGGGGTCCCATCGGGGCGGCGGCCTTCTTGCTGCTGCTGATCGGTTTTGGCGTCAAGGCGGAGCTGTTTCCGGTCAATTCCTGGGTGCCGGAGGTCTATGCCAGCGCCCCGGTGCGGGTAACCTCGCTTCTGGCGGGGATTGTCTCCAAGCTGGCGCTGATCGTGATCCTGCGTTTTCTGGTGCTGGTTTTCCCGATGCCTTCGGCTTACGGCTTGTTGCTCGTGATCGGGATCCTGGGTGTGCTGGCCGGTGAACTGGCGGCGTATCGTGCACGGGATCTCAATTCCACATTTGCCTGGTCGTCGATTGCCCAGCTTGGCGTGATCGCCATCGCGTTTTCGATTCCAGGCCCGGCGGGTATTGCGGCGGGTATTGCTCTTGCCCTGCACCACGCGGTGGTCAAACCGGCGTTTTTCCTCATCGCGGATAAATGGCGCGGGGATGTGCTGTTTCTGGGCGGCGGGGCCAAGGCGGCGCCCTTTGTCGCCGCCCTGTTTGTCCTGCTTTCGCTCTCCATCATCGGAATTCCGCCGCTGCCCGGCTTCTGGGCCAAATACCTGCTGCTTGATGCAGCATTTTCCTCCTCCTCCCCGGTCTATGGGCTGGCAGCGGCGGTTGTTCTTGCCGGGGCCGTGATAGAGGCGGCCTATCTCTTCCGTGCCGCGGGCATTTTTTACGGACGCTCACCAACCGGTCGCGGCGTGCCGCTGTTTTTACTGGGTGAAATGGCCCCGGCCTTTGTGCTGGGCGCGGTTTTGATCGTTGCCATGCTCGCCCTGCCGGTTCTGGGGAGTTACATCACTTCCATGGCGGTGGAGGCGGCAGATGCCCCGGCCATTGCTTCACAAATTCTCATTGGGGGGAAATGATCTCATGAGTCTTCTTGATATCCTCCTTGTTCTCTCTTTGCTTCTGACCGGCGGGCTTCTCATCTGGGGCCGTTTGCCCGGAGCAGGCTGGTTTGCCACCGTGGTTTATGCGTTTATGCTGGGTCTTGTGGCCATGGTCGGCATGCAGCTGGATGGCGGGACCGCCGCGATTCCTTCAAACCTTGGGTTTAGCGTTCTTGGCCAGGACATGAGCTGGCGGCTTGACGGGCTTGGCTGGTTCTTTGCCCTGTTGAGCGTTGGCGCGGCGTTTTTTGCAAGCTGGTATGCGAGCGGCGAATGGGGGGCCAGGCAAAAGCGTATCGGCATGCAGCATGGTTTGCTGGCGCTTAATGTGCTGGCCATGTTGCTGCTGCTCTCCAGCGGCGATCTGCTGAGCCTGTTCATCGGCTGGGAACTGGTGAGCTGGGCGGCATTTGTCATGATGACGCAAGGCGGCGGCGTGGCAATTGCGGCGGCTTACCGCTACATGATCTACGCGCTGGCCGGGGCCATGGCGGTGTTCGCCGGGATCATGCTGGTGCATAATGTGACCGGCGGATTTGGTTTTGCCGATCTGCATGCCGCCATCCCGGCCATGTCGGCGGGGCGGCTCTGGGTGCTGTTTGGCCTGTTTGCCGCCGGGTTCGGCGTCAAGATGGCGCTGATGCCGTTTCACCTGTGGCAGGCTCCGGCCTATTCGGAAACCCCCGGCGCGTCTTCGGCCTTCTTGAACGCGGTTTCGGCGCGCATGGGGCTGTTTGCGCTTATCCTGGTGCTGGTCAAGCTGATCGGTCTGGGGGCGCTTGGCTCTCTTGCCATCCCCTTCACCTTCATGAGCGCCAAGAGCCTGTTGATGTGGGTGGCGGCAATCACCATGGTGGTGCCGACCTTTATCGCGCTGATGCAGACCGATGCGCGGATGCTGCTCACCTGGCACGGTATCGGGCAAGGCGGCTACATGCTGCTGGGCGTTCTGGTGGGCACCTCGCTGGGCACGGCGGGCGGATTGCTGCATATCTTCAATTACGCCACCTATCAGGCGGCGCTGTTCCTGGCGGTAACGGCGGTTATCCACCGCGCCGGAACCTCGGATCTCGATGAGCTTGGCGGGCTGATTACCCGTATGCCATGGACCTATGTCACCTTGTTGATGGGCATTATCGGCCTAGCCGGTCTGCCGCCGATGAACGGGTTTGTCTCCAAGTGGATGATCTACAAGTCCCTGCTTGATGGCGGTCAGCCCCTGCTTTTGATTATGGCTTTTGCCGGCACGCTGGGAACGATCCTGAGCGTTTACAAGCTCATTCACAATATCTTCCTCGGGCAACTCAGGCGCGAGCATCAAGACCTCAAGGAAGCCCCGGTTTCCATGGTTCTGCCGATGCTGATTCTGGCGGGGATCGGTTTTGTCACCGGTTTCATGCCCGGCCTGGCGCTCGATATCACCGATATTGCCCAAAGGGCGATTGGCGGGGACAGGCTTGCCCATCATCTGGGCGGCGTGGTTCTGGCCACGGGATCGCTCAACATGCTCTGGGTGGTCGGGGTACTGATCGGGGCGATTGGCGTTGGCGCGTTGATCTTCTACCTGCTCGGCAACCGGCGCCGGGAAGTGCACCAGTATGACAATTATGCCGGTGGGCATTTCCTCTCGGCCGATATCCGTTACCATTTCAGCCACGAGTTTTATCCCGGTCTGGCGCGGGTGATCGGCCCGTGGTATCGCGGCTCAATCGTGCGGGCCGAGCAGGGGATCGGCATATTTGTGAATGTGGCGGGCGATCTGTGGCAGGCGGTGTTCAAGGTTGCCTATACGCCGCTTTACATGCTGCTTGCCGTTGTGCTTGGCCTCATTCTTACCGGAACCGGGGGGATTGCCCTATGATGACCTATGTGGCCGATTTCATCTTCATGCCGCTGATTGCCTTTGTCACCGGTCTGGGTCTCGTGCTGATGGCGCGCCGGGTGCGGGCCAAGATCGAGCGCCGGGTTGGCCCGCCGGTGTTGCAGCCGGTCTACGATATCGTCAAGCTTTATGCCAAGAAGACGCAAATCTCGCACGGGATCATGCATGATCTGTCCATCATGATGCTGCTGGGCGGTTTTTTCACGGCGGAGATTTTCCTGCCCGTGCCGGGCTTTGACGGGCTTGCCGGGGAAGGCGATCTGATTACGCTGATTTATATCATGATGGTGCCGATGCTTGGCCTTGCGCTCGGGGTTGGCTCCTGCGCCAATCCGAACGGGTCTATCGGCATCTCCCGCGCGCTTACCGCGATGCTGGCCTATGATATCCCGTTTATTATCGCGGTCACCGGCGCCTGCATGGCTTATGGCACCACCAATCTGATCGAGATCGTGCAGATCCAGCAGGCGGGCGGACCGGCAAGCTGGGGTGCGGCGACCATGCCGCTTCTGGCCTTTGGAGGGTTGCTGGCGGTGCACGGCATGATGGGCAAGGAGCCGTTTGAGATTTACATCGCGCCAGCCGAGATCGCCACCGGCCCGATGGTCGAGATGAGCGGCAAATATATGGGCGCGCTGTTCATCATGCAGTGTTTCCAGCTTTACACCATCGGTGTCATTTACACGACCTTGTTCCTGGGCGGCGGTGAGAACTGGCCGTTCTTCCTCGCCAAGGTGTTTGGCGTGGTGTTCATCTCGGTGGCGGTGACCAATGTCTATGGCCGCTTCAAGACCGATACGGTGATCCGCTGGATGTGGAAATGGCCGACCGGGATCGCCCTTGCGGGTCTGGCGCTGGTGATGGCGAATTAGGAAGGATAACAACAATGAGTGACAAGCTTCCCGTCGTAGAAGATCAGCCCGAGGTCTGCCGCACTGTGGATGCCAGGGAGCGTTCATTGTGGACCAGGGTGATGGACCGGTTCGCCGATCACTGCCGCGCCCGCTCGCTTTTCGTGCTGCATTACTGCACCGGCTGCGGGGCGATCGAGCTGCCTCCCACCATAACCTCGCGCTTTGACATGGAGCGGGTCGGCATCTCGCCCATGGTGACGCCGCGCCAGGCGGATATCCTGCTGATTACCGGGTATCTTTCGGTCAAGACCTTGAAGCGGGTGATCTTGTCTTATGAGCAGATGCAGTCACCCAAATATGTGATCGGTTTTGGCTCCTGCACCATTAATGGCGGTATGTACTGGAACTCTTACGCCACGGTGAAACGGCTGGACCAGTATATCCCGGCGGATCTGTTCATCGCCGGCTGCATGCCGCGGCCAGAAGCGGTGCAGCAGGTGCTGCTCAAGCTGATGGAGGATATTGATGCGGGCCGCGCCAGGGGCTGGCAGGATTATTACAAGAACTATGATCGTTATCTTGGCAACCAGCAGGCGCTGTTTGGGCCAAGCTGGCACACGCCCACCGATGTGATCGCCGAGGCAAAGCATTATGGCTATCTGGCCGAAGGCACCACCGGGATTCATACGGACCTGCTGCTGGAGCGCAAGGAATATGCCCTTGACCGTGTGCCGGAGGACTATCCCGAGCGCGGAGAAAACGAGAGGTTTTTGCCATGAGCATTCCTGCAAAACTTGAGGATGTCCTGCATGAAATGCCGGGAATCAAGGTGCGGACAACAAATGACCGGCGGGTGCGGGTTGATCTTTCCCCCGATACCCTGCCCGCCTTGCTGGAGATTTTGAAAGGGCGGCTGGGCTATTGCCATCTTTCGGCGATTTCCTGCGTGGACTGGATGGAGACGGACCAGTTCGAGCTGGTTTATCATGTCTGGTCGCACATGCTAAAAACCATGGTTTCGGCGCATATCTTCATCTCGCGCGATCCGGGGCAGTTTATCTCGGTTTACGACATTCATACCCCGGCAGGCTTTTTCGAGCGGGATATCCACGAGATGTTCGGGGTGCATTTTGAAGGCGCGCCCAATCTTGGCAAGTTCATCCTGACGAGCTGGGGCGGACCGCCGCCGATGCTCAAGGACTTCAATACCCGCGAATATGTCGAGAAGACCTTTGACTGGGTTCAGTACAGCCCGGACTGGCTGAAAGACATTGAGGCCAAGGGCGGGGGGATCGAATAATGCGTCCTGAAAACTACCGCCCCGTCAAGCATCCGCCAAGCCATGAATACGAGTTGTATTTTGGTCCCAACCATCCGGGGATCGAGGGTAATTATGCCATCCGGGTGCGCCTGAAGGGTGATGTCATTATCGAGGCGATCGCCGATGGCGGCTATCTGCACCGTGGTTTTGAAAAGATCATGGAAGACCGGCTGTGGATCCAGAATGTGGCGCTGGTGCCGCGCATTTGCGTGCCCGATCCGGTGCCGATGGAAGAGACCTATTCGCGCGCTGTCGAGATGATCGGCGGGCTTGAGGTTCCCGAACGCGCCCAGTGGATCCGGGTGATGCTGCTGGAGATGTCGCGCATTTGCGCCCATCTGTTCACCTTTGGCGGCAATGCCGCCACCATCGGGCTTTACACCAACATGTTCTGGGGCGTGACCATGCGCGATTATTTCCTCGATCTGTTCGAGGAAGTCACCGGGGCGCGGATCTATCACATGTTCATCACGCCCGGCGGGGTGCGGCGTGATTTGCCGGAAGGGTTTTTGGGGCGTTTGTCTGACCTGCTGGATGAGCTGGAGCGGCGCACGCCGGAGTTTGAGGATCTGTTCTTTGAAAGCGCGGTGGTGATAAACCGGGCCAGTGGCACCGGGATCATCACCCAGGAACAGGCGCTTTCATGGGGGGTGACGGGCCCCAATCTGCGCGCCTGTGATCTTCCTATCGATCTGCGCCGGGATGATCCTTATCTGGTTTATCCCGAGCTTGAGTTTGATGTCATCACTCAAGAGAACGGTGATGCGCTGGCGCGCATGATGGTGCGGCGCGGCGAGGTGATCCAGTCGATCCGCATCCTGCGCCAGGTGATCGAGCGGCTGCCCCTTGTTGGCGGACCGGTCCGGGCGCCCCTGCCCAACCCGCTGGCCTGGAATCTCCCCGTGGGCGAGGCTTATGCCCGTACCGAATCCTCAAAAGGCGAGACGGCCTTTTACGTGGTTTCCGATGGCGGCCCGCGGCCCTACCGGGTGCATGTGCGCGGGGCCTCTTCCATGCATGCGGTGCAGGTGCTGGAAAAACTGCTGGTCGGGGCGCGAATCGAGGATATCGCCCAGATCATGTTCTCGCTGGATGCCTGCCCGCCGGAGGTTGATCGTTAAAATGAGTGATATCAGACCAAAATACAAAGGCTCGCTGCTGCGCCCCATGAAAGCGCTCTCGTTCCTGTTTCGTGAACCGGCGACCTTGCCCATGGAACCGCGTGAGGCTTCTGAAATCTATCGCGGGTTTCACCTGAATGATTGGGAAAAGTGCATAGGTTGCGGCACATGCGGCGAGATTTGCGATAATTTTGCCATCCGCATGGCGAAGATTCCCGGTCTGCCCAGCGATCCGGCCAGGGGGGTCAAACCGCGCCGTCCGGTGATTGATTATGGCCGGTGTTGCTGGTGTGCGCTGTGCGTGGATATCTGCCCCACCGGCTCGCTCTCCATGTCGCGTGAATATATTCATGTGAGCCGCGATCTCGACAGCTACCTGATCCTGCCTGACGAAGCGGGCATGCACGCAGAAAACTTCCAGAAAGGCTGGGCAAAATCAGAGCATTCCGATCTGCTGGATCTGACCCGCCGCGCCATGGGCGAACTTGAACCTGAGGCCCGGAGTGATAATTTTGATGAAGTCACGAAAGGCTTTGATGCGCAAACGGCGCTGCTGGAGGCCTCGCGCTGCATCCAGTGCGGCATGTGTCACGAGGCCTGTCCGGCCCATATGCATGCGCCCGAATATATCCGCGCCATCTGGGATGGGGACATGGAGCGGGCGGTGGAAGAGATTTACCGCACCAATCCCTTCCCGCATGTGTGCGGGCGCATTTGCACCCATCGTTGCGAGAGCGCCTGTTCCATCGGGCGGCGCGGCGATCCGGTGGCGATCCGCTGGCTCAAGCGTTTTGCCATGGATCAGGTGGAGCCGGAAAAGGTGCAGGAGATTGCGCTGAAAAACGGTATTGCCAGATCCACGGGGAAAAAGGTTGCGGTGATCGGGGCGGGGCCTGCCGGACTGACGGCAGCCTTTGATCTGGCCAGGCTGGGGCACAAGGTGCGTGTTTATGAAGCGCGCCCGGAGCCGGGCGGCATGATGCGCTATGGCATACCCGAATACCGCCTGCCCTATGACAAGCTTGATGCCGATATCGAGGTGATCCGCAAGGCCGGGGTTGAGATCAGGTGCAATGTACGGCTTGGTGAAAATGAGGATTTGCAGAACTTGCGCAGCCGCAACGATGCGGTGCTGATTTCCACCGGGCTCAATCTGGGCCGCTCGACGCGTATTCCCGGTTCCGATCACCCGCAGGTAGCCTCGGCCGTTGACCTGCTGGCGCGCATTACGCTGGGCGAGAATATCAAGGCCCCCAAACGCATTGCAGTCATTGGCGGCGGTAATGTGGCGTTTGATATTGCCCGCTCCATGGCGCGCTTGCAGCGCCAGCAGCACGGCAAGGTCAACATGACGGTGCTGGCGCTGGAAGAGCGCGGCGCCATGCTGGCGGATGAGGCGGAGGTGATCGAATCCGCCGATGAAGGCATCGTGCTCATCAATGGGCGCGGTCCCAGGCAGGTCAGGATCGAAGACGGGAAAATGATTGGCCTGGAGACGGTCAATTGCCTGTCAATCTTTGACGAGGAAGGGCGCTTTCATCCCAGATATGATGAAAGTGACCTGATCCTGCATGATGTGGACATGGTGATCGAGGCCATCGGGCAGATGTCGGACACAAGCTGGCTTGGCGAGGAACTGACCGAAGCGCTGGAGTGGCAGCGCGGGCGTATCGCGGTTGATGATGACGGGCGCACCTCCGAGAGCTGGCTGTGGGCGGCAGGCGATCTGGTGCGCGGGCCCGATGTCATTCACGCGGTGGCAGCAGGACACAAGGCGGCAAGCAGCATCCACGGCGCGATTACCGGCAAGAAGGGAGCTTCACGATGAGCCAGCATGGCGAGGGGCACAAGGGCGCCCGTGAGCGTCTGGAGGGCATGAAGTCTTTGGAAGATATTCTTGAAACCGCCATGTCGTTTGAGGAAACCGCCGGGGCGTTTTATTCGGCGCTGAAAGACAAGGTGGGAAAACCGCTGCGCGAGCTTGTCGGGGAACTGGCTCTGGAAGAAGCAGAGCATTACCGCCTGTTCAAGGCGCTCAGGGACAACCCGGATATTGCCGGGCAATTATCCAGCCAGGTGCAGGCCCCGGCAGAGGATCATGATTTTTCCAGGTATATCCTGCTGCCGGACCTGGGAGAACATCCGGACGATCAGGCGATCTTGCAATATGCGCTGGCGCGCGAGGATGCGGCGGCCAAGCAATATGCCGACCTGGCGCAAACCACGCCGGAAGGACCGGTGCGCGACCTGTTCGCTTTCCTTGCCAGGGAAGAAATCGAGCACAAGGCGGAGCTTGAAAAACGCTACTATCAACTGGTCCATGGCGGCGGCGTGTAGAAAAACTCCCGCCCGGGAGGATGAACTGTACGGGCGGAATTTGTGCCTATTTCATACCCTTCAGGATTAACGCATTGAGGCGGGTGACAAATCCGGTTGGGTCTTCAAGAACCTCTCCTTCCAGAATGCGGGCCTGATCGAGCAGCAGATGGGCGGCATCGGCAATAAGGGTTTTGTCCTTGTCGGTTTTTTCGGCCAGCATCCGGATCATTTCATGATCCGGGTTGATCTCAAGGATATGAAGGGCAGCCGGAGCCTCGCCCTTGGACTGCTTGAGAATTTTCTCAAGCCCAAGATCAGGCCCCCCTGCCCCGGCAACAAGACAGACAGGACTATCAACAAGGCGATCCGAGACGCGGACATCCTCGATCTGGCCTTCAAGGTTTTGTTTAATCAAGGCGGCAAGAGCGGCGATCCTGGCTTTGCCCGGTGATTTTTCGTCCTTGTCTTGCGCTTTTTTCTCATCCTTGTCCTTGCGCGGGATGCTATCAAGGTCAGCCCCGCCCCGGGTCACGGATTTGAACGGCTTGCCGTCAAAGCCGGTTACGGTCGAGGTCCAGAAGCTGTCCACCGGGTCGGTGAGCAGCAGAACCTCGACGCCCCTGGCCTTGAATCCCTCCAGTTGCGGGCTGGCGGCAGCCGCGGCGGCATTCTCGCCGGTGATGAAATAGATCGCGGTCTGGTTCTCGGCCATGTCGGCGACATAATCCTTCAACGAGCGCAGCTTGTCGCCCGATGTGGTGGTCTTGAAGCGGGCCAGTTCCAGCAGGGCATCGCGGCGCTCGTAATCCTCGTATATGCCTTCCTTGATAACCGCGCCGAAGGCTTCCCAGAGGCTGGCGAAATCATCAGGTTTCTTGTCGGCCATCTTTGTCAGTTCGGACAGAACCCGCTTGGTGACCGCCTTGCGGATAGCGCCGGCCACCGGGTTGTTTTGCAGCATCTCGCGGCTGATGGTAAGCGGCATGTCTTCAGAATCCACCACCCCGCGCACAAAGCGCAGATAAGCGGGCAACATGTCGGCTTCATCGGTAATCAGGACACGGCGGACATAGAGCCGGATGCGGCCCTTGCGGTCCGGGTCGAACAGGTCAAAGGGGCGCGACTTGGGGATAAACAGCAGCACGGCATATTCATGGCGCCCTTCCGCGCGGTAATGGATGATCTTGGCCGGTTCATCGTAAAGCCCGCAAATATGGCCATAAAATTCCTTGTAATCCTCGTCGGAGATTTCCGATTTTGGCCGCATCCACAAGGCTCTTGCGGCGTTGAGAACATGGACATCTTCGGATTTGCCATCTTCAGACTTTTCGATCAGTTCAATGGGCAGCGGGATATGATCGGAATAGGTCTTGACGATATGGCGCAGCTTTTCACTATCGAGAAATTCCGTTGCCTCATCGCGCATGTGCAGCGTGATACGGGTGCCGCGGGCAAGAGCGTCTTTTTTGAGTTTTGAAAGCTCGAACGACCCGGTGCCATCGGAGCGCCACGCCCAGACTTCGCTGGAACCGGCCCGGGTGCTCACCACTTCCACCTCCCTGGCGACCATGAAGGCGGAGTAAAAGCCGATGCCGAACTGGCCGATCAGGGCGTTCTTGTCCTTGGCGTCATCGGCATTTTCCATGAAGGCGCGGGTGCCCGAGCGGGCCAGGGTGCCCAGATTGTCGGCCAGCTCATCATGGCTCATGCCGATGCCGTTATCGGTGATGGTAAGGGTATTGGCATCCTTGTCGGCCCGCAGGGTGATTTTCAGATCCGGGTCATCTTTGAGAAGTTTGTCATTGGTGAGCGCCTCATAGCGCAGTTTCTCGCACGCATCTGAGGCGTTGGAGATCAACTCGCGCAGGAAAACCTCGCGTTCGGAGTAAACCGAATGCACCAGAATATCGAGAAGGCGCGAAACCTCGGCACGAAATTCGTGGGTTTCGTTGTTTGATGTTTTTGGTGATTTGGACGTTTTTGTATCCGACATGATCCGTCATCCCTTATGACTCTAAAATTATCAGGAATATTTGTCGGTTCAGGTCCAAGTTCAAGGGGGGAAAGACAAAAATAGGCCCGGTTCATTACTCAGGACTGCGGGGGCTGGGGGGCTGAGAAATCCGCAGGTCCAAACACGAACCGGGCCGTTTGAGGCAACATCATCTGTATAGAAACGCAATGCGGCGGAGAAAGGGCGCAAATATGGCAATAATGTGATTTCTTGGAAAAAGGGGGAATCATAAAAGGCGGGAGAAAACGCAAGATCAAGGGGTCGCGTTCCAGCGTTTCTCCCGCCTTTAGTACTGAGAACATATTCAATGTCCCCAACATGTCTTTTATCAGCAAGAGCTGTGCCAACTTTGATATTTCAATATATAGTGCCTTTGGCTCCAGAAAGCCATAAATATAGATTGTTTGCGTCCGGTTACTTGCGGGGATTCGCAATTTGCAAGTCAATTTGCAATGCGGAGTGCAAGATGGAGTTATATCTCCTGACTGGCCGGTATGGGCGGATGGGCTTTTAGCCAGGTATCCAGAAAACTGTCGAGCCATCTGGCCAGCGCACTGTCATAGTGAGAACGACCATAAAAATGCAGCCTTTTGGGCTGGGCACATTTCTTTTCCAGCATGGCCGCACCGACACAGGTCCAGCGGTTCATCATGGCAAGCGTGAGTTCGGGGTGAAATTGCAGGCCAAAAGCGTGCTGGCCATAAGCCATGGCCTGGTTGCGAAACAGCTCGCCCCTGGCCAGCAGCCGTGCACCATGGGGGATGTCAAAGCCTTCATGGTGCCATTGATACACACGGGCAGGCCACTGGGCGATGAACTTGCGGCCCTCCATGGTGGGGCGGATGGGATAATAACCGGCTTCAACACAGCCATGCCTGTGGCGGCGCACCCGGGCGCCCAGTTGCTTGGCGAGAAGATGCGCGCCAAGGCAAATACCCAGAAAGGGTTTGTCTTCGCGCAAGGGGACATGGATCCAGTCGATCTCTTTCCTGATGAAGTCCGAACCATCATTGGCGAACATGGGGCCGCCGAAAATAATGGCCCCGGCGTGATTCTGCATGGTTCCGGGCAGGACATCGCCATAGCGCGGGCGCTTGATATCAAGTGTATAGCCGCGGTGTACAAGGGCTTCTCCCAGCCGTCCGGGGGTCGAGTTTTTCTGGTGCAGTATGATGAGAATCTTGCTCAAAGCCCTGTCCTGTGTTTTATTCCGGGGAGGAAACTTGCGATGCGCCCAGGCGTGCCTTGACCCGGCTTTTCAATTTCAGGCGATCCTGGCGCGAAACGCCCAGCAGTTCTGAGGCGCGCCAGACGAGATTGGATTCATATTCATCCAGCCGCCCATCGGCGAATGCCATTTCCCAGAGCATTTCAACGATTTCCTTGCGTCCCTCCTGGCCCAGTCGGCGGGTCAAAACCCGGGTGAAACTGTAGATATCTATGGAATCTTCCTCGCGTTGGCGCGCCGCGGCGACCAATGTATCCACCTGCTCCCCGGTAAGATCAAAATGTCTTTTCATCAACTCTTCAAGCTGTTTTTGCTCCTCGGGCGCATAGTCCCCGTCAATGGCGGCGACATGAACCAGAAGGGCCGCCACGGCAAGCTGAAACTCATCCGGGGCAAGTGGCTCCGTCTCGCCATCCAATAATCCATCAAACATTTTTTTTAAGGAAGTCCACATCTGTCCAGCCCTGTATTTGAGAGGGAGGTTCTACACTATTTTGGTAAATAAGCTACTCACCAGCCCATTTGGGGATCAGGTCACGGATTTCAACGGCGCTCAGGAGCGAGCGCCGGGATTTGCGCGCGATTAAAGTGGCTTGTTTCACCAGATCCTCGTTTGCACCCACGAGCTTGCCGTTTGCATCCACCAGGTTATTTTCAAATCCAACCCGCAGATGCCCACCCAGCCGGGCCGCTTTGTCCATGCAGGCGGCTTCATGGCGGCCAAAGGCGCAGACCATCCACGGCCATTTATACTCGCCCAGGATTTCCAGGAAAGGGTCAAGATCAGCAGGGCGGGCTTCACAGCACCCGTATTGCCCTAAAACAAAAAGCAAGAACGGCTTGTGAAAAGGGATCAGGCCACGCTTGTAAAGCCGGATGAAGCGATACAGTTCACCGGGGGCATAGAGAATGAATTGCGGCCAGATCCGGCGCTGGGCAAGCTTGCTCAAAAAAACGGTGGCCTCATGTTCGGTTGATTCATCGGGGATTATTTCTCGCAAGGCGAGCGAGACGGCTTCAGGATGCAGGATATCAACGATCTGCATCTGTTCAGATGCGCGATAGCGGCCAACGGCCTCGGTGGTGACCTGTATGACCATCTTTTCACCGATGAGCCTGTGGATTTCCTCCATGGCCCTGGAATATATGCCGGCATCAAGGGTGTGGGCGCCAAGGGCATCACGAACATGCAAGTGTAAAATCGACGCGCCAGCCTCAAGGCAGGAACTTGCGGTTCGGGCGATTTCCCCGGGAGCCAGGGGGATCTCCGGGTGATCCGCCTTGCTGCGCCGCGCTCCGTTTGGCGCAGTCATAATCATGATCGGGGATGGGTTTTCCATGTGCGTTATCTTCAGACAGCGCGGGCATTGACCTGGGCAATGGCTTCATCAAGGCTCACTGCCAGCTTGTCCACCAGCAAGTCCATTTCCTCTTCGGTAATGATGAAGGGCGGCGCCAGGAGGATATGATCGCCCCTGATCCCGTCCGCGGTACCACCGCCGGGATAAATCAGCAGATTATGGTTAAAAGCGGTTTGCTTGATCCGGGTATTGAGCTTGTCTTCAGGAGCAAAAGTTTCCTTGCTGCGCTTGTCCTGTACCAGTTCGATCCCGATAAACAGCCCGCGGCCACGGATATCGCCGACATGCGGATGATCGGCAAATTTGTCCTGCAACATGTCCCTGAGACGTGCGCCCTTTTGCCGGACCTGTTCAAGAAGACCATCACGCGCAATGATCTTTTGCACCGCCAGGGCGCCGGCAGCAGCAGCAGCGTGACCCATATAGGTGTGGCCGTGCTGGAAAAAACCTGCCGCTTCGCGCACCACGTCGACAATCTTGTCCTGGACCAGAAGCCCGCCAATGGGCTGGTAACCACCACCCAGAGCCTTGGCGATGGTAATCATGTCGGGAATCACGTCATCCTGCTCGCAGGCATACAAGGTTCCGGTGCGGCCCATGCCGCACATCACTTCGTCAAGAACAAGCAAGACGCCATATTGGTCGCAAATCCGGCGAATCTCCCTGAAATATCCCGGAGCTGGGGGAACAGCCCCGGCAGTGGCGCCAACAACGGTTTCGGCAAAAAAGGCGGCAACACGCTCCGGGCCGATGCGCAAGATTTCCTCTTCAAGATCCCGCGCAGAACGAAGCGCATAGTCTGTATCGCTTTCACCCTGCATCTTGTTGCGATAGGCAAAACACGGGGCGATATGGCTGACTTTTCCGGGCAGAATATCTTCATAGGGTTTGCGGCGCACCAGATTGCCGCCCAGCGCCAGCGCGCCCAGGGTGTTGCCGTGATAGGAGCGCCAGCGGGCAATATAATACATCCGTTCCGGGTCACCGCGCCCCATGTGATACTGGCGCACCAGCTTCATGGCGGCCTCTACCGCTTCAGAGCCGCCTGAAACCAGATAGGCTCGGGAGATGCCTTGCGGGGCTCGATCTGTCAAAAAGGCGGCAAGTTCTTCTGCTGCTTCATTGGTGAAGGAGCCGGTATGGGCAAAGGCAATCTTGTCGAGTTGCGCCTTGATGGCAGCAATGACCTCCTTGTTGCCATGACCAAGGGCAGCCACGGCGGCGCCGCCAGAACCATCAAGATAACGTTCGTGGTTGTTGCCAATGAGCCAGGAACCTTCACCCCCGGTGACAATTGGGTACGAGGCGCGCAAAGAGCGGTGAAATACGCGGGTATCTTCAGGTGAATGTGACATGATCTGCGGCTTTTTTCCATGTTGTTTCTCAATTCGCACCAGCCGTATCCGTGGGCCGGAATCAGGACTATATGCCTGGTCTTTTTCTCTGGCGATCCTTATTTTTGTAATATTTCGTGAGATGGTTACATGGACAGATGCCGGACCGGGCGGCAAAGCCTTCCGGTTGTGATTTGCGTAACCTTTTTCATGTTTATTAACCACATGGATATTTCTGCTCTCTCCAACCCGCCGCCTGGTATGCAGGGCATGGCTAAATCTGCCGCGGCGAACATGCTTGTCCTTGAGGCCGGACAAAGCATCGAGGCGCGGGTGGCGCAAATCCTGGCCAAGGGGGTGATGCTGCTTGACTTGAGCAGCGCCCGGCTCATGGTCAAGACGCAGGAGTCTTTACCCGCGGGGCAAAAACTGAATCTGCAAGTCGAATCGGACAAGGGCAATGTCCGCCTTGTAATATTAAATAATACAGACGGCAAAGCTACTGTAAAACTTGATGTTTTGCAGGCGCATGGCGGGCTGGGCCGGGGGACGGCCAGCGGGGCGGGGGCGCCGGTATCCAAAAATACCGGGATGCCTTCTCAACCCCGGAGCCGCAATTTGCCTTCTCAAGAACCCCCGCAGGCTTTGCGCATGACACGGGATGAACAATCTGAACCGGTAAAAAATTCCGTGCGCGGGGCGGCGCCTGTTGACGGGGACTCCCGGCCAGTTGTCAAAACCGCATCTCAGGCCCTGCAGGCGGAAATTTCCAGGGCGGTACAAAAGGCCATTACAAACCAGAACAGCTTGAGCGGTATCTTTGCTGAGGCCCGGCAGGTGCTTCAAGACCCGAAAGCGCGGTTGCCTGAAAATGTTCAGCAGGCATTGAAAAACCTGTTGGGCCTGCGCCTTTCCGGGCAAGGGAAAATATCGGGTCCGGATATCCGGCAGGCATTCTCCGGGTCCGGGATTTTCATGGAAAACCGGTTGGCGGGAAAAACTGCCGGAGAGTTTTCTGCTGGAGCGGATCTGAAATCGGCGCTTGTGCGTTTGAACGGGGCGCTCAAGGCTTGGCTGGGCGAGACGGCCCAGCCCCACACCGCGCCTCAAACCCGGCTTTCTCCTCCATTCAAACAAGGAATGCCGCAGGGCCAGCCACCGCGTTCGCCGGTTCTGGAGACCGGGTCTGCCTTGCCCGAAGCCGGGCGAATCTTGCTGGGAGAGGCGCGTGCGGCGCTTTCGCGTCTTACGCTTTTGCAAACGGCCTCCTTGCCGAGTCACAATGATGCAGCCCTCCAGCGGGCAGCGGAATGGAATTTTGAAATTCCTCTCAAGCTGGGTGAAGAAACAGCTATTGCCCAGTTCCGGATTGATAGTGAAACCAAGGGGGAGAGGTCGGTGGAACAGAGGCAGTGGAATGTTCAGATTTCGCTGGATGTTCCGCAAACCGGACCTGTGCATGCGGCGCTGAGTTTGCGGGGAGAAGCCGTGCGGATCAACTTGTGGGCGCAGCATGATGACACCCTGGCCATGTTCAAATCACAAAAAGCATGGTTGAAAGCCGCGCTTGAAGACAGCGGCCTTGAAGCCGGGAGGATATCTTTTCAAAAAGGGTTGCCGAAGGTGAAAGCTCCTGAGCCTGGTTCAATAATGGACCAAATCCAATGAGAACTGGAAATCCAAAAACCGCTATTGCCCTGAAATATGAACCTGGTGGGACGCCCCGGGTTAGCGCCAAGGGCGAGGGGGAAATGGCCGAGCGGATTCTTGCTGTTGCCCGCGAGCATGGTGTCGATATTGAAGAAAACCCGTTGCTGGCGCAAGCCCTGGCCCAGGTTGAAATCGATCAAGAAATTCCACCCGACCTTTATATCGCGGTTGCTGAAATCATCAATTTTATTTTGCATTGCTCAACCCTGCCTTCGCAAAACCTTCCGGAAAGGTAATATCATACCGATTTACCAAAATTTAGAATTATGCTTCTAGGCTGATAGTCTGGGAAGTCATGTTGAGATGAAGTGGCAAGAACTTGGAAGACCTGGTTGATCTGGCCCGCGAGAATTCAAGTGAAAAGAGGCGTGAGCTTATGGGCCGCGTGGCCGATAATTTTGTGCAAGGTTCCGAGGTTTACTCCAACCGGGAGCTGAAGCTTTTTGGTGAAATCATGATGCGGCTGCTGTGTAATGCCGATCTTGAGGCCCGGGCCTCGCTGTCCACGACAATTGCTACTGATAAAAATGCACCGCGAAATTTGGCCATCAAGCTGGCCAGTGATGACATTCGCGTTGCCAAGCCGATCCTGGAAAGCTCGCCGACCCTGACTTCGGGAGATCTGGTTACCCTGGCGCGAGATCAGGGCATGGATCACAGGCTGGCAATTTCGCAGCGTCATGATCTTGATGAAGATGTAACCGATGCGCTGATTGAACATGGTGAACTGGAGGTTCTGCGCGCGGTTTCTGGCAACCACAAGGCGCGGATTTCTGATTGGGGGTTTGGTTCGCTGGCCCAGCGCGCCCCGGATGATGACACGATTCAAGACAATCTCTCCCGCCGCAGGGACATGTCTCTGGAAGCGGCAAAAAACGTGCTTCCGCTGCTCGCGCCAAATGCCCAGAAATTACTTTTGTCCATGATGCAGGATGAAACCGGCGAGCTGACACAGGTTATCAGCAAGGCTGCCCGTGATACCTCGGTGGCCAAGATCGGTATTGCCAAAAAACGCCTCGGCGCCAAAGCCATGATTTCAGCAATCCGGCGGGGGGAGCGCTCCCTTGGCGAGGTCATCGTTGTGTTGTCGAAAGAAAACCGGCCCATGGATTGCGCGCTGGTTCTGGCGGTATTTTCCGGGATTCCCGAGGATCAGGCGGCAAATGCGTTGTTGCAGGTCAACAGTGAAACCATTTCCCTGCTTTGCAAGTCTCTGGATATCGATCGACGCCATTTTCGGGCCTTGTGCGAGATGCGCTGTAAACGCCTGCATTTGCCGCTTTCACAGGCAGATCGTCTGGCCGAACGATACGACGATATCGACCCGACCGGAGCCAAAAGAACCATACGTTTCCTCAAGGTCCGAAATGCTGTCAAACCGGGCTCCGATGCTGCCTGAGGGGCAAGCCTGAACAAATCCTGTTTTTTAGAGTGCTCCATCTTCTTCTTGAATCAGCACTGTCCCACTCCTCCCCGCCACCATCCTTCACAAAATCCCTGGGGATAGTGGGGAGAAGGAAGGCTCGGGCCGCAACAATAACGAGAGCGGGAAAATATAAAAATGAATGTCTATCACATCTTCTGCACCCTCAAGGAGGGAGCATCCGACATGGTCTTTGCCGAAGCTCTTGCCAACTGGCTCGATCACCTGAAAACTGAGGGCATGATCGAGGCCTGGCGGTTGATGCGCCGCAAGCTGGGGCTTGGCCCCGATGATCTGGGCGAATTTCACATCATGATCGAAACGGCCTCCCTGGCCGCCCTTGATGAAGCCTTTGCCCTTGCCGCCCGCCGGACCGGCAAGGCCGAAAAGTTGCATTTTGAAGTTACCCGCAAAATCAAAACCGTGAAATTCGCCCTCTACCGGGATTTCCCCGATCCCGGGCGCAAGACCGGCGGCGAGTTGTTTTGATGTCTTCCGTTCCCCCCGGTACATATCTTTGCGCGGTCAAGGATATCCCCGACCCCGGCGCCATCAGTGTTGAACCTGGAGGCGGCGCGGATATCATCATCACCCGCAACGGCAATGTCTTCCGCGCCTATGAAAATTCATGCCCCCATCAGGGCACCCCGCTGGAGACCTTTCCGGGCCGTTTCCTGACCCGGGACAAGCAGCACCTGCTGTGCTCGACACATGGCGCCCGGTTTTGCATTGATGACGGGATGTGCATCTCTGGCCCCTGCAAGGGAAAACCGCTCAACCCGGTACAAATCCGGTTGTGGAGGAGAAGAATCGTGACAATCTGAAAATCTTCAACCAAAGCCATATTGCGGTTTCATAAAAGCCCGCTCATAATGCGCCGAAATTTTCAAAATCACATGCCAAGGGGGAGAATTTCCATGTCTGACGTTTATCCGGTCTCTGACGAATGGGCAAAGCGCGCCTTTGCCGATAATGACAAGTATCTTCAGATGTACCGCGAGAGCATTGAAAACCCGGATGCCTTCTGGGGCCGCGAGGGCAAGCGTCTCGACTGGATCACCCCTTACACCAGAGTCAAGAACGCCTCTTACGGCCCCGGCGATGTCTCCATCAAGTGGTATGAAGACGGCGTGCTGAATGTCTCCGCCAACTGCATCGACCGCCACCTGGAAACCCGCGGCGATCAGGTAGCAATCATCTGGGAAGGTGATGACCCTTCGGTGGACAAGAAAATCACCTATAACGAGCTGCATGAAAATGTCTGCCGTTTCGCCAATGTTTTAAAATCCATGGGCGCGAAAAAAGGCGACCGGATCACGCTCTACATGCCGATGATCCCCGAGGCCGCCTATGCCATGCTGGCCTGCGCCCGCATCGGCGCGGTGCATTCGGTGGTCTTTGGCGGCTTCTCGCCCGATTCGCTGGCCGGGCGCATTATCGATTGCGATTCCAAGCTCATCATCACCGCCGATGAGGGCCTGCGCGGCGCCAAGGTCATCCCGCTGAAAGCCAATGCCGACGCGGCGCTGGAAAAATGCAAGGGCGATGAGAAAATCCTGTGCATCAGGGCCACCGGCGGCAATGTGGCCTTCAACCCCGAACGCGATACCTGGTATCACGAAGCCGCCGAAAAGGTGGACGCCGTTTGCCCGCCCGAGCCGATGAACGCCGAGGACCCGCTGTTCATCCTCTATACCTCCGGCTCCACCGGCAAGCCCAAGGGCGTGCTTCATACCACCGGTGGCTACCTGGTCTATGCCGCCATGACCCATCAATACGTGTTTGATTATCACGACGGCGACATCTACTGGTGCACCGCCGATGTCGGCTGGATTACCGGCCATTCCTATATCGTTTATGGCCCGCTGGCCAATGGCGCGACAACCTTGATGTTCGAGGGCGTGCCGAATTATCCCAACGCCTCGCGTTTCTGGCAGGTCTGCGACAAGCACAGCGTCAATATTTTCTACACCGCCCCCACCGCCATCCGCGCCCTGATGGGGGCCGGGAACGAACTGGTGGCCAAGACCAGCCGCGCCAGCCTGCGCCTGCTCGGCACCGTGGGCGAGCCGATCAACCCCGAAGCCTGGAACTGGTATTACAACGTGGTGGGTGAAAAACGCTGCCCCATCGTCGATACCTGGTGGCAGACCGAGACCGGCGGCATCATGATTACCCCCCTGCCCGGCGCAACAGCTCTCAAACCGGGCTCCGCCACCCGCCCCTTCTTCGGCATCAAGCCTGAACTGGTGGATGGCGACGGCAATGTTCTGGAAGGCGAGACTTCCGGCAATTTATGCATCACCCAGTCCTGGCCGGGCCAGATGCGCACCCTTTACGGCGATCACAAGCGCTTTATCGAGGCGTATTTTTCCACCTATCCCGGCAAGTATTTCACCGGCGACGGCTGCCGCCGCGATGCGGACGGCTATTACTGGATCACCGGCCGGGTCGATGATGTGCTCAATGTCTCGGGCCACCGCATGGGCACGGCGGAGGTCGAATCGGCCCTTGTGGCGCATCCCAAGGTCGCCGAGGCGGCGGTTGTCGGCTATCCCCACGACATCAAGGGGCAGGGCATCTATGTCTATGTCACCCTGCTGGCGGGCGAGGAGCCTTCCGATGAGCTCAAAACCGAGCTGCGCAACTGGGTGCGCAAGGAAATAGGCCCCATCGCCACCCCGGACCTGATGCAGTTCGCCCCCGGCCTGCCCAAGACCCGTTCGGGCAAGATCATGCGCCGCATCCTGCGCAAAATCGCCGAGGACGATTTTTCCAACCTGGGTGACACCTCGACCCTTGCCGATCCGCATGTGGTGGATGACCTGATCGAGAACCGCCAGAACCGGTAATCCGGGCTATAAAGAATAATCCCGTATCACCCTGGTTTCCAGGTGATACGGGAAGCGCCCGCTCCAAGGCCCACCTTGGCCCTTGACAAATCTGCCTGAATTATGCTCCTGAAGGGCGGATGCGGCTTGCCGCCGCAAAACTTGTGAAAACTTCAGGCCTTGGGCGATCTGATTATGTTCAAAATCAAAACATGCAAAACCGCCAAAACACGCACCGGGACCAAAACCGCGTAGCCTGACCTTTTCTCCTTCGGAACCTCTCCCCCGCAGGCGGAAGAGGCAAAGCCCCAAGGGGCAAGCACCAGAAGGGAGAAAACGGGGATACCCCCACCAGGAGTGAGAAAAATGGGTTACAAGGTTGCTCTTGTTGGCGCGACGGGAAATGTCGGCCGCGAGATGATGAACATTCTGGATGAACGCGGCTTTCCGGTCGATGAGCTTGTCCCGCTGGCCTCGGCGCGTTCTCAGGGCCGCGATGTGTCTTTTGGCGATACAACCCTGAAAGTGCAGAACCTGGAAAATTATGATTTCACCGGCACCGATATCGCCCTGCTTTCCGCCGGCGGCTCGATCTCGAAGGAATGGGCGCCGAAAATCGCCGCTCAAGGCTGCGTGGTAATCGACAACTCCTCCGCCTGGCGCTATGACAGCGACATTCCGCTGATCGTGCCGGAAGTCAACCCGGATGATATCACCGGATTTTCCAGGCGCGGCATCATCGCCAACCCCAATTGCTCCACCGCCCAACTTCTCGTGGCCCTGAAACCCCTGCATGACGAAGCCACCATCAAGCGGGTTGTCATTTCCACCTACCAGTCCGTGTCCGGCGCCGGCAAGGCCGCCATGGACGAGTTGTGGAACCAGACCAAGGGCATCTTTGTCACCGATTCGCCAAGCCCGGAAAATTTCACCAAGCAGATTGCTTTCAACGTCATCCCCCATATCGACGTGTTCATGGAAGATGGCTACACGAAAGAAGAATGGAAGCTGATGGCGGAGACCAAGAAAATGCTTGATCCCAATATCAGGCTCAGCGCCACGGCGGTGCGGGTTCCGGTCTTTGTCGGCCACGGCGAGGCGGTCAATATCGAGTTTGAAAACCCGATCACGCCGGATCGCGCCCGCGAGATCCTGCGCGAGGCTCCCGGCTGCATGGTCATCGACAAGCGCGAAGATGGCGGCTATGTCACCCCGGTGGAATGCGTTGGCGATTATGCCACTTTCGTTTCGCGCATCCGCGAGGACGCAACGGTGGAAAACGGCCTTAACATCTGGGTTGTTTCGGACAACCTGCGCAAGGGCGCAGCCCTGAACACCGTCCAGATCGCCGAGTTGCTCATCAACCGCGGCTTGCTCAAAAAAGACGCGGGCTAAGCGTAACCACGCTGTTCTCTTCATCTTTCAGGTGAATACGCGCCTTCATGGCCGGGTTGAGATAGATCCGGCCATGATCGTCCACCAGCATGGCATATCTCACCCCCATGCGCTTGGCGATGCGGAACCAGTCTTCAGGTCCGGCCACCGAAAGCGCCGTGGCGGCGGCATCGGCATCGGCGCCACTGGTTCCGATCACGCTGGCCGAGACAATATGCTTCACCGGCCAGCCGGTGCGCGGATCGATGATATGCGAATAACGCACCCCTTCATGTTCAAGGAAGCGCTCGTAATTGCCCGAAGTATAAAGCACCTCGCCGGGTTTCAGCTCAACGGTGGCAATCACGCCCCAGTTCTTGGGATGGCGAATCCCGGCGCGCCATGGCCGGTCAGAGTGAACCCCCATCACGTTGAGATCGCCGCCGGCGTTGAGGACCGCGTTCCTGATCCCGTGCGCTTTAAGCCGGATCACCGCCCGGTCCAGCGCCTCGCCCTTGGCAAAACCGCCAAAATCAAGGCTCACGTCTTTATTGCGCGAAGACACCTCATGCCCCTTGATGACCAGATCCGCCACCTTTGGCCTTGAGGCCACCCAGGCCCTGATCGCCTCATAGGGCGGCGCGCGGCCCTTGGGCAGGTTATCGTCATGAAACCCCCAATCGGCCACCAGCCCGCCGATTGCCGCGTTAAACAGCCCGTCACTTGTCCGTTCATAGCGCTGCGCCTGAAGCAGCAGCGGCAGCAGGAAATCACTCACTTGCACCGATTTGCCCGCCGCTATCGCCGCATTCAGGGAACTCAGTTCACCGGGTTTCCAGGCATGCCAGTCCTTGTGCATATGGCGAAATTCAGACCCGACATCTTTCAGCGCCGCCCGCGCGGTTGCCTTGTCCGAATCGCGGATGGTTATCTCGACAATCGTGCCAAAAACATAAAGTTTCTCGCGCAGTTCAGATTCAGGTTGCTTGCACCCGCCGGCAACCAGCAAAAAAACGAGACCAACAAGGATGCAACTAACGGATCTGGTCAGCATAAGACTCCCCGGCGCGGCGCAAGAATACCGGTTTGAAGCGGTTGCCCTTCGCCCCGCGCAACCGCGAGCCGATCCAGAACCCCGCACCCAGTCCGGCAAAACCGGCAATTGCTGAAATACCGCCTCCATAACCGGCAGATGAAGCCGCAACCGCCCCCAGGAGCAACCCGGCCAGCGGCACCATATAGGCAAGAAGCGAAGCGCCAAGCAGGGCATGGTCAGACAGCCCGATCACGATACGATCTCCCACCCGCGCATCAAAGGTATTTTCAATACGCAGATCAACGCCCCGATCCTTGAAAAGCGAAGCCAACGAAGCCGTGCCGCACCCATGGGACACCGAACAGGATGAGCAGGTGGATTTGCGCTCGGCCTGCAAATAAGCCCAATGCGAATCATATCTGCGCACAACAGCATGGGATTCCACCATATCTTGCAGGGGGGTGAGGCAATCTTGTGAAAATTCCGGCATGCTCAGGATGCAGGCGCCGTTTCGGAACGGGGCGCGGCATATTGCCCTTTTTGTTGACCTATAGCCTTCATAACTATTCCTGTTCTGTCCGCTTTGGTATATTAGTCAATGCAAATACAACTTGATCCACGCGATATTAGCACAGGCTACGAGGCTTCATGGAGAAATTTCTCATCATTCTTCTGGGAACGGCCCTCGTCAACAATGTTGTTCTGGTCCGTTTTCTCGGGCTTTGCCCGTTTATGGGGGTCTCCAACAAATACGGCGCCGCCGTGGGCATGGGAATGGCCACCACCTTTGTGCTCACCCTGGCGGCCTCGGCGAGCTGGTTGCTGGAAACCTATCTCCTGGAGCCGCTCGGGCTTGAGTTCCTGCGCATCTTGACCTTCATTCTGGTGATTGCCGCGGTGGTGCAGTTTACCGAGATCGCCATCCGCAAATTCTCCCCCGTCCTGTATCAGGTCCTGGGGATCTACCTGCCGCTGATTACCACGAACTGCGCGGTTCTGGGCATAGCCCTGCTCAATGTTCAGGAAGATCATACCTTTACCGAAAGCGTTTTGTTCGGCTTTGGCTCGGCTTTGGGCTTTACGCTGGTCATGTTGGTTTTTGCCGGGCTGCGGGAGCGGCTGGAACTTTCCAATGTTCCTGAAGCCTTCAAGGGCGTACCCATAGGGTTTGTCACGGCCGGGCTGTTATCCATGGCCTTCATGGGCTTTTCCGGATTGGTGGCAAACTAGATGACCGGCGCATTCATCAGCCTCACCATCATGGGCTTTGTCCTGGGCGGCGCATTAAGTCTTGCCGCACGCCTCATGCGGGTGGAAAGCAACCCGCTGGCCGATGACCTGGAATCCATCCTTCCGGGTCTGCAATGCGGCCAGTGCGGCTATCCCGGCTGCCGCGGCGCGGCTGAAGCCCTGAGCAAGGCCGAGGCGGAAATCACCCTGTGCCCACCCGGCGGAAGCGCCATCATCGAAATCCTCGCCGACAAGCTGCAAATCCCCTTTGATGTCTCCGGCTTTGAAATCAAGCAGCCCGAAGTTGCCCTGATTATTGAAGACGAGTGCATTGGCTGCACCAAATGTATCCAGGTCTGCGGCACCGATGCCATCATTGGCGCCAACAAGCTCATGCACACGGTGATTCCCGAAGCCTGCACCGGTTGCGACAAATGCGTCGAGGCTTGCCCGGTGGATTGCATCAAGATGATTCCCAAGGATATCGAGCCCCCCAGCCTTGGCACATGGCACTGGCCCAAGCCCGGCGCGGCGGATATGCCGGTCATGGAAAGGTCCCTGGCATCATGAAGATTTTTTCCATACGCGGCGGCGTACACCCGCACGACCATAAAAAACCGGCCAGCGAGAAACAGATCCAGGATGCCGATATCCCTGCTGCCCTGCACCTGCCCCTGCTCCAGCATATCGGCAAACCGGCCATTCCCGTCGTCAAGGAAGGCGAGCATGTCCGCAAGGGCCAGCTCATCGGCAAGAGCGACGGGGTCATTTCTGCCCCGGTTCATGCGCCAACTTCCGGTATCGTCACCGCGGTCAGCGACTTCATCGCCCCGCACCCTTCCGGTCTGGCGGGCCTGACCATAACGCTGGAGCCCGATGGCAAGGAAACATGGTGCGAATTGCCGCCAGCCCTTGACCCGCAAACGGCTGACCCGGATTCCATCGCTGCGCGAGTGCGTGAGAGCGGTATAGTCGGTATGGGCGGCGCGGCCTTTCCCTCTTCGGTCAAGCTTTCCCTTGGCGTGGAACATCAGTTGCATACCCTCGTGGTCAACGGCGCGGAATGCGAGCCTTACCTGACCGCCGATGACCGGCTCATGCGTGAACATGCCGGGGATATTCTCGACGGTATCACCATTATCCTGCAAACAACCGGCATTCCCCGGGCGATTATCGCGATTGAAGACAACAAGCCCGAAGCGACAAAAGCCCTGCGCGCCGCCATAGCCGCGGGAAGCCCGGTTGAAGTGGTCAATGTCCCGGCCCGCTACCCCATGGGTTCGGAAAAACACCTTATTGAAGTAATCACCGGCATCGAGACCCCGGCCCGCAAGCTGCCCGCCGATATCGGCGTGCTCATGCACAATGTGGCCACCATTTTCGCCATCCATGAAGCGGTGCGCCTTGGCCGCCCGCTGATCTCTCGTATCGTCACGCTGAGCGGCGGAGCCATGGCCAATCCGGGCAATTACCGGGTTTTGCTCGGCACCCCGGTCGCCGATCTGATCGCTCAGGCGGGCGGTTTTGCCTCCGAGCCGGAAGTTACCTTGCTGGGCGGCCCGATGATGGGGGTTCCCCTGCATGATCCCCGCGCCCCGGTCATCAAGGGCACGAATGGCATTCTCGCCCTTACCCGCAACGAAACCAACCCCGGCGCACGCCTGCCCTGCATCCGCTGCGCCGCCTGTGTCACCGCCTGCCCCTGCGGCCTGCAACCCCAGGAAATGTCATTTCGCATTTCCCGCGACAAGCTCGATGCGGCCGCCGATATTGGTCTCAATGACTGCATCTTGTGCGGCGCCTGCGCCTATGTCTGCCCGTCTCATATCCCGCTGGTGCAATATTTCAACTACGCAAGGGGCGCGCTTGCCGAAGCGCGCCGCATAAAGGCGCATCAGGACAAGATGAAAGCCCTTGCCGAACAGCATGAACAAAGGCTGGCGCGGATCGAGGCGGAAAAACAGGCCGCCCGCGAAGCCCGCAAGGCCCGCATGGCGGAAAAGCGGGCCAAGGCCGCCGCGGCAGCCGCAGCCAAGGAAAAAGAGGAGCAAAACGCATCATGAAAATGCTCCCCAGCGCCCCTTATACCCATGCCAATTCCAGCGTGACCCGCACCATGACGCTGGTCATGCTGGCGCTTTCACCAGCCACCCTGCTTGGCCTTTACCAGTTTGGCTGGCCGGCCATATTCCTGTTTGTCACCACGATTGCAACCGCCATTGTGGCCGAAGCCCTTTGCCTGATGATCGCCAAAAAACCGGTCCGGCTGCATCTGGCCGATGGTTCGGCCATTTTAAGCGCCTGGATCGTGGCCCTCACCCTGCCGCCCTGGGCGCCGTGGTGGATCGGCGTTTCCGGGGCGCTTATCGCCATTGTCATCGGCAAGCAGATTTTTGGCGGAATCGGCCAGAATGTCTTTAACCCGGCCATGGTGGCGCGCGTCATGCTGCTGGTCTCCTTCCCGCTGGAAATGACCCGCTTCGTCAATGCCCGCCCGCTTTTCAGTGACGCCGCGCCCGGTTTTATTGAGGGCCTGCGCATTTTTCTGGCCTCCGGCGTCAATTACGATGCCCTCAGCAGCCCTTCAGTGCTGGGTTTTGTACGCATGGAGATTTCCCGGGGACTGCCTCTGAGTGAAGTCCTGGACAAGGCCTATAATCCCTTGAGCCTGTTTCTGGGCACCGCCAACGGCTCCATGGGCGAAGTCTCGGCACTGCTGATCCTGCTTGGCGGCCTGTTCCTGGTCTATAAACGCATCATCACCTGGCATACCCCGGCCTCCATGATCGCCGCGATGATCCTGCTGGCCGGTATTTTCCACCTGATATCCCCGGAAAAATACCCGGATCCCATATATCAGCTTCTCACCGGGGCCTTCATGCTCGGGGCGTTTTTCATCGCCACCGATTATGTTACCGTCCCTTCCACCCGCACCGGACGCATGATCTTCGGGGCCGGGTGCGGCGCACTGGTTTTCGTGATCCGCAGCTGGGCGGCTTTCCCCGAAGGGGTGGCGTTCTCCATTTTGCTGATGAACGCCCTTACCCCGGTAATTGATTATTACGTCAAACCGCGCATCTATGGCCGCACCCGCAAGGGCGAGCCGCTCGATCCGCCAGAGCGGTCTTGAGGGGGGTGAGTGATGTTTGATTCAATTAAAAACAAACACGGGCACAATCCCCTGTTTCATGCCGCCCTTCTGGCCGGTTTTGCCCTGATCTCTGCCGTCTTGCTGATCCTTGGCGACAAGGTTACCTCCGGGGCCATCAAGCAGCGCCATATTGAGGATTTAAAACACTCCCTGGAACAGGTGATCCCGGCCAGCCTGCACGACAACGACATGTGGCGCGACAAGATCGAAATCCGGCAAGATGGCCAGCACCCCCCTCGCCTGGTTTACCTTGCCCGGCGCGGCGGTAAGCTCGCCGGGGTGGCCTTCGAGGTAAGCGGGCGCGGCTATAACGGCAAGATTACCCTGCTCATGGGGATTGACGCCGATGGGCGCATTTTAGGGGTGCGGGTGCTTTCCCACACAGAAACCCCCGGACTTGGCGACAAGATCAACGAGCGCAAAAGCAACTGGATCTTCAATTTTGACGGCAAGTCTCTCGGCTCCCCCCCGCCCGATCAATGGAAAGTCAAGAAGGATGGCGGCGCATTCGATCAGCTTTCCGGCGCCACCATCACGCCGCGCGCCGTGGTCAAGGCGGTGCGTGAAGGCCTGGAGTTTTTCAAGGCCCAGCGTAAAACTTTGCGTCGCAGCACAAAAGGTGAGCCAAGATGAGTGTGAATTACAAACGTATCGCCATGGACGGCTTCTGGACCAACAATATCGTCTTTACCCAGCTTCTGGCCCTCTGCCCGCTCATGGCGGTCACCGACACCGCCACCAATGGTCTGGGCATGGGCATTGCGACAACCGCCGTTCTGGCCTCTTCAGGCGTGACCGTCTCCATCTGGCGTCACTTCATCACCCATGAAATCCGCATTCCCGCCCTTGTCCTGATTATCGCCACCCTGGTAACTCTCGTGGAAATGGGCATGAATGCCTGGATGCATGAAATGTACAAGGTTCTGGGGCTGTTCATCCCGTTGATCGTCACCAACTGCGCCATCTTGGGCCGCGCCGAGATTTTTGCTTCGCGCAACTGGATCCTGCCGGCCTTTGTTGACGGCCTGTTCATGGGCATCGGTTTCACCATCGCACTGGTTTCACTCGGCGCTATCCGCGAGATTCTTGGCTCCGGAACCCTGTTTGCCAATGCCTCGCTTCTCCTTGGACCGCATTTTTCCTTCATGGAAATGACCCTGATCCCCGACTACAAGGGATTCTTGCTGTTTGTCTTGCCGCCGGGCGGATTTATTGCCCTTGGTTTCCTGATTGCCTTCCGGCGCATTTTCGATAAATTTCTTGAAAAAATGATCCCCGGCGCACTGACCCCGAAAGATCCCGTCTTGCCTGCCGAAGTTGAAGAGGCCGCAAATTGAAAATCTCCGTAGCCTATGCCCGGAAAGACAAAAGCGAGTGGCTTGAACTCGACATCCCCGAAGGCGCAACCGTCCGCGAGGCGATTGAAAATTCAGGCATACTGAAAGATTTTCCGGAGATCGACCTGAACACCAACCGCACCGGCATATTCGGCCGCCTCGCCAAGCTCGACCAGCAATTAAACGATGGCGACCGGGTTGAAATCTACCGCAAGCTGATTGCCGATCCGAAGCAGAAAAAGATAGCCCGGAAAAAGCTCTGAGCACCCGGTTATGCTACGCCCTGTGCGGGTTTTAACAAGGCGTAATGTTCATCGAGGTTGTTCTCGGCAATGAATTTATCGACAAATTCTTCTTCGAGTTCATCAAACAGCAAAATCCCGTAGCCACTCGGATTCGCATTCATAATTTTCCCCGAAACATGCCGATCGCCGATCAACACGGTGACAACCTCACCGGTCCGGTTGAGGATATAAACGGTTCCGGGGCGGAATTTGAGCCCGCCAAGAGACAGCTCGGTAATCGCCCCCTCAAGCGAAAAAGATCGGTCCACAAAGGTCAGTGCTCCAGGTGCAAAACATTCATGCCGGACATGGCGCCGGGACGGCGCTTTCTTGGGCCGGAAAAACGGTAATTTGGAACTCAGGGACTGGGTTGGAAACTTCATTGCGCAATCCTGCCTTATCTGCGAACGCTCTGGGCATTTACCGCCATTTGCCGATCAGGGTCCGGCTGCCGATTAACCGGTTCACCAGCCGTTTCACAGACCTTGGCCTTGTCGTGCAAACGCTCCAGGGGAAACTGGTATTCCTTGTACAGCTTGGCCAGTGTTTTCAGATCCCTTGTGTCTTCAGGGCTCAGATGGCTGACCTGGATAAGACCATCAAGCTGGTTGGCAAGCTGGGTTACCTCGTCATCACCCGGCACAGGACCGGCAGCAACCTCCCTCACCTCATGGGAAAGCGTGCTCATGGTGCGGTTAACCTGATGCAGGGAAGCCGAAACTTGCTGAAACCGCTTTGTCATACTCTCATCCACATTGTGCAAAAGCGCCGCCATATCATTGAAAGAGCTCAGCGTATCGGCTGTCTTGTCAAGAAAATAGGCAAAATGAGCCTGTTGCGAGGTAATTTTCTCAACGCTCTGGGCCATTTGTGAAAGCAGAACGCGGTTTTCATATTGCTCTTTTTCAAGCTTCTCAAGCTCCTTGCTTTGCATTTCCAGCGTCTTGGCGACCCGCGAACTGGAAGACACCGAAAACCGGGCAACCCGGAACAACAAGCGCAACTGGTTGGCTTCCATGCCAAGCCCGCCGCCTGCACCTTGCGCCCCGGCTCCCTCGCCACCAGCGCCATACCCTTCCAGGTCATCGCCATCAAGATTGGCGACTCCGCCGAGCCAGCTTTCAAAATTGGATGTCAGGACGCCCGAGGCCTGGGTCGCAAAACGCGTCATGATGCCAAGCACCAGCGAGTTCACCAGCCCGAACAACGAGGAACTAAACCCCGTCGCCATACCCTTGAGCGGTTTTTTCAGATTATCCATAAGCGTCTGGATAACGCCCGATCCACCGCCGCCGGAAAGATCAAGGCCGCCGATAATATCACCCACCGAGGCAAGCGTCGCCATCAGGCCGATAAAGGTCCCGATAAGGCCAAGCATGACCAGGATGCCCGTAACATAGGTGACCAGCGAACGCTGGTCATCAAAACGCACATCCACCCCTTCCAGCAGGGTGGACATGGTCGAAGGATCAATGGCGATCTTGCCCTTTCTCGCCACCTGTTCGGCAACAAGATTATAAGCCTCACCAAGAATCTTGGGTTTCCTGAACACGATCCCCGGCTCACGGCACCGGCGCAAGCGCCAATGCGGATCAATATCAGACTGCGCCCGGCCATTGCGCACATCGTCATAGCTCTCTTCAAGAGACTTGAAGGCGGCAACCTCGTTACCCAGGCTGAAGACATTTCTATAAAGGACGATAACGCCAAAGATAAAGGTGCCGATAATGGTCATGTTCAGCAACACGTTGGAATTGACCGCCCGGATCACAAATTCATATTGCCACAGGGCAAAGGCGCACAAGATGAGAAACACCCCGGTCATGCGGTAGATTTGTGTTCGAATTTCTTTTTTCATACCTGATATTCGACCTGTAACATGAACAACAGAGCTTTTGCGATTGCACGCCCGCCGGACAAATCCGACAAGAGGCAGGAAAACGTTAGGCCGCATTATTCAATTTTAGGTTAAGACGCCGCTAATGAAGGCCGGTTTTGACCGGGTCTGGCATCAAGGAGCAACGCAATAAAGCCGGCAGGCCAAATCCGGGCGCCCCACTGCCCTGTCAGGGCTTGAGGTAAACCTTCACCAAATCCTGCTCCTCCTTCACCGTGGTTTCACGAATCCGGATGGAAATCCGTTTTGGATCAACCCCGCCCTTCAACAACTGGTTACGGGTAGCCATGGCCCGGTAATAGGCCAGCCGCCGCGCCTCACTGATTGAGCCCACCGTGGAATTGGCAAAGGAACGGATCTCGATCTTGCCCTCCGCCTTGATATCTGCACTGGATGACAAATAGCTCTGGACAGCCTTTACGGAAGCCTCATCAATCTTCACATTGGACGGAGGAAACTCCAGGGTGAGCAGGGATTTGGAGGTAACAACCTTGATTTTCTCCTTTTCCTTGGGTTTTTCTTCCGGGGCAATGACGATACGTTTTTCATCCACCGCCGCCCGGCTGCGCACTTCAAGTTTGTCCTTGCTCTCCACTTTTTCCGCCTGTGTCAGGCGCTTGCCTTCCCTCGGCTTGAATTGCCCCGCCGTGGTATTGGTTTCCTCTTTTTCCTGCGCAACCCTCATCTCGCTCTTTTGCGAACTTTGACGGCTGGCCTTGGCCTGACTTTGAGATTTACTCTGGGCCTTGGCCTGGCTTTGGGCTTTACTCTGGGCCTTGGCTTGGCTTTGGGCTTTACTCTGGGCCTTGGCCATGCTTTGCGCTTTGCTTTGGGCCTTGGCCTGGCTTTGGGCTTTGCTTTGGGCCTTGGCCATGCTTTGCGCCTTGGACTGGGATTTACTTTGGGATTTCTGTGCGCTCTGCACCTTTTTTTGCGCCTTGGCCGTGGTTTTCTTTTGAGCTTCCGATTTGCGCCTGGCCTGCGCTTCGGCAGTTGATTTCGTTTCAACCTTGACCTGGCCAGCCCCGCTCTTGGCCTGCGCATCATCAATGGCCCGCTTGGCGGTATTCTGGGAGAGAACGAAAATCACGATACTGAGAAGGATCAGCAAGAAGGTGATGACCATCACGATCGTGGACAACGCATCCACGAATCCTGGCCAGTAGTTTTCTTCTGCCTGTGCTTTGCGCGCCAAAGGCCCCGCCCCTCATACCCTTTTTACCCTGAACCTGGGCTTTGCAAAACACGGCGATACCCATACCGCTGCCAAAACCAGATTTCAGGCCACAGTCTGGCACAGATAGATTGACGATTATTTACCCTTCAAGGCTTTTCAAAACCTCATCACGCGGCCCATCGGCAATCACCCGGCCCCCGTCAAGCCAGATAATCCTGTCCACCAGCGCCAGAAGAGGCGCCCTGTGGGTTGCCAGAATCAAGGTCCGCCCCTGGATTTCGGATCGCAGATTTTCCAGAAGGCGGCGCTCCAGGGTATTATCCATGGCCGAGCTCGGCTCATCCAGGATGAGGATCTTGGGATCCCGCAGCAAGGTCCGCGCCAGAACCACCGCCTGGCGTTCCCCGCCTGAAAGCCGCTCCCCGCCCGGTCCCACCTGCATGCCATAGCCATTGGGATTACGGGCGGCGAAGTCCTTGACGCCCGCAACGCTGACCGCGTTTTCAAAAGCCGCTTCAGGAACGTCATCCATGCCAAAACAGATATTTTCCCGCAGCGTATCATTAAACAGGGCGTAATCCTGGGGCATATAGCCCACATGGCGGCGGATACGCTGCGGCGAATATTGCCTTATATCATGTCCATCGAGCAGCATGGCCCCCGATGTGGCTTCATAAAACCGCGGGATAAGGCGGATAAACGTGCTCTTGCCGCAACCGATACGCCCGATCACCCCGACCTTCTCCCCCGGCTTGATGGTCAGGTTGATATCTTTCAAGATGGGGGAGGGCTCACCAGGATAGGTAAACTCGATATTGCGGCAATCAATACGCCCCTTGAACCCGGCGGAAGGAACCTGGCTGCGGTCTCCCGAGGTCTCCATGGCCGCGGCGTTGACAAGCTGAATGCTCTGCGAGGTATGCTTGAAATGAAATCCGCGAACCAACAGGGTAATCAGGTTGCCGATAGGCGAGATCGCTCGTCCCACCAGCAAGGTCGAGGCCGCCAGGGCGCCAACCGTGATATTCCCCTCGCGCAACTGGTAAACCCCAAGAACAAGTGTAAGAACAATTGTTGCTTGCGAAATGATGATGGTGAACTGGGTTGAAAACCCCTGATACAAGCGCCCCGAATGGGTTGAATAGGCACTGGAATCAATCAGCCTTTCCCATTTGCGCAGGAGCTGGTTTTCCGAGGTGGTGCTTTTGACCACCTCCAGGGAACCAACAGCTTCAATCAGCATATTGGCTTTTTTATGCGCCAGGTGGGCAATTGATCTGCTGGCATGGCGCGATCCCAGATATCCAAACAAATTCACAGCCGCAATCAGGGAAACACCAATCAGCGGACCGATAACCACCGCATTGCCGATAAAATACAGCAAAACCAGCAGGATCAAAAAAAATGGCAGATCAACCAGAAGCGCCACGAAAAGCTGCGGCACGGTCTGGCACATGACCTCAAGCTCCCCCACAGCAGAGGCCAGCCCCCCGGCGGTGCGCGGCGCATCTTTAAGCTGCAAGCGCGTAAGACGCCGGAAAAGCCGGGCTTGCAGGGCATTGCTCGTGGAAAGCCCGATCGCATCAAGAAGCTTGAGCCGCACCACCCGCACCGCCAGATCAAGCAGCAAGGCAATGCCGACCCCGATAGATAGCGCCCACAAGGTTTCCATGGCCAGATGCGGGATCACCCGGTCATAAACCGCCATGATGAACAGCGGCAGCAGAACCAGGAAAATATTGCTCAGCCCCGCCGCCAGCGCAAGCTGCCACAAAAGCCCCTTGTTGTGCCGGAAGGTGTAATCAACCACGCTCTTGATAACGCTGCTCGACTCTGTTTTCGACTCAGATTTCTCCTGCTGATCGGATGACACACTGATTTCCGGCTCATCCTTGGGCTGCACCCGCAAGAGAATGCCGGAATACCTTGCCTTCAGTTCTCCCATGCCCATGATCGTTTTACGGCCCGCCAGGTCAACCTCGAACCGGGCCGGTTCGATCAGCCGCGAAACCAGATAGCCAGACCCGTCCTTGAGCAGCAGGACACAGGGGAAATCTTTATCTTTCAAACGGGAAAGCTTGCATTCCTCATATCGGACATTCAGGCCAACCTCATCACAGCTCGCCGACAAGGCCTCGGGCGTGGGCATGCCCTGAATATCCGCCACCTGAAGCTGGAAAAGATCGCCCGCCGCAACCCCGTACCAGTCCACGGCAAGGCGGCGAATTTCGCCAAGCACATGCGCGCCGCTAGTATCACAAGCCAGGTTTTTCCCTACATCAGAACCAGAGGATTTGAGCTTGACCACAACATCGCCCGCAGTTTCGCGTGACTCGGTTTCCGGATGGGGTATTTTTTGCGTGGCCGAACTGGGCATGATTTTTCCCAAAATGGGGCGATTGGCAAAACAGCGCCGACTCACCTTTAAATGACATCCCCCTATAATTGGATAATCATCATTAAGGCTTTCTAAACGTCTGTACCGTTATCTGGCATGAAGAGTATCTGGAGTAAGTGGAATATCAGTAAAATGGGTACCTATCCCCCAGCCCCGAATCCGGCCCATGGCGGGGCTTCATCCGATTCCGGAATCCCCTTTCCCCGGCAATGCGACACTATCGCCAAGGATGCCCACCGCACCTTTTTGATTGCCGCCTGCCTTGGCGTTTTTGCCTTCATCACGTGGTCAGCCCTGGTCAAGCTCGACACCGTCACCCGCGGTTCAGGCCGCATTGTTCCGACCCAGAACAACCAGATGGTTCAACATTTTGAAGGCGGGATCGTCTCGGAAATTCTTGTCGGGGAAGGTGACCGGGTTAAAAAGGGCGACATTCTGCTGCGCATTGAAAACTCGTTCTCAAGAGCCGAATACTCCAGAGCCCAGCTTGAAATGAAAGCCAAGCAGGTCCAACTCGCCCGGCTTCTGGCTGAATCGAAGGGGTTGACAAGCATCAAGGTCCCTCCCGAACTGGAAAAACAGTTTCCCGAACTGGTTGAAAATGAGCGCCGCCTGTTCAAAAGCCGCCAGGTCAATCTGAAAGAACAGCTTCTGATCCTCAACGACCAGGTCCGCCAGCGAGAACTGGAACTGGCGGAACGCAACACCCGCCTGACCAATATCACCCGCGAACGCACCTTGGTGAGTGAACAGGTGGAAAGCCTCAAGCCACTGGTGAAAATGGGTGCAGTTTCAAAAAATGACCTGTTGAAAAACCAGACCACCTTGCAGCGCCTCGAAACCAAGATCAGCGACCTGAAATACCAGATTCCCAAAACCAGATCCAGCTTGAGCGAGGTCAAGCGCCGCCGCAATGAAGTCATCTTGCGATTCCGCTCCGAAGCTGAAAAGGAACGCACCGACGTGCTTCTCGCCATCGCCAAGTTGAAGGAATCGGTGACCGCCCTGAAAGACCGCAAACAGCGCTCCGACGTACGCGCCCCCATCAGCGGCACGGTTAACAAGATGTTTGTCACAACCATTGGCGGCGTGGTGAAATCAGGCCAGGATCTGGCCCAGATCGTCCCGGCAGACAAGTCCATTGCCGTTGAAGTCAAGCTCTCGCCCAAGGATCGCGCCGAGATCTGGCCCGGCCTGCCCGGCGTCGTCAAGGTCAGCGCCTATGACTACTCCATCTATGGCGGGCTGCGCGGCAAAATCACCGATATTTCATCCGATGCCCTGAAAGACGAACAGGGCCGCCCCTATTTCCGGGTGCGGCTGGAAGCCACGACATCGGATTTCGGCAAGGACAAACCGGTGGTTCCCGGCATGATGGCCGAGGTCGATATTCTTACCGGCAAACATTCAATCCTTGAATATCTGGTCACCCCGATCAGCAAGATCAGCGAAAAAGCACTCCGGTAAGCCCCCGAAATGGCGGCCTACAAGACCAGGCATCACGAAACGACCAGCAACTGCGCCAGCTCATTTGTATGCGCGGCATCATCATAGATGGTGTAAGTCGTCGTATTTCCTGCCGTTACGGTATCATAATTGGCCACCGGTTCATCAATCGTGATGGTCTCGTCACCATCCACATGAAGCTCCAGGACATTATTGCTATCCGTCACATTCTGGATTTCCAGCGCTGAAAGGTTCAAAGTAGCCGTCACATTGGCGTTGGTGAAATCAAGAATCTCCATATTCGAGAGCACATCCATCATCCCCGCCTCGTCAACCGCACCTGAATTGGCGGCAAGCTCAAGTGTATCACTTCCCGTACCGCCATCAATTGCCGTACCGCCCAGATTGAGCGAGGTTTCATCCATGATAAACAGGTCATCCCCGCCAGCCCCGTCCAGCACATCCGCGCCGCCATTGCCGGTGAAGGTATTGGCGCCCGCATCACCGGTCAGCGTATCGGCAGAAGATGAACCAAAGACATGTTCAAAGCCCGAGATGGTATCACCCGCCGCATCACCGCCGCTCACCGCATTGGTGGCCAGATTAACGGTTACTCCCGAGGCGGAACCATCATAGCTCAGCGTATCCCCGGCGCCCGCGCCGCCGCTGAGCGTATCACCACCCGCCCCGCCATTTATGGTGTCATCCCCGCTGCCGCCATCAATCACATTGACGCCCGCCGTGCCGGTCAGGATATCATTGCCCGAACCACCGGTAAGATTCTCAAAGCCCGAGATAACATCACCCGCCGCATCACCGCCGCTCGCCGTGTTATTGGCAATATCAACATTAACGCCCGTTGTATCAGAAGCATAACTCAACGTATCGGTATCCGCGCCGCCGCTGAGCGTATCGCCGCCAGCGCCGCCGCTGAGCGTATCATTACCCGCATCGCCGTAAAGCGTATCGGCCCCGGCCGCACCATTCAGGATATCAGCACCATCATTGCCGGTCAGCGTAGAGCCCGTCGCCGCAGCCGTCAGCGTATCGGCTCCCGAACCACCAACCAGGTTCTCAAAGCCCGAGATCGTATCACCCGCCGCATAGCCGCCAGAGGCCGTATTGGTGGCAATATTCACCGTCACACCAACCGTATCCATGAAATAGTTCAGCGTATCGACATCCGCACCGCCCGAAAGCACATCCGCGCCGGCGCTGCCAACCAGGGTATCATTGCCTGCATCACCGCTCATATTATCGCTATTGGCAGAGCCGTAGAGCGTATCATTACCGGCATTGCCAACCAGTGTTGAACCTGCTGCCGCAGCTGTAAGCGTATCGGCCCCCGAACCACCGGTAAGATTTTCAAAGCCCGAGATGGTATCACTCGCCGCATCACCGCCGCTCGCGGTATTGGTGGCAATATTCACCGTCACCCCGGCGGTGTCGGACGCATAGCTCAGCGTATCGCTG
>CAZHLV010000086.1:0-4909 GCA_964533415.1 uncultured Hyphomicrobiales bacterium
AAACGCTGGCACACGCGCCGTATAACCGGCCGGCTTTACGCCACCGCACGCCTGCTCAAAGCTGCATTCACCTTCAAGGGCGGTATTGATTACCTGCTTTGGAAAGTTGCCCGCCATTCCGGTGTAAAGGTCACCCCCACGCCATTTCAGCGCAATCATCCCATTTTGGGCGCCCCGTCCCTGGCCTGGAAGGTTTACCGGCTGGGCGGTTTCAGGTAACCCCCCTGAAAAAACGCTGCCTTGCAACTGGCGGTTTTGTTACCGGGTAGTGCAGGCGTGGGAATTAATCCTTAAGGGAGCAAGGATTTGGGCGTATAGTGAGATTTGAGCTGTCTTTTCAAGATGGCAACTTCACTCTCGTTTGCGGGGGATATACGTTGGGCCGTAAATTTTTACCTGTCCTGATCGTGACCGCCATCGCGGGGTTTGCCGCTTATGAATATCATAACGCGCATCCTGCGGCTGAATCTTCAGCTATGTATCAAGGTTATCTGGAGGGTCAGTTTGTTCTGGTTGGCGCTGAGCAGAGCGGGCGGATTTCCCGGCTTGATGTTGCTGAAGGAGAACGGGTTGCAAAAGGAGCTGTCCTGTTTGCTCTTGAGCATGATCTTGCCAAGGCGCGCCTGGCGGAACGGACCGCGGCTTTACTGAAGGCCCGGGCCCAGCTTGACAATCTTGGGGCTGCACAGCAGCGACCTGAAAAAATTGATATTTTGCGCGCCACGCAAAGGCGTTTCCAGGCCGATCTTGATCTGGCAGTTCTTGAACTGAGACGCCTTGAAGACCTTTATCGCCGCAAGGTGGCGGCGAAGGAGAAGTTTGATCTGGCGCGAACCCGGTTTTTGAAGGCCAAGGCGGCGCGCGATGAAATCCGGCGGCAAATCGTGCTGGCCAGGCTGCCCGCCCGGCGGCGCGTGATTGCCGCGGCCGAGGCGGAGTTGAAAATTGCTGAAGCGGCGCAACAGCAAGCCCGGATTGTTCTTCAAAAGCTCACCGTTCACGCGCCTGTTCCAGGCGAAGTGCAGGAGGTGTTTTTCCGCACCGGCGAGGTGATAAGCGCCGGGCAGCCGGTTGTCTCGATTTTACCGGATGGGAAACTCAAGGCCCTGTTCTTCGTGCCGGAACGCCAGCGAGCACTTTTGCAAAAAGGGGAAAGGGTTGAAATCATTTGTGATAATTGCCAGGAGCACCTGGTGGCGCGGGTCAGCTTTATCGCGCGGGACGCAGAATATACGCCGCCGGTTATCTTTGGCCCCGTTGAACGCGCCAAGCTGGTGTTTCGCATCGAAGCCCGGCTTGAGGATGCCGCCGGGTTGGCGCCGGGGCAGCCGGTTACGGTGAGGCAGGCGGCTGCCCGGAGTGAGAAAAAATGAGTGCGGCGGAGGTTTTGCCGCAAAATGATGCTTTTCCTGAAGAGGTGGAGCGCCCTCCCGTAATCGATGTTAAGGGGCTGACCAAGTCTTTTGGGATCAAAATGGTTGTCGATCATGTTTCGATCCGCATCCGCAAGGGGCATGTTTACGGGTTTTTGGGGCCCAATGGCTCGGGGAAGACAACGACCATGCGCCTGATCTGCGGCTTGTTGACCCCGGATGAGGGGGCGGGAAGCTGCCTGGGATTTGATATTCGGGACTCGGTGAATATCAAACCCAATTTGGGGTACATGACCCAGCATTTTTCACTCTACCAGGATCTTTCGGTGCGCGAGAATCTCGATTTTGTTGCCGGGGTTTACAATATCCCCAAGGCCCGGAAGAAAGTTGATGAGACCTTGCTCCGCATGGGACTGCAACACCGCTCCAATCAGCTCGCCGCGACCTTGTCGGGGGGGTGGAAACAGCGCCTGGCGCTGGCTTCTTGTCTTTTGCATGACCCCAAATTGCTGCTTCTGGATGAACCCACGGCGGGGGTTGATCCGCGGGCGCGGCGTGAATTCTGGAACCAGATTCATACTCTTACCCAGAGTGGGATTACGGTTCTGGTATCCACCCATTACATGGATGAGGCGGAGCGCTGTTCGGAACTGGCCTTTATCCTGAACGGGAGAATTCTTACCCATGGAACCCTTAAAGAGGTTGTTGGGCGCTCAAATCTCTCAAGCTGGGTGGTTGCCGGTGCGGGGCTGGGTGAACTGGCCGTGGCGCTTCGGGAGCAAGAGGGTGTTGATATTGTTACAAGATTTGGCGCCAGCTTGCATGTCAGCGGCCATGACCGGGAGAAACTTGAAGCGGCGCTGGCGCCCTTCATGGACCGTTCGGCGCTTGAGTGGCGGAAGACGGAGCCTTCCCTGGAAGATGTGTTTATCCAGCTTATGGGGAAAAAGACATGAGCCTCCGGCGGCAAAACCGGCGGCGCTCGCGCTGGTCCCTGCACCGGCTGGCGGCGCTGATTACCAAGGAGTTTATCCAGTTGCGCCGGGATCATATGACCCTGGCGATGATTATTTCCATCCCCGCCATGCAGCTTGTGCTGTTTGGCTATGCGATCAATGTCACGCCGCGCGATCTGCCCACCGCGCTGCTGGTGCAGGACCATTCGGCAATGGCGCGCGCTTTCGTGGGCGCGCTCAAGGCTACCGGGTATTTCCGGGTCGTTCGCAATGCCAAAAACGAGACGGAGCTGGATTACCTGATCCGTTCCGGGGCGGTTCAGTTCGGGATACAGATCCCGGTTGATTTTGGCCGCGATATCCATCGCCGGGTGAAACCGGCCTTGCTGGTGATCGCCGATGCCACGGACCCGGCCACGACGGGCAGCGCGATTTCGGCCCTTGAGGGGCTGCAATCGCGTCTATTTGCCCGTGAGCTGCGCGGGCCTGGCGGAGCAACAGGGCCACCGGACGCAGTTTTTGAGATCCGGGTGCACCGGCGCTATAACCCGGCGGTCAAAACCCCGCTCAATATCGTGCCGGGACTGCTGGGTATCATCCTGACCATGACCATGCTGATTTTCACCTCGCAAGCGGTAACCCGCGAATATGAGCAGGGGACCATGGAGGGGCTGCTGGTGATGCCGCTGAGCCGGATCGAGATCATGATCGGCAAGATCCTGCCTTTCGTGGTGGTTGGTTTTGTCCAGATGGCGATTATCCTGCTGGCCGGGTATTACCTGTTTGAAGTGCCCATACGCGGGTCCTTGTGGTTGCTGCTGGTGTTGTCGAGCCTGTTCATCATGGCCAACCTGGCGGTGGGCTATACCTTTTCCACGCTGGCACGCAACCAGCTTCAGGCGGTGCAGATGTCGTTCATGTTCTTCCTGCCCAATATCATCATGTCGGGCTTTGCCTTTCCGTTCCGGGGCATGCCGGTCTGGGCGCAGCATATCGGGGAGATTTTACCGCTGACCCATTATATCCGCATTGTGCGCGGCATCATGCTCAAGGGGGCGGTGATGGATGATCTGGTCTTCGAAACGCTGGCAATTGGCGTTTTTACCGTTATCGCCATGACCATCGCCATTTCCCGGTTCCGCCAGACACTGGATTAAAAAAAGCCCCGGAGGAATCCCCGGGACTTTTTGGTCATGCTTTCAGGTCAACCTGCGTTCAGGCGGCATTTTCCGCGTGATCGGAGTCCTCGACCGGATTGCGCAGCACATAGCCGCGGCCCCAGACGGTTTCAATATAGTTCTCACCTTCAGTGGAGGCGGCAAGTTTCTTGCGCAATTTGCAGATGAAAACGTCGATAATCTTGAGTTCCGGCTCGTCCATGCCGCCATAAAGATGATTGAGGAACATCTCCTTGGTGAGCGTGGTGCCCTTGCGCAGGGAAAGCAATTCGAGCATCTGGTATTCCTTACCCGTAAGATGCACGCGCTGGCCATCGACTTCCACCGTCTTGGCGTCGAGATTGACCTTCAGCTTGCCAGTGGTAATGACCGACTGGGCATGGCCCTTGGAGCGACGCACAACGGCGTGAATGCGGGCGACAAGCTCGTCCTTGTGGAAAGGCTTGGTCATGTAATCATCGGCGCCAAAGCCCAGGCCCTGAACCTTGTTCTCGATGCCATTCAGGCCCGAAAGAATCAAAATTGGCGTTTGCACCTTGGCAACACGCAAGGTTTTGAGGACTTCATAGCCGCTCATGTCCGGCAAGTTCAAATCCAGTAAAATAATGTCATAATCATAGAGTTTACCCAGATCGACGCCTTCCTCGCCAAGGTCGGTCGTATAGGTGTTAAACCCTTCTGATTTGAGCATAAGCTCAATGCTCTGCGCTGTGGCGCTGTCATCCTCGATCAGGAGAACTCTCATCCTTTTCCCCTCTTAAATCCTTGTCACGAGCCCACTCCTGTGAACTCCACTGCCCGTACCAGCGCGTTAATCAAGTGCTTACTGGTGTTCCCGATTCGAAACGCTACATTCAATTGGTTAACAAATACTAATTTTTTCCTTTAGTCGAGGGGATTTGCACTGATTCTTTAATTTTTGACTCACAAGCCTGAATCAGCCTCTGAAGAGTTTTTTCCAACCGATTCAAAAGACTCAAGGTTTTCATAAAATGTCTTTTACATGGTTTACGGAGCCTTAACGGGTTGAGTTGCACTATGGGCTGGTTATTCGCGAATCATCGTGGATGATGAAGGGGAATCCGTTAATTCATGCTGCCGCTGATTAGAGAAATCGAGGAACTTCAGCCGACCCATCTTTATGGGCGGGTGCTGAGTGTCCAGGGCTTACTGGTTGAAGTTGGCGGGCCGCTTTATGCCATGGGGGTTGGGGCGCGGCTATCCATCGAGACGGGATTGCCGGGGCGTGAAGTACCGTGCGAGGTTGTCGGGTTCCGCGGTGAACATGCATTGTGCATGCCGTTCAAGCCGCTGGAAGGCGTTCGCATGGGCTGCAAGGTCCAGGTAAAAAGCAATGCCGCTTATGTGCGCCCCAGCGCTGGCTGGCTGGGCCGGGTAGTGA
>CAZHLV010000087.1:0-40008 GCA_964533415.1 uncultured Hyphomicrobiales bacterium
CCGCCGAGGAAACCGGCAACGAGGCCGATAATGATCCCGACGGCAAGAGCGAGGGAGACCACGATACAGCCGACAAAAAGCGAATAACGGCTGCCATAGATAAGACGCGAGAGCATGTCGCGGCCCACGGCATCGGTGCCCAGCAAAAAACGCCAGTCGCCGCCGTCCTGCCAGACCGGCGGGAGGAGCAGGAATTTGCGATATTGCTCGGTGGCCCCGTGAGGGGCGATGAGATCGGCGAACAGGGCGATCAGGCAGATGATGACAAAGCTCCAGAACCCGATCACCGCGCCGCGATTTTCGCTGAAATAACGCCAGAACTCGGCCAGTTGGGCCATTGCGCCGGTTTTGCGTGTATCAACGGGTTCGGTGATGCCTGACATGTCTAGTTGTGCCTGATTTTCGGGTTGATGAGGCCGTAAAGCAAATCGACGACCAGATTGACGAACATGACGATCACGGCAATCAGCAACAAGCCGCCCTGAACGGATGGGTAATCCCGGCGGAAGATGGAATCGACCATCCATTTGCCGATGCCGGGCCAGGAGAAGATGGTCTCGGTAAGGATAGCGCCGCCCAGCAACACTCCGACCTGAAGGCCGATTGTGGTGATAACCGGGATAAGGGCGTTGCGCAGGGCATGAACGCCGACCACCCGGATGGGGCTGAGGCCCTTGGCGCGGGCGGTGCGGACATAATCCTCGCCCAGCACTTCAAGCATGGCGGAGCGGGTCTGGCGGGCGATCACGGCCAGCGGGATTGTGCCCAGTACGATGGTGGGCAAAATGAGATGCGAGACGGCTGAGGTAAAAGCGCCTTTCTGGCCGGACAATACGCTGTCAATCAGCATGAATCCGGTAACTTGCGGAAAATAATACATTAGGGATATACGACCTGATACCGGGGTCCAGCCCAAAATCCCGGAAAACAGGATAATCAGCAAAAGTCCCCACCAGAAAATCGGCATGGAATAGCCGATAAGGGCGGTGCCCATGATGGATTGGTCGAACCATGTGCCGCGCTTGACGGCGGCGAAAACTCCGGCCGGAATGCCAAGAAGCGTGGCGAATACTATGGCGCAGAGGGAAAGTTCAAAAGTGGCCGGAAACAGTGTGAAAAACTCGTCCAGCACCGGGTTTTTGGTCACCAGGGAAAGCCCCAGATCGCCCTGGAAAATGCCGGTGAAATATTCAAGATATTGCTGCCACAAGGGCCGGTCGAAGCCAAATTGCTTGAGCAGTTCGGCGTGACGCTCGGGCGTCAAACCACGCTCGCCGGCCATGAGCAATACCGGGTCGCCGGGAAGCAGGCGAATGAAACTGAAGGCGGCAATGGTTACGCCGATAAAGGTCGGCAAAAGCAGCCCGATGCGCCGGAGGATATAAAAGAACATGGATTTTTATCAATCCCTGCCGGCGGGAAGGCCGGCAGGGCTCTTTTCAGGTTATTTTCTCTGGACGCTACTTGATGTCAACGCCATAGAAAATATGGCCGCCGAACGGGTCGATCTTGTAGCCCGTGACTTCCTTGCGCATGGATTTGAACACCACCGAATGGGCAATGGTGGCCCAGGGGGCTTCACGCTTGAAAACAAGCTGCGCTTTTTTGTAAAGCTCGGTGCGCACCGCCGGGTCGGAGATTGTCTTGGCCTTCTGAATCAGGTCTTCAAACTCCTTGTTGCACCACTGGGCGCGGTTGGCGCCGCCAACGGCATCGCAGCCCAGCAAGACGGCGAGGAAGTTATCCGGGTCGCCATTATCACCGGTCCAGCCCAGAAGAACCGCGCCCTTGCGGTCCTTGGACTTGGAGCGCTTGAGATATTCACCCCATTCATAGGAGACGATCTTGGCGTCAACGCCAACCGCCTTGAAATCGGCCTGGATCAGCTCGGCCATGCGCCGGGCATTAGGGTTGTAGGGGCGCTGAACCGGCATCGCCCAGATTTCCATTTTCAGATCCTTGACACCGGCTTCGGCCAGCAGTTTTCTGGATGCTGCCGGATCATAGGGGTCGTCAACCGTGGCGTCGTTATAGGACCAGATGGTCGGCGGGATCGGGTTTTTGGCCGCTTTGCCTGCGCCCTGGAAAACCGCGTCGAGAATGGCCTGCTTGTTGATTGCCATGTTGAGCGCCTTGCGGACCCGGACATCGGTGAAGGGCTTGACGGTCGTGTTGTAGGCAAGATAGCCCACATTAAGGCCTTCTTGCTGCATCAGTTTCAAATCCGGGTCGGCGGCGATGGCTTTCAGGTCTGCCGGGTTCGGGTAGGGATTGAAATGGCATTCGCCGGCCTTGAGGCGCTGATGGCGCACCGAGGCATCGGACGTGATGGCGAAGATCAGGTCATCAATGGCCGCCTTGCCGGCCCAGTAGCCCTCATGGGCCTTGTAGCGGATCACCGCGTCTTTCTGGTAGGCGACGAACTTGAACGGGCCGGTGCCGACCGGTTTCTGGTTCAGATCGTCCATCTTGCCAGCCTTGGCGAGCTGATCGGCATATTCCTTGGACATGATCGAGGCAAAATCCATCCCCAGATTGGCGATCATCGGCGCTTCGGGGCGGTTGAGGACGAATTTCACCGTGTAATCATCAACCTTTTCAACCGCCTTGAGCAGCTTTGGCATCGACATGCCGTTGAAATACTCCCATGCGGTTCCAGCGGCATACTTGTTCCACGGATGATTTTTGTCCAGTTGGCGCTGGAAGCTGAAAACCACGTCATCGGCGTTCATGTCGCGGGTTGGTTTGAAGAAATCCGTTGTCTGGAACTTGACGCCCTTGCGCAGTTTGAAGGTATAGGTCAGTCCATCATCGGAAATATCCCAGCTTTCAGCCAGCGCCGGGCCGATTTTTGTCGTGCCGCGCTCAAATTCAACCAGCCTGTTGTAGACCGAGCGCGACGAGGCATCAAAGGTGGTGCCGGAGGTATAAAGCGCCGGGTCAAAGCCTTCGGGTGAGCCTTCGGAACAATGCACGAGGGTCTTGGCAAAAGCACTGCCGCCCAGCATGGTTGCGGCCAGGAGGGCCGAGGCAAATAGCAATCTGGTTTTCATATTTTGTCTCCCTTGTTATTTCAGGCTGTTGATAGAGGCGCCTGATACATGGGACTCATATAACCACCAATTCCCGGTTTTGGAAAATAGAATCTGCCAAGGATTTCAATATGTGTGTGCCGGGTGGGCATAGCGGGAGATTTTGACTGGTTGACGCTTGCGGCCCCAGTTTCCCGGTGGCCCGTCAAAAATACCGGCAGTTCTTGTGCCGCAATTGCGGCAATGTCCGTCCCCGGTAAGATTCCAGGAGTTAAGGATATGCCAGTCACGGCCAATTGTCCGTTCACCGCAAACATGGCAATAGCTGCTGTCGCGTCCCTGATCGGTGATATTGCCGGTATAAGCGTAGCGCAGGCCGCTCTGAAGAGCGATGCGGCGGGCGCGGTAAAGGGTGGCGGGGGGTGTTTTGGGCTTGTCCTTCATCTTCCAGTTGGGGGTAAAGGCGCTGAAATGCACAGGCACATCAGGACCCAGCGCTTCCACAATCCATTCACAAAGCCGGTGAAGTTCAGCTTCTGAATCATTTTCTCCGGGGATAATCAGGGTGGTAATTTCCAGCCAGGTAGCGGTTTCATGCTTGATGTAGGCGAGGGTGTCTTTAACCGGTTCCAGATGGCCGGTGGCGAGCTTGTGATAAAAGCTTTCCGTGAAGGCTTTCAGGTCGATATTAACAGCGTCCATATGGCGGTAAAACTCGGTGCGCGGGTCCTTGCAGACATAACCGGCGCTCACCGCCGTGGTGCGGATGCCCTGTTCATGGCAGGCTTTGGCGACATCAACAGCGTATTCGTGAAAGATGACCGGATCGTTATAGGTAAAGGCAACGCTGGCGCAGCCGGTTTGCCTTGCCGCGGTTGCAATGGTTTGGGGGCTGGCCTGATCGGCGAGGGTGTCAAATTCGCGGGATTTTGAAATATCCCAGTTCTGGCAGAACTTGCAGGTCAGGTTGCACCCGGCGGTGCCAAAGGAGAGCACCGGGGTCCCGGGGAGAAAATGAAACAGGGGCTTTTTCTCGATCGGGTCGATGCAAAAGCCGGATGAGCGGCCATAGGTGGTGAGCACCATTTCGCCATTTTCGCAGGCGCGTACGAAACACAGTCCGCGCTGGCCGTTGCGCAATTTGCAATAGCGCGGGCACAGCTCGCACTGGACCTGACCGCTCTCCAGCTTGTGCCAGTAGCGGGCGGGGTAGCTTGATATCTGGTCGGGGGTGTTCATTGAGCCTCTTTAAAAATATTCCGCCGAAAACCGGAAGGCTTGTAACGAGTCCGACCAGTAATCGGCGCTCCACCCGGCCTTCAGCTTCAGGCGGGTGACAAACTCGCGGGCATCGGGCAGATCTTCCCAGACCTTGGGCAGGAAGAGGGCGCGTTGATCGCCATCTTGCAAGACAAGGCCATCGCGATCCGGCGAGAGCAGGTCGCGCAGCTCGGCTTCCGAACGGCAGCGAATCGGGCGGTGGTGGGAGAGAATCGAAATGCCGATCTTGGCGCGCCTGGCTTCGTCAAGGTTGAGAGGTTTGACGCGCGGGTCGTCAAAGGCGGATTTGAAGGCATTATCGGCAACATCCGTGATGAGCGGACGCGCCGGGACGATATAACCGCGGCAACCGCGAAAGGCGCCGTCAACATGGATGGTTGTGAAGGTTGCCCGCAAGGTGTGCAGGGCGGTTGGCGCCGTGGCCAGGTCAATTTGTGGCGGCTTGCCGGTGGCCGCGCCTTCAATAACCGCCCGGTGCGCGATGTGCCTGAGTATGGCGCGGTCGCCTTCGGGCAGGCGGGCGCTGGCGGCATATTCGAGCGCCCATGCGCCATAGCCGACGACACGGGACTTGTCTCCTGCCGTATCGCCTGAATTGCACAAATCCAGCCGGGTGAGGCGCAAATCCCGTTTTCTGGCGCAGGCGATCAGCCCTTTAAGGGGGTGGCGGCCACAGGCACCATCGCGGCTGATGGCCTCGCCCTTGAGTTGCTCGATGGCGCAGGCGGTGTGAAGATCTTGTCTTTGCGCCTCGTCATAGGGCAAGAAGTGGCTCAGGTCGGAACTGATGATAATCAGGGTTTCCGGGCCTCCCCAGAGGGTGCGCAGAATCTCGTGGGCCTGTTCGGGGGGCACTTCGCCCACGATGAGCGGCACGATGGAAAACTCATCCAGTATCCGCTGCAAGAACGGCAGCATGACTTCTATGGCATGTTCTTCAGCGTGGGCCGGGTCGTTGATTTCGCAAAATGGAAGTTTCAGAACAGCCGCCATGGCGGCGCGGTCCACGGGAACGGCGCCCAGGGGGGTCTTGAAGGCATTGTGCGAGCAAAGCGCAATGGTTTTCAGGGGAATCTTGTGGTTTGGGGCCAGAATGACCACGCGGCGAATTTGCGCCTTGATGCTTGCCAGATGGGCCATGGCCCGCCCCGCACTGCGCCCGGAATACACATAACCGGCATGGGGGACAACAAGGGCCTTGGGTGGTCCGGCATGAATCTCGCATCCGCCTAGATATCCATCAACCGCCGCGGCAAGCTGTGCAGGGTCGGCGGGGTAAAAACTTCCTGCAACGGCGGGGGCGCGTTCACTCTTGCTCGATAGCATGGCCGGGCCTCAATATGTTAAAAACGCTCTTCGGCGCATGATCTTCCTTTCCCGGTGTTATGTCAAAACCCTCAACAAACCCGAAAGCCTTTTGCCGCATGAGCATATATCAAAAAAATGCCAACTCAGCGCTTCCCAAAACGGTTTCTGATCTATATATAGTGCCCATCTTCATGATCTTGAAGGCGCATAGCTCAGTTGGTAGAGCAGCTGACTCTTAATCAGCGGGTCCGGGGTTCGAGTCCCCGTGCGCCTACCAGGGAAGATCGGGAAGGTGATCTTCGGTAACAGCTTTAAATGTCTCGCTTTTCAAGGGGCTTCTGGTTTCGGGTGTTATGGTAAGTGAGTTCTTAGCTGTTGGTTGAGATTAATACACTCCGTTAAGTCTATATTCACCAATATGGATGCACGATTGCGCATGTTGTTTTGGGAATTTGAGATCTTAACAGGGGCAAGGTTATGAGTATCTCGCTTTCAATTGGGGTTCGGCAGAATTTGCTGGCATTGCAGCAGACGACTGATCTGATGACGATTACCCAGAACCGCCTGGCAACGGGAAACCGGGTCAATAGTGCGCTTGATGATCCGACCGCCTTTTTTACGGCGGCGACAATGGAAAACCGCGCCAGTGATCTGAATAATATTCTCGATAATGTCGGCACGGCTGTGGAAACGCTCAAAGCGGCCGACAATGCGGTAAGTGCTATCATCAAGCTGGTGGAGACGGCCCAGGCCAATGTCACCCAGGCCCAGAACTCGGCGTCAACGGCTGCTACCTTGACCGGGAATGTGGATATTTCGACAACAACGGATATCACCACAATCAGCGGGATTGATAATGGTGATGTGTTCACCGTGAACGGTAATAATGTTACGGTTGCTACAGGAGATAGCGCTTCGGATCTTATTACCAAGATCGAAGCGGCGGATTCCACGGTTAAAGCCTCGTTGACGGCTGAAGGGTACCTCAGGATCGAATCAAACGACAATTCAAACCTGACGCTTACCGATGGAGGGGGGACGCTGGCGGCCCTGGGGATTTCGACACTGACGGCGACCGGATCGGAGAATACAACGCGCACAAATCTGGCTGCCGAGTTTGATGCGATCCGCACCCAGATCGATCAACTGGCGTCCGATGCCATGTTCAATGGTATTAACCTGCTGCAATCAGATGCCCTGAAAGTCATCTTCAACGAGGATTCCACCTCGTCGCTCTCTATTCCCGGTGTTGACTTTGATGCTGCGGGGCTGAGCATTTCAGCCGCAGGGCATGATTTCCAGACGGACAAGGATCTGGCCACGACCAAGAGCGAGTTGTCGAATGCATTGAGCACCTTGCGGGATCAGGCCTCGACTTTCGGCACCAAGATGTCGATCGTGGAAACCCGCCAGAGCTTTACCAAGTCCCTGGTTGGAACCTTGCAGAATGCGGCGGGCAAGCTGACCCTTGCCGATACCAACGAGGAAGGCGCCAATATACTGGCGCTGCAAACCCGGCAGCAGCTTTCGACGGTTTCGCTTTCCATGGCCAATGAGGCCGATCAGGGCGTATTGCGGTTGTTCCAGTAGCGCGATCGCCATGATGAGGGGCGCAGGTGGGCTGCTCAGGCTTTGCCGCTTTCCTGGGGAATTCATGTTTTTCCAGATGATCGTCTGGACGGTTATTTTACACTGTATTTTGTGATTATCCGGGCAAAGACTTGGCTTGCCTAACCCGGAATGCTTCGTCATACTCGTGTTATGAAAAAGTGGAAAAGATGGGTTTGACAGAAAATCAAATCCTGGTTTTTCGCTTCAGCCCAGATCTTGGGAAATAACAAACAGGAGGATAATCATGTTACAATACAAGTCGATACTGAGAAGCCTGACGGTCGTTTGCGCCTGTAGTTTCTCCGTATCCGCCATGGCGGCCACGGAAATCCAATGGTGGCATGCGATGGGCGGCGTGAATGGTGAACGCGTCAACAAGATTGCCTCTGATTTCAATGCCACCCAGTCGGATTACAAGGTGGTTCCGGTTTACAAGGGGAACTACACCGAGACCATGACCGCGGCGATTGCAGCCTTTCGGGCCAAGAAACAGCCGCATATCGTTCAGGTATTTGAAGTTGGCACTGCGACCATGATGGCGGCGAAGGGGGCGGTTTATCCGATTGAAGATGTGATGAAGGATTCGGGCGAACCGTTTGACAAGTCGATCTATCTTCCGGCGGTGATCTCTTATTACCAGACCTCCAATGGTGATCTTTTGTCCATGCCGTTCAACTCGTCCACGCCGGTGTTGTGGTACAACAAGGATGCTTTCAAAAAGGCCGGTGTTGCTTCAGTGCCCAAGACATGGGACGAGGTTGCCGAAGCTTCCAGGAAGGTTCTGGCGGCCGGTTATGAATGCGGGTTTTCCTTTGGCTGGCAGTCATGGGTGATGATCGAAAACTTCAGCGCCTGGCACAATATTCCGGTTGGCACCAGGGAAAACGGTTTTGCCGGTCTGGATACCACCTTTACCTTCAATAATGACGCGGTGAAGATGAGCCTTGCCAATGTTGCCAAATGGGGCAAGGACAAGATTTTTGTCTATGGTGGCCGCCGGGGGGATTCCCTGCCGATGTTCACAAATGGCAAATGCGCCATGTGGCTGAATTCCTCGGCTTATTATGGCGGCATCAAGAAACAGGCCAAGTTTGCCTTTGGGCAGGCCATGTTGCCATATTATCCCGGCGTGATTAAAAAACCGCAGAATTCGATCATTGGCGGGGCCACCTTGTGGGTGCTGCGCGGTCATGACAAGGGCGATTACAAGGGCGTTGCCAAGTTCATGAGCTATTTGTCTTCTCCCAAGGTTCAGGCCTGGTGGCACCAGGAAACCGGTTATGTGCCGATCACCACACCGGCTTATGAGCTGTCCAAAAAGGAAGGCTTTTACGAGAAGAACCCGGGAACCGACACGGCGATCAAGCAACTCAGCCTGAATGCGCCGACACCGAACTCGCGCGGTGTGCGGTTTGGCAATTTCGTTCAGGTGCGTGACATCATCAATGAAGAGCTGGAAGCTATCTGGAGTGGCAAGAAAACAGCCTCAAAGGCCATGGATGATGCGGTTGCACGCGGCAACAAGCTTCTGCGCAAGTTTGAAAAAGCCAACAAGTAACCTGTGAGCATTCACGGTGCGCCCCGGCGATTTTGCCGGGGCGTGATTTTGTGTAACCGGATTCTTTCATGCTAAAGCGCGTTCATTTCGGGCCGTCGGTGCTGCCGTTTTTGCTGGTGGCGCCGCAAATTGCCATTACGGTTGTCTTTTTTATCTGGCCGGCCAGTCAGGCGGTTTACCAATCGGTTCTGGTTGAAGATGCCTTTGGGCTTAAGACGGAGTTTGTCTGGTTTCAGAATTACTCGGAGCTTTTCAGCGATGAGCTTTATTTTGACACGATATACCGGACGGCGTTTTTTTCCAGCATGGTGGCTTTTCTATCCATGTCCTCGGCGCTTTTGCTGGCCGGGATGGCGGACCGGGTTATCAAGGGGGCAAAAATCTACCGGACTTTTTTGATCTGGCCTTACGCGGTGGCGCCGGTTGTGGCGGGGGCGTTATGGATGTTCATGTTTGATCCCACATTGGGGATTGTCGCCTATTTTTTGCATCTCATGGGCAGTAACTGGAATTTCCGGGTCAATGGCGATGAGGCCATGGCGCTGGTGATCTTTACTGCATCGTGGAAGCAGGTTTCCTATAATTTCCTGTTTTTCCTTGCCGGTATGCAGGCTATTCCCAAATCGCTGATCGAGGCGGCGGCAATTGATGGGGCAGGGCCTTCGCGGCGCTTCTGGACGATCATTTTTCCGCTGCTATCGCCGACCACTTTCTTCTTGCTGGTGATGAATATCGTTTATGCGTTTTTTGAAACTTTCGGCATCATCCATGCGGTCACCAAGGGGGGGCCGGCCAAGGCAACCGAAATCCTTGTTTACAAGGTATTTAACGATGGTTTCATCGGGCTTGACCTGGGCGGCTCGGCGGCGCAATCGGTTGTTCTCATGGTGATCGTGATTACCCTCACGGTGATCCAGTTCCGCTATATTGAAAACAAGGTGAAATACTGATGATCGAGAACCGCCCTTTCGTGACCCTTGTTTCCCATGTGGTGCTGATTTTAGGCATTGTTATCATTGCCTTTCCCATCTGGGTGACGTTTGTCGCCGCCAGCCATGACATGGTGCGCATGACCCAGGTGCCGCTTCCGCTGCTTCCGGGCGGGCATTTTTTTGAGAATCTCTCCCTGGCCCTGACCAGCGGGGTTGGTAACGCCAAGGCGCAATCGGTGGGGTTGATGCTGGTCAATTCGCTCATCATGGCGCTGATGATCGCGGTGGGGAAAATTGCCATTTCCCTGCTTTCGGCCTTTGCCATTGTCTATTTCCGCTTCCCCTTCCGCATGATGTTTTTCTGGATGATTTTCATCACCCTGATGCTTCCAGTCGAGGTGCGGATCATCCCCACTTTCGAGGTGGTGGCCAATCTGGGAATGCTGAACAATTACTGGGGCTTGTCAATTCCGATGATTGCCAGCGCCACGGCGACGTTCATGTTCCGGCAGGTGTTCTTGACGATTCCAGACGAGCTTCTGGAGGCCGCGCGGATTGACGGGGCCGGGCCGATGCGATTTTTCAAGGATATCCTGGTGCCCATGTCGCGCACCAATATTGCCGCACTGTTCGTGATCCTGTTTATCTATGGCTGGAACCAGTATCTCTGGCCGCTGATGATAACCACGGACAAGAGCATGTACACCATTGTCATGGGGATCAAGTCCATGCTTGAGGCCGCAGAAGAGTCACCGGAGTGGCATCTGATTATGATGTCGTCTCTATTGGCCATGCTGCCGCCGGTTCTGGTGGTGATCTTCATGCAAAGCCTGTTCGTCAAGGGCTTGACCGAGACGGAAAAGTAACAAACTGGATCTGATATTCATGGCCGATATTCGTCTTGAAGATGTCTATAAATCTTATGGCAAAACGGAAGTCATCCACGGTGTGGACTGGCATATCGAGGATGGCGAGTTTGTTGTCATCGTGGGGCCGAGCGGGTGCGGGAAATCAACTCTCTTGCGGATGATTGCCGGGCTGGAGACAATCACGAAGGGGGAGGTTTCCATTGGTGAGCGGGTGGTCAATGACCTGGAACCGGCCCAGCGCGATATTGCCATGGTGTTCCAGAATTATGCGCTTTATCCGCACATGTCGGTTTATAACAACATGGCGTATGGACTGAAGATCAAGGGGGTGCCGAAAGCCGAGATCGATCAGCGGGTTCGCGAGGCGGCGGAGCGGCTGGAAATTGGCGAGTATCTCAAGCGTTCGCCGCGCCAGCTCAGCGGCGGGCAGCGGCAGCGGGTGGCGATGGGGCGGGCAATCGTGCGCAAACCCAGCGTGTTCCTGTTTGACGAGCCCTTGTCAAATCTTGATGCCAAGCTGCGGGTGCAGATGCGCCTGGAGATCAAGAAACTTCAAGAACGCCTTGGCATTACAAGTGTTTATGTGACCCATGACCAGGTTGAGGCGATGACATTGGGGCACCGGCTGATGGTGCTCAGGGATGGCTATGTGGAGCAGCTCGGCACACCTATCGAGCTTTATGAACGACCGGAAACCAAATTTGTTGCCGGGTTCATCGGCTCTCCGGCAATGAACTTTCTGGATACAAAAGTCAGCGAGGATGGCAAGCGTGCGCAGCTTTCGCAAAAGGCGTCCTTTCGCCTTGCGGCTGAATATGCAGGCCACAAGGGTGAGGATATCACCATTGGCTTGCGGCCCGAGCATATTTCCATTGCCGGGGATGATCCTGAGGCAATTCCCTTTCACGCCCAGGTGGTTGAACATCTGGGGGCTGATACCCTTGTGCATGGCAGCATCGAGGATGGCGCAACCGAACTGGTGGTTCGGCTCAATGGCATCAGTGCGGTCAAACAGGGCGAGACGCTTCGGGTTCATATTGACCCGGCCAATATCCATGTGTTTGATGGAAAAACCGGCAAGCGGCTGTAGGCTTTATTTCTGCTGCCTGTTACCGCCCGGTGTGAAACGGTGCGGTTCGGGGAGATATTCCACGCTAGGGGTGTTTTTGACCGGTTGCGGGTAAAGCGACATCATTTCCAGCACGGTATCGGGCATGTCGGTATTGACCGGCAGGCCCAGTTTCCTGGCTTCATCGGCGAAGATCGGGTAATCATGGGTCCAGCGTCCCTCGGTGAGGGTGGCGGCAAGGGTTTTGGCGGCCTTGGCATCCATTTTTCCGTCCAGAAGCCCGGCGGCGGTTGCCTTGATTTGCTGAATGGCCTTTTTGCCCATATCGGCCAGAACAAGGGTGTTGTCGTCGATTTTTTCGACCGGTTTCTGCTCGATGACTCTTTGCAGGGAGGCGGCAGGCTGGGCGCCCAGTTGCGGGTCAATGGGGCCGAGAACGGAATGGGCGCACATGCGGATTTCGTCGGCGGCAAGGGCGATGAGCATACCGCCGGACATGGCAAAATGGGGCACGAAGACGGTGACCTTGCCGGGATGGGCCTTCAGGGCGCGGGCAATCTGGGTTGCGGCGAGCACCATGCCGCCGGGGGTTTGCAGGACGATATCAAGCGGCACCTTGTCGTCGGTCAGCTTGATGGCGCGCAAGACTTCCTCGGAATCGTTGATGTCGATATAGCGCATGAGCGGAAAGCCAAGAAAACTCATGGTCTCCTGGCGGTGCACCAGCATGATGACGCGGGAGCCGCGTTCGTTTTCGATCTGGGCGATCTTGCGCTGGCGCATGGTCTCCAGCATTTTCTTTTGCAGGTAGGGCTGAAGCGCCATCATGATAAAGATGATCCAGATAAAACCAGACATGTTCATGACCAGGGTCCTTTGCCTCGACGTTGTCCATTGGGGAGAAATCCGTAAACGCCTTCATCGCGTTGATATTCGCGGTAATGGGGCGGGCGGCGGCGGATGAAATCAATCAGGACCCAGCCGACGGCAAACCCGCCGATATGGGCCCACCAGGCAATGCCGCCGGTTATGGCGGCGGTATCGGAGAACAGGCCGCCAAGCCCGCCCATGATCTGGATGAGAAACCACAGGCCGACGAAAATGGCGGCGTGGATTTCAACGAAAAACGGAAAAATGAAAATGGGAATGACCACCAGAATCCGGGAGAGGGGAAACAGGCGCATATAGGCGCCCATGATGCCGGCAATGGCGCCCGAAGCGCCGAGCGCGGGCAGCGTCGAGCCGGGATTTGCAAAGGCATGGGCAAAGCTGGCGCCAATTCCGCAGGCGAGAAAAAACAGGATGTAACGCGAGCTTCCCAGGCGATCCTCAACCACGGGGCCAAATATATAAAGCGTCCACATGTTGAGAATCAGGTGCATCCAGCCCGAATGCAGGAAGATATTGCTCAAAAAGGGCAACAGGCGTCCGCCCTCAAATCCGTGAAGCGCCGCCCAGCCGGGGTTGAAAAAGGCTTCCGGCACCAGTGCATAGCGCATGAGGAAGGCTTCCAGCCCGGCTTTGGTCAGGGAAATTTGCCCGAGAAAGACCAGAACATTGATTAAAATGAGCGTCCAGGTGGCAACAGGAGCATAGCGCGTGGCGACGGTTGTCATGATGGGAAACATGCCGGCTCCTCTTTTCCTGTTCAGGTTATCTTGGCATTCAGGGCGGGCTTCGTCGAGTGCTTAATACATGGTTTTGACATGCGGGGGGTGAAAGATTCGCAGGGCAGCCGGTATTTCCGGTTGCCCTATCTCCTTGATGTCGATCAACTTACCTGCCTTCAAGCGATTTCACTTGAAGGCGGGTTGATCTAGATGCATCACGAGGCAATGGGGATGCGCTTGACTTGCAGTTGCGCCTCGGTGGGTTTTTCGATTTCAAGGGTCAGGATTCCCTTGCGGAAACGGGATTTGACATCCTGTTTGCTGGCATCGAAAGGCAGGCGGATCTGGCGCGAGAATGAACCATAGCGGCATTCACGATAATAGCGCTCGCCGTCCTTTTCTTCCTGATCGTAATTCTTCTCGCCGCGAATGGTGAGAAGATCGCCCTCCAGCGTTACGTTGATGTCCTTTTCATCAACACCGGGAAGTTCGGCGGAAATGGTGAGCTTTTTCTCTTCATCCTTCACGTCAACGGCGGGCATGTCGGGGAACCACTGCGTGTTATCGTTATTGAACAGGCTTGGCAGGCTTGTGCCCCAGCCGGTCGTGAAGGCGTCGAACAGCTTGTCCATTTCCTGCCGCAACGGCAAGAAGGGGTCGGTATGGGGTTCGCGTTTCACCGGAACGGGGGTGGATTTTTCTTCCCCTTTATGTCCCCAGGGGATGAGTGATTTAAGATCAAGCATGACATCCTCCTTTCACGAGTTTTGCTCTCTTGTGAAGGATGATTCCCGGTCGGAATCTTTTTCCGTCAGGATCAGGCGCTGAAGCGTTTTGTCTTGCCGTGCCCGAATGGCACTGCTGTTTGCCGGGCGGGCAACGCCAAACGCTCCAGCTTCCCGTTTCACCGGGCATCACCTTCAATACTTGTTCAATAGGCGGGGGAAAGCCCGGATTTTGAGGGATCCGGATATCTCTCAAGGGCTTCTTTTACCCCTTTGATCTGGATATAAAAATCCCCTGAAAATCTTCAAGATGGCCAGTGAAAAAAAGTTGAAAGGCGCTTGCAATAGGGCAATTGGCTGAAAAAAACACCCGTTTCCCGCAGGTTCTTTAAAACGGCCTTATGAAGGGGCGGCAAATACTATCCACAGGCTGTTCAGCGCGAAGCCGGTTGCGCCCGTGAGCGCCCAGACCGGGACCGTCAAGCGCGCCATGGTCTTGTGGGGGAATACGAGATGCCGGGCTATCCGGTAAAGCGTCAGGGGGAGCAGAACGGCCAGCCCGCTCAAGGCGGCCAGATGCAGGATCAGCATAATCTGGATAACAAGGTGATTTGCTGCATTTCCCCTTTCGAGAACCAGATATGCAAATGTCAGCGCCATGGCGATTACGACCAGCGCGGCTGCAGGCAGCATGAGGTTTTTGTGGCGGAACCAGTTGCCGGTCAAGATGGCCTTGCGTCCCTGCCAGAGCAGGATGAGCGAAACCGGGTAGAGAAAAACCGGCGCCAGCGGGATGAAGGGGGTCAACATGATGGGGATTGATGTTTTTTCAGGTTTGCCTATGGTACTTTCAAATCCTATACCATGACTTGTCAAATATTTCATCAGCTTCTGCCGGGGGCTGGTTCCCACCAGGCTGGCGGGATGAAACGGGGGGTATCCTGTGGTGGATCTGACAGGCGATGCGCAAGATCTTGGTGATGCTGAAGCCATTGAAATCATAGACCGGCTCATGCCTGTTGCCGGGCTTGATGTTGTGGATGTGGGATGCGGAAAGGGTGAACTTGCGCGCCAGCTTGCGGGGCGCGGCGCAAGGGTTGTGGGGGTTGAGCCAGATCCGCTTCAGGCGGCAAAAAACAAGGTCCTGGCAGCCATGCCCGGCTTGAGCTTCGTGGAGGCTCCGGGGCAGGGTTTGCCATTGGCGGATACTTCCATGGACGGGGTTTTCCTGCGCTTTTCCCTGCATCATGTTCCGCGGGAGCTGATGGGCTCTGTGCTTGAAGAGGCGATGCGGGTGCTCAGGCCTGCAAGCGGGTTTTTATGCGTCATGGAACCGTTGCTGAGCGGTTCGCTGGAGGCGGTTTACAAGCCGTTTCACGATGAAACCGAGATGCGCATATTGGCTTATGCGGCCCTGAAACGCACTGCGGCCCCATGTTTTTTGAAAGCCCGCGAATATCGTTTTACGGAATATGTGCGTTATGCGGATTTTGCCTCATTCGTTGACGAGGTTGCCGGATCGACCTATAGCGGTATTGTCAGGCAAGAGGTGGAAGCCCGGGAGGTTCAGGAGCTGTTCGAGGCGGGAAAGGCGGCTGATGGTTATATGTTTTCCCAGCATGTGCGGGTGAATCTTTATCAAGGCCTGGAACCGGTTGCAAGCCGGGGCGGGGCAGGGGTGTAGCGTGCAGGATCAGCAGGTATCCGATAGCGCAAGCAAAGACCGGCGGGGAATTTCACCCCTGGCCGGGCTTGCGGTGGTATTCGTGATTGCGGCGGGGGCGTTATGGTTTGTGACGCAAATGGCGCAGCAGCGCGGCAGCGAGGTTTTGCTGCGGCGCTATTGCGATGATCCGGCGCGGCATGTGGCGCTGGTCGAGGATATCCTGACCAAGGCCGAACCGGCGGGAACGAAAAAACGCAGACCCTATATCATTGCCGCCAAGTTGCTTTATATTGTGCAGCGCAAAACAAATGAACCGGTGCAGGCCTATCTGGAGCGCCTGCGCCAGAGCGTGGTGTCGGCGTGCCGTTAATCAATCCATTTTCTTCCAAGAAACGGGCGGTCGTGCTTGGCGGGCAGGCGCGTTTGACCATGTGGTTCGTGCTGGTGGCGATCGGGGCGGTGATTATTGGCGGGTCGGTGGTTTATGTCTCTGGCATGGCCTCCATTCAAGGCACGCTGGGGCAGACCTATTGCCAGATTGCCTCACGCGTTGCTGACCAGTTTGAAAGCGTGCTTGGCGAGTCCATGGGGTTTGTGGGGAAAATCGCCACGGATGCCCTGACTACCGAGGTGGCGATAGAGGCATCTGATTTTTACCGTAACAAGCCCGAGAGCTGGAGTGATGCCCGGTTGAGCCGCCTTGCCGCGGAATGGATGTTAGCCAATGAGGCCTTGCGCAAGAAGACCCTGCATCCGCAACTCAGCCGGCGGCTTGCGGTTTTGGCGAATCTGCGGGGTAAATCGGTAATTTCACTTTCGGTCTTTGATCGCAAGGGGTTGCTGGTTGCGGCAAGTGATCTGCATTGCGGGCGGGTGGAGCGGAAATCAAAATGGTTCCGGGCGGTATCGGGCAAGGCCAAGCACTTTACCTATCTGGGCGAGGACAAGAAAAAGGGGCAGCTTACCATTGCAATCCCGATCTGGGGCGGGGTCGACATTGTTGGCTACGTGGTGGCCAATTTCAAGATTTCGACATTTACCGAAACGGTGAACAATGTCCGGTTTGGCCGTACGGGCGAGGCGGTTCTGGTGGATTATGCCGGGGTGCCGCTGGAGGGGACGCCGCGGCGTGATTTCATCCAGGCGCTTTCACGAAAACCGCCCGATACAAAGCCCTTTACGCCCTATTGGCTGGCGATCCCGACAGAAGGCGAGCTGCCCTTGTGGCGGCAACTTGTTTGCGTGGCGCCGCCGGCGGCGATTAACGCGCAGCGGGCCGGGTTTGACCTTGCGCCCTGGTCAATTGCGGTGACCCAGTCGCCGGTGGAAAGCTATGCGACCTTGCGTAACTCGCTGGGCTTTTTCGCGCTGGTGGGCGGGGTTGGCATATTGGTTGCCGGCTTTGGCGGTGCCTTCATGGCGTGGCGCATCGCGGCGCCAATCCGGCGGTTGAGGCAGGATGTGCATCGCTTTGCGCAGGGGCAGCGCCTTGTTGCCGCCAAGGTGGGGCGGCGTGATGAAATTGGCGAACTGGCGCTTGAGTTCAACAAGATGGCGGCGCGGGTGCGCGAATCCGAGAAGGTTTTGCAGGTGTTTGCCCAGGCGGTGGAAGATGCAGGCGATGCCATTGTGATGACCGATCCGGGCGGGCGGATCTATTATGCCAATTCGGCCTTTGAAACCATCACCGGCTATAAGCTTGAGGAAGTCAAGGGGCGGGATCCTTCCATGCTGCGTTCAACGCGAACCGAGCCCGAGGCGTTGTCGGGCATGAAGCAGGCTATTGAACAGGGGGTGTTGTGGCGCGGTGAAATCTGGAACAAGCGCAAGAACGGTGAGGATTACCCGGTTGATCTGACCGTCTCGCCGATCCGGGATGAAGATGATGACCTGATGGCGTTCATCGGGATTCACCGGGACATGACACTGGCGCATGAATACCAGGATGAACTGGAGCGCGAGGTTGAGGCGCGCACTCGTGAAATCCGTGAAACCCAGTCGCTGACGGTAATGGGGCGCATGGCCTCGATGATTGCCCATGATCTGCGCAATGCGCTTTCCACCATCAAGATGAATCTTCAATTGTTGATCCGCCGCCACCGGGACCCGGAGGACGTGGAAAACGAGCATTGCCGCATGGGGCTGGATCAGGTCTCTTACATGGAAGAGATCCTGCGCGACATGCTTTCTTATGCGCGGCCGGAAAAACTGCGGCGCAACTGGCATGATATGCCAAAGCTCATAGACGAGGCGCTGGCGACCTTTAACCACCAGGCGCGGGAGCAAAATGTCGAGATCGTTCATAACGGGGATGAGCGGCTGCCGAAAGTTTATTGCGACCGCATCAAGATGTTGCAGGTTCTGCGCAATCTCATTCAAAATGCCATTCTGGCCATGCCAGATGGCGGGCGGTTGAGCGTCAATTGCAACATGACTTTTGCCGAACCGGAACCTGTGATAGTCATTACGGTAACCGATACGGGCGGCGGTATTGCTGAAGAATCCATAGCCGAGGTGCTTGAACCCTTCTTCACCACCCGGGCCCGCGGGACGGGACTGGGCCTTGCGATTGTCAAGCGGCTTGTCGAGCAGCATGGGGGCGAAGTCAGTATCAATTCCCGGGTTGGCGAGGGCACGAGTTTCAAATTTACCCTGCCAACCAACCATCCTGGTGTTCAGGATGAGGTCAAATAAGAAGGTCTACAGTTATGCGTATGCTTGTGATTGATGATGACACGGCCTGTTGCCGGACATTGCAACTGCATTATTCAAGCCGGGGTTTTGAGGTGCTGACGGCAAACAGCGCCGAAGAAGGGGCAGCGTGCATGGAAGGCAATGTGCCGGATATCGTGATTTCGGATGTGCGCATGCCAGGGCAGGATGGAATCAGCCTGCTGGAGGATCTGCGCAGCAAGTATCCCGGTATCGCGGTTATCATGATTACCGCCTTTCAGGATCTGGAGACAACGGTTGAGGCCCTGCACAAGGGGGCGGTTGATTTTGTCGGCAAGCCGATTGACCTGGAAGAGCTTGATGCGGCGGTAAACCGGGCGGTGACCATTCATTCGGATGATCGCAAGGATGCACTTGTTCTTGACCTGGAAGACGCCAATGCCACGATCATCGGGCGCTCGCGGCCCATGCAGGAGGTGTTCAAGGCAATCGGCAAGGTTTCACAAAGCCGGGTTACGGTTTTGCTCAGCGGCGAGTCGGGGACCGGCAAGGAGCTGATCGCCCGGGCAATTCATAAATCCAGCAAGGACAGGGACAAGCCGTTTATTGCCATCAATTGCGCGGCGATTGTGGAGACCTTGCTGGAATCGGAGCTTTTTGGCCATGAGCGCGGGGCGTTTACGGGCGCGGTGAATGCGCGCAAGGGCAAGGCGGAACTGGCGGGCGAGGGGGTGTTGTTTCTCGATGAGGTGGGCGAGCTTAGCCCGCGCATGCAGGGCAAGTTGCTGCGGTTGCTCGAAGCGCGGGAGTTTACGCCGGTTGGGGGCGACAATGTGCGGACCTGCAAGGCGCGGTTCATTGCCGCTACCAATGCAGACTTGAAAGAGCAGGTGGCCAATGGCGATTTTCGCGAAGACCTGTTTTACCGCCTGAGTGTTTTCAATATTCATTCCCCGTCACTGCGCGAGCGGCGCGATGATATCCCCTTGCTGATCGAGCATTTGCTCAAGCGTATCAGTTCCGAGATTCACAAGGTGGTGCGCCGGGTTACCGCCGAGGCGCTCACTTCCTTGCAAAATTATGAATGGCCGGGAAATGTTCGCCAGCTTTCCAATGTCCTGATGCAGTCGGTTGTGATGGCCCAGGACGATGTGCTTACCCATTGTGATCTGCCGCCTGAAATAGTCGGAGAAGGCGCAAAGACGGATGAGTGTCTGGGCGCGGCTCCGGGGATGGGGGCAACATGCCATTCGTCTTCGCTCAAGGAGATTGAACGGGGGCATATTGCCCAGGTTTTGCTGGAAACCCGGTGGCACAAGGGCAAGGCTTGTGAAATTCTGGGGATCAGCCGCCCACGGCTGGACCGGAGGATCAAGGAGTATGGGCTGGTCCAGACCTCCTTGTGAGACCATGTCTAGCTGTTTTGTTCACCCGGCCAGATAACGGATTGAACGATTTGTTAGCATTTTGGCGTGGCAAATTCCCGTTTCCGATGATCGCTTTCAAGGTGTTGTTTTTATTGCCTGAAAATCAACCGTGCGCGAGGATTGTTTTGGCCTCTCATTTGCATGGCGGCTTTTGCATGTTGGCTTGTGAAAGTCAGTATCCTGAGGAGAGAAGAATGGCGAATGGCAATTCTGGAGAGCGCATGGGGAAGGTTGTCTTTTACCTTACCCTCGTTTTCATGGTCGCTTTTTTCTGGTGGTTGCTGATTTACGATCACGGGGTTGTTTCTGTGCATTAAAGCAATTGAACGAAGAAGGTGCAGGCAGAGTGGCGGGAAAACAGATTTTGGGCGTTATGGCCGGGATTGCGATCTGGGCTGTTTATTTTTATACAATTGACTTTGCGCTCATGCAGGCGCAGGGCTTGCCTGTTGCTGCGACGTTGTTGCCGAAATGAGGGCGCGAGATTTCCTGATCGTGGCGGCCATGTTCATGGTTGTCCTGCTGGTTGCCGGGGGCGACTTCGCCTGGGCGACTGAGGCGGTTTCAAATGCTGCGCCCGCGCCGCAGCCAACGGCGGCGGATTATCCGCATATTGGCGGGATTAACAGCCGGACATTTGTCTGGGCCTTTGCCCAGATGCACCTGTTTTTGGCGGCCTTTGTGCTGGCGGTTCCGATGTTCGTGGTGTCCATCGAGTATATGGGGGTGATGAGCGGGGACCAGCGTTATGATTCCATGGCGCATGAGTTCATGAAGGTTTCCATGGCGGCCTATTCCTTCACGGCGCTGGCGGGTGGCGGGCTGACCCTGGCGCTGTTCCTGTTTTACCCGGACCTGATGGGGTACATGGTCAGGGTTTTTCGTGGGCAAACCCTGATATATGCCGGGTTGTTCCTGGCGGAATCGGCGTGTCTTTACATCTATTATTATACCTGGGACGCGATGCGTTATGGCAACCGGAAATGGTTCCACATGTCAATCGGCCTGGTTCTCAACACGGTTGGCCTGACGCTGATGTTCCTGGCCAATGCCTGGGCAAGCTTTACCATGTCGCCCGCCGGTGTGGACCCGGCAACCGGGGCGGTGGTTGGCTCGGTGTGGGAGGCAACGCGCAATCCGTTGTGGAACCCGCTTAACCTGCACCGCTTCCTGGCCAATATCGCCTATGGCGGGGCGATCGTGGGCGCTTATGCGGCGTATCGCTTCCTGGCAACGCAAAAACCGGCCGAGCGCGCCCATTATGACTGGATGGGCTATGTCTCCAATTTCATAGCCGTGTGCGGTTTCCTGCCGTTGCCCTTTGCCGGGTACTGGCTGATGGCCGAGATTTACGCCTATAGCCAGCAAATGGGGATTACCGCCATGGGCGGGATTTTAGCGTGGCTGTTCATCATTCAGGCGGTGCTGATCGGCACCTTGTTGATGGCGGTGAACTATTACTTGTGGTGCGGGTTGGGGCGGACCGATGAAGGGGTGCGTTTCAACCGCTACATCAAGTATATCGCGGTGGTGATCGTCGGTGGTTTCCTGGTCTGGGTGACGCCCCATTCGCTGATCTTGAGCCCGCAGGAAATTCAGGCGCTGGGGGGGACGCATCACAAGCTGTTGGGGCCATTGGGGATCATGCCGGCCAAGAATACGGCGGTTAACCTGATGCTTGTCTTCACCTTCTTGTCGTTCCAGTTGTTCTATCGCTCCAGCCGCAAGCCCGAGGTGTCCTGGGCGCCGGTTGGCAACGGGATCATCATCGCGCTTTATGTTGTCGGGATTGCCAATATCGTCGGGGCGGGCATTTATGGCTATATTACCCCGACGGTTTACAAGGTGGGCGCTTCGGTGCCGCAGGTGTTTACCACCCTGACGATTATCGTGGCTTCGGCCATCATTGATGCGTTCATGTTGCGCGGGGCGATCAACGCCAAGGTGCATTGGGGGCGCATGTCTACCCGGTCGCAATATGCCCTGTTCATTTTGCCGATTGCCTTCACCTGGTTGATGGCGCTGATGGGCTATATCCGCTCATCCTTGCGCACCCAGTGGCATGTTTACACGATCATGCCGGACAAGTCGCCCGAAGCCTATATTCCGACGATTGGCGAGGCTGGCAATATCATCACCATCATCACCTTGATGTTCATGGCGCTCATTGTGTTTATCTTCTGGCTTTCCCAGGTCGGCTCGACAAAACAGGAACTGCCGGTGGGTGACAAGCCTGCCGCGGGAGAGGGGGCAGGCTCATGACGTTTTTGAAAGTGATGCTGTTTTCCCTGGTCGTGCTGCTCATGTACACCGCGTTTGCCAATATCCTCCCCCAGGTTCACTCCGATCCGCCGTCTGAGGAGGTGGTGGATACCGGATCGCTTGACATGGCGGGGATGATTGCCTGGGGCGAAAAGCTGTTTCCCGGCAAGGGGACCTGCACCTTGTGCCACAATGATCTGGGGCGGGCGCCGGATATGCTGGCCATGGATCTGAACAAGGAGTTTACCGAACGGCTTGAAGATCCGCGCTACACGGGCAAGGCCAGGGGGCTTGAGGGGGCAAAGGCGATCGAGGCCTATATCCGCGAATCCATGCTGGAACCTTCCGCCTATGTGGTGGCCGGGTTTGGCAAGAAGGGCTCGAATGACTCGGTCAGCCCGATGCCCACGGCGGACAAGCCACCGCTGAAACTCTCCCCGGTGCAGATCAATGCGCTGATCGCGTTCTTGATGGACAAGGCCGGGGTTGAGCCGACGGTGCCGTTGCCATCCGCGGCGGAAAGCGCCGGTGGCGGAGATGATGCTGATGAAGACACCGGTCCGGCGCAGACAGCCGAGGCCGCGCTTGAGAAATATACCTGCAGCGCCTGCCATGATCTCATGGGCACCGAGGCCGATACCGGCCCGGACTTGCACGGGATTTCACGGCGCATGAGCCGGGAGAAGATTATCGAGGCGATATTGAAGCCCAATGCGCAGATCGCAGACGGGTTTGAAGCCGATATCATGCCCCAGGATTTTTCCGAGCAGATGCGCGTGAGCGAGCTTGATCTGATTGTTGATTACCTGATGAAGCTTGAACCCAGAACACAACAGAACAAGGGGCAGTGATGATGAAAAAACTGATTACGCATCCGCTGCTTTGGGCCCTGATCGCGGCTGTCGGGCTTTACGTGTTGTTCGCCCATGTTCTCAATCCCCCGCTCCCCAAAACCCTGCTTGTTCAGTATATGATTATCTGTGTCGCCGGGATCTTGATGGTGGTTACCTTCAGCGACGAGACGGCTTCGCGTTTTGTCTATCCCTTGCAGGCTTTGCTTGGCCATCCAAAACTGTTTGTTTTGCGCTGGCTGGCGTTGTTCATGGTTGTTGCCGGTGTGGGGGGGCTGACATTTCTTGCGATCAAGCCAAATTTCGGGGCCCCGGTAGAGCTGCGCACGGTTCATCCGGCGCCGCCATCGACGATCAGGGTTTACGGGAAAACCTTCAATCTTCTCAAGCTTGAAAATCCGCTGCGTAAAAAGGCGAAAGAGGGGAGTGAAGAGTTCAAGGCTTTTGTGAAAGAAGGCGGGGAACTTTATTATAAGAACTGCATTTTCTGTCATGGTGACCTGTTGGATGGAACCGGGCATTTTGCCAAGGCATTTAATCCGCGGCCAATCAATTTCCAGGATGTCGGCACCATTGCCCAGTTGCAGGAATCCTTCCTGTTCTGGCGCATAACCACCGGAGGTCCGGGGCTGCCGCGCGAGGGCGCGCCCTGGGCTTCGGCCATGCCGGTCTGGCATGAAATGCTGAAAGAAGAAGAGGTCTGGAAGCTCATTCTGTTTTTGTACAATTACACCGGGCATGTTCCGCGCTCGTGGGAACTGGCGGAAAAGAAAGGGATGATGGACAAGGCCGGGGACACCCGCTCGAAAAAGCCTGAAGGAAGTGCTCTGGATGAAGAAGAGATCGTCAAGATCTATACCAAGCGCTGCTCGCACTGCCATGGCGAGGAGGGCGATGGGCAAGGGCCGGCGGCTGAATTCATGTATCCCAAGCCGCGCGATTTCACGCTGGCGGTGTTCAAGTACAAGACCACGCAGGCCGATGCTGAATTTCCCACCGATGATGATCTGCGCAAGACCATCATGGAAGGGTTGCCCGGAACGGCCATGCCGGGGTGGAAAAGCCTGCTCTCGAAGGCGGAAGTTGATGGGCTTATTGAATATATCAAGCAGTTTGGCGGGTGGGACAAAGACAGTCTGGATGAGCCGCTCAATCTTAAACCCATTGATGAGGGAGAGGTTGTTGCTTCTTCGCCAGAGTCGATTGCGCGCGGCGCCAGGCTGTTTCGGAAAACCTGCACGGAATGTCACGGGCTGGAAGGACGCGGCAATATCACCTCGGGCAAAAAGCTGAAGGATGACTGGCAGGATCGTATCTGGCCGCGCAACCTGACCCGGCCCGAGACCTGGCGCTGGACGATGAATGCGCGGGAGGTTTTCCAGCGGATCAGCACCGGCATACGGGGCACGCCGATGCCTGAGCATACCACGCCGATGAGTATCAAGGAGCGCTGGGACGTGGCGAATTATGTCATGACGATCCGTGACAAGGCCCAGCCCTTGGCCAAGGGTGAGACGGTAATCCGCGCCGTTCGCATTTCTGGTGAGTTGCCCGCCAAGGCGGATGATCCGGCCTGGGAGAAAGCCCTGCCCATGACCTTTGCCATGGCGCCCAATGTCATCAAGGAGGGGCGCATGTTCAAATCCCTGAACGAGATGGTCACGGTGCGCGCCTTGTTTAACGACAAGGATGTCGCCTTGCGTATTGATATGGATGACCGGACTTATTCGGTTCCAGGATCAGCGCTTGAGAAAAAGTACCGGATTGAAGGCATCGAGCCGACCCATGACGCCGTTGCGGTGCAGTTCCCGGTCACGATCCCAAAGACCAGCGAGAAACCCTGGTTCCGCCACGGAGACAAGAAACATCCGGTGAATATGTGGTACTGGCGGGCTCCGGGCGAGGCGCCAAGGGCGCCGGAGGCCGTGATGGTGCTGGACGCCACGGGCCCGGATGCCGCGCCGTTGCCGCGAGAAGGTTACAAGGGGTTGCGTGGCAGCGGGGTATGGAAAGATGGCCAGTGGCGCGTGGTTCTGAGCCGTCCGCTGAAAACTCAAGATGCTGCGGATTTGCAGTTTGAGCCGGGGCGTTATATCCCGGTGGCCTTTGCCGACTGGGATGGTGTTGCCGGTGAAAAAGGCTCGCGCCACAGCTTTACCACATGGTACTGGCTGCTGCTTGAGCCGCAGGTCAACATGCCGCTTCTTTACGTCGCTTCAGGCGGGGCGGGGCTGCTGGCCGGTTTGTTGTTTTTCTTCACGGCGCGCCGCCAGAGGCGTTATTTCAGCTAGATCAACCCGCGTTCAAGTGGAATCTCTTGCAACGCAGACAAGTTGATCGACATCAAGGAGATAGAACAACGATAGTGCGTTCACTTGAACGCAGGTTGATCTAGAATTTCTCATCAGGAATTGGAATTTACAGACCCTGCTATCTTTTATGTTTTGGGGGATGGCGGGGGCTTTTGCTTTGCCTTGTAACAGGGTTGATTGTTTTTTGGTGGTTTAAACGGAACAGCCAATACAAATTGAAGATGTTTGAACGAAATCAGGCGATGTTGGGTTCATTCTAAAAAACAACTGGATAAGACATTGAAAAACAACAAGAAAAAGATATGGAAGTTTGTTGGAAGCTGGCATGTCCATTGCATGGTAAACACCGTGTAAATGTGTATTCGCCGGTTTTTTTAGAAAGAAGAGGCGCGATGATATGAAACCATCACTCAAGACCAAGGCGGGACGAATTTTCGGCTTAGCCACGCTCATGGGCGCGGCGGCAATGTTTACCGCTGTGCCGTTGGCGCAGGCGGGGGACGCGAATTTCGGTCCGGTAAAATCAATAAAGGCAGATGCAAAAAAGGCAGCTCTCGGCAAGAGGCTGTTTTTTGATCCTCGCCTGTCAGGCGATGCGGCGATCAGCTGTGCAACCTGTCATGACCCTGCAAAGGGTTTTGCTGACGGGCTGGCGCTTTCAAAGGCCTATCCGGGTTCGGAAGGCTTTCGGAATACGCCGACCCTCATTAATACGGCCCATAAAGCCAACTGGTTCCATGATGGCCGCTTGGGCACCAACCTGAATGACGTTACCCGTGAGATGATTACGGAGACGTATTTGATGAACATGGATATGCGTCTGATGCAGGAGCGCCTGAAGCAGGATCCGGTTTACGTGAAGATGTTCAAGGAGGCCGGTTACGGCGAGCCGTCAAATGGTTCGGTGCGTAAGGCTATCCCGGAATATCTGAAAACCCTGACCTCGAAAGGTGCGCCTTTTGATACCGGCAAGATGTCGGACTCAGCCAAGCGCGGCTTTGAGCTTTTCAAGGGCAAGGCCGGTTGTGCCCAGTGCCATAGCGGTCCGTTGTTTACCGATCAGAAAGCTCACAATACGGGTGTTCCGGAGAATACGGATATCTATACCAATCCGCTCAGGCATATCACCTATGTAACTTTCGGTTTGTTCCAGGGTATTGAGAATATCTACAATATTCGCCGTGATGTGGGGCATCAGATTGTGACCAATCCGGCAGATGGATCAGATGTCGGTAAGTTCATCACCTCTTCGCTCAGGGAGCTGAAATATACCGCCCCCTATATGCATAACGGTGTTCTCTCCAACCTCTCCGCGGTTGTGGCGTTCTACAATGCAGGTGGCGGCGATGATGCCAACAAGGATCCAAGGATGAAACCCCTGGGGCTTTCAACGCAGGAGCAGATTGATCTTGTGAGCTTCCTGGAATCTCTTTCGGGCGACCCCCTGACTGATGCCGATCATGTGTGGAAAGAGAAAATCCCGCTTGATTATCCTGTAATCGAAAACTGGCGCAAAGTGCCAAACTAAAGGAGTTGGGACGATGAGATTCAAAAAAACCACATCTTTCCTGGTTCTGGCGGCTGTGTTGGGCGCCGGTGCGGCGATCGCAGCTGAAGGGCCAAAACTTATGCCTCTGGGTGATCCGCCGATTCCGCCGGATAACAAGCAGTCGGCCGACAAGATCAAACTGGGTAAAATGCTGTTCTGGGACCCGCGGATTGGCGGCGATGCTTCCACGGGTTGCGTGACTTGCCATGAGCCCGATCAGGGCTGGGCATTTTCCGATGCCTTCTCGCGCGGTTATCCGGGCACGGTGCATTGGAGGAATTCGCAAACGGTTGTGAATTCGGCTTATCTTGGCAAGCAGTTCTGGGTAGGTTCGGCCTCATCCAATGAATCGCAGGCCAGAAGCGCGGCCCGGGGCGGCGTTGCGGGTAATGGCGAGGCGGATATGATGGAAGCGCGGCTTGCGTTCATTCCTGAATATGTTGCGTTGTTCCGCAAGGTCTTTGGTACCGAGCAGCCTCATATCAAGGATGCCTGGCGCGCCATTTCCTCGTTTGAGCGCACGTTGATTCACAATGATACGCCGGTTGACAGGTATCTGCGTGGTGACAAGAAGGCTCTCAATGCGGCGCAGATCAGGGGCATGAAGCTGTTTAATGGCAAGGCAGGTTGTGTGCGGTGCCATTATGGTCCCCTGGCTTCGGATGAAGCTTACCACAATCTCGGGGTTCCGGCGCCGGAACGCTGGGAGGAAGACGGCCTGGCCCAGATTACGTTCCGTTTCGAGCAATATGCCAAGGGGGTAACCCAGAAGATGTATCGCTCGATCAAGGATGATGCTGGTCTTTATTACCGCACCAAGCAATCGGTTGATAAGGGCAAGTTCCGCACGGCTCCGCTGCGTTATACCAAGTACACGGCGCCTTACATGCACAATGGCGCTTTCTGGACCTTGCGCGAAGTTGTCGAGTTCTACAATGCCGGTGGCGGTGAGAACGAGTTTTCGGCCAACAAGTCAAAACTCATGAAGCCTCTTGGCCTGTCGGACAAGGAAATGGATGACCTGGTGGCGTTTCTGGAAGGCTTTAGCGGGCCTGAACTGAAAATCGATCCGCCCAAGCTTCCTGATTACAAACCTTTGCCGATGGCAGCCAAATAAAGGAGAACAATCATGAACGCACATAGCGATATCAAGGGCAAGCGTTCGGCAAGGGGGGGCAAGAAACAATCTTGTGTCATGTCCCGCCGGTCGTTCCTGCTGACCTCGGGTGTGGCGACGGCGACGGTGATGGTGACGATGAATGCCGGAACCGCTTCAGCCGCCAAGATGCCCGCTGCCGTGGCAACCTATCCACGCAAGAAAATCGCCAAGCTGAGCCAGTTGAAAAACGACCAGCCGATCGAGTTTTCCTACCCTGATGAGGGGGCGTATTCAACCAATATGCTGGTGAAACTCGGGACCCAGGCCGGTGGCGGCATCGGGGCTGATCGGGATGTAGTTGCCTTCAACTATACCTGCACCCATCAGGGCGGTGATATGTCGGGCACATACAAGGCCGACACCAAGTCGCTTGGCCAGTGCCCCTTGCATCTGACCACTTACGATCTCACCCGTCATGGCATTATCATCGGCGGCCAGGCCTACCAGAGCCTGCCCCAGATCCTGCTGGAACTGGATGGTGATGATATTTACGCAGTTGGTGTCTTCGGCCTGATTTTTGGCCGTCAAGACAACCTGAAAGCTTAAAGGAGGGGGAAACATGGCTACTCCATACTATATCCCGGAAACCAACGTCCCGCTTCCGCCAGCGGATGCTGACGTTATCACGACGGCTTGCGATTATTGTATTGTCGCTTGCGGTTACAAGATCTATCGCTGGCCGGTGGCGGGCGGTAAAACTGGCGGGTTGAAAGCCAAGGAAAATGCCTTCAAGGCAGACTTCCCGGTTGATCCGCTTGGCCCCTGGGTTGCGCCAAACCAGCATAATATCGTGCTGCATAACGGCAAGCCCCACCATGTGGTCATCCTGCCCGACAAGGAGACCCATGCGGTCAATACCGATGGTGATTCCTCGGTTCGCGGCGGTATTATCGCGCAGAAATGCTACAATCCGCAGACCCCGACACGGGATCGTCTGAAAACACCCCTGGTGCGGATTTACGGTATTTTGCAACCGGTAACCTGGGACTTTGCCCTTGATATTGCCGCGGCGGTTGCCAAGCATGTCATCAAGACGCATGGGGCCAACTCCTATGCGGTGAAGACCTATTCCTACCAGTATGTCGAGAATACCTATGCGATTACCAAATACGCGCTGCGGTATGTCAACACGGCAAACTTCACCTTCCATGACACGCCTTCGGATGTGACTTCGACTCCGGGCTTCCGTGATGCAGGTTTTGACAATTTCGGCCCTGCTTACGAAGACTGGATGAACGCCGAGGTTCTCATGGTGTGCGGCACCGATCCTTACGAGACCAAGACGGTTCTTTACACCCAATGGATCAAGAAGGGCATCGACAGTGGTCAAAAGACCATCTGGCTCAACTGCCGTAAAACAGCCGGTATCGCCTATGGCGTGAAAAACGGTGGTCTGTGGCTCGATGTCCAGCCCGGTACGGACACGGTCCTGCTCGGCGCTATCTGCCGCATCATCGTGGAGAATGGCTGGGAAGACAAGGAATGGATCAAGAACTGGGTCAATGACAAGTGGGGTTCAAGCTCGGGCTTTGGCCAGGGTACCCGCAACACGCCATGGCAGTGGCGCACGACCTGGGGCAAGTTCCAGACCAAGGGCTTTGAAGACTGGAAGAAGTGGATTCTCAAGCAGAAAGAGTTTGAACTCAAGAATGCCGCGGAAATCACCCAGGTTGATCCGAAGAAGATCGCCACCGCCGCCGAGTGGATTGCCAAACCCGGCAAGGATGGCAAGCGGCCCAAGTCTTCCTTCATGATCGAGAAGGGCTTTTACTGGTCCAACAATACCGGCAACACCAACGCCATTTCCATGACCGCGATCATTTGCGGCGCGGGCGGGCGTCCGGGGCAGGTTGTTGGCCGCGCCGGCGGGCATCAGCGTGGTGGTACGCGCGGCGGTAAATATCCGCGCAACAAGTCGCCGATGAAGGTGCCGGGTCGTCGCCGCAGGGCGCTCGATACCGATACCTGGCTCTTGTCCGGTCATACCCGCATGGCGCATGCCATCGGTACGACCTGGATCCAGTCCATGTGCGGTTCCGAGCGCATGTCGGCGGCTTTTGAAGATCTCACGGTGCGCAACCCGCACCAGATCCGCTCTTACGACAAGAACGAGATCATCGAGACTCTGAAAAAACGCGCTGATAGCGGCGGTATGGTTCTGATTAACCAGGATATCTATCTTGTTGATCCGATCGGGGCGCGTTATGCGGATATCATCTTCCCCGCCGCTACATGGGGCGAAGAAGACTTCATGCGCGCCAATGGCGAGCGGCGCCTGCGCCTGTACCAGAAGTTCTATGATGCGCCGGGGGTTGCAAAACCGGACTGGTGGATTATCGCTCAACTGGCGACACGCATGGGCTTTGATGGCTTCGACTGGAAGAACTCCAATGATGTCGCCGAAGAATCCTCGCGCTTCTCCCGTGGTAACCGCAAGGCATATCACATGGTCAAGGTTGCCGCTCACAAAGAGGGCAAGACCCTGCACCAGAAGATGGCCGAGCTTGGCACTGACGGTATCCAGGGCCCGACCATGATGAAACGCGATGGCACGCTGAAGGGGACCAAGCGTCTGCATGATACACAGAAAGATCTCTCACCTACGGGCGCTTTCGGTGTCAACATGCAGAACAAGAAGATGACCCACTTCAACAGCCAGACCGGGCGTTGCAACATCCAGAAGGCCCGCTGGTCGCTGTTCTCGGATTACTGGGAATGGATGAAGCCAAAAGGCGACGAGCTATGGTCAACATCGGGACGCACCAATGAACGTTGGCAGTCTGGTTTTGATGATCGCCGCCGGCCCTATATCCAGCAGCGTTGGCCGGAGAATTTCCTTGAAATTCATCCTGATGACGCAAAAGCCAGAGGTATTGAATCAGGTGACCGGGTGATGATCTATTCGGATCGTGTACCCAGCCTGAAGAATATCATCAAGGGTGTTGAAGGATCCGATTATTCCTTTACTGGCCAGATGAAAAACGGCAATGTCGAGATGACGAAAGCGGCTGTCACCGCGATTGCCATCGTGACCCGCCACATCAAGAAGGGCGTGACGTTCATGGACTTCCTGGTGCCGAGCCAGCCCGGCAACTCGCTTGCTGGCCGGATCCCGGACTGGATCAGCGGTAACTACAACTACAAGATGGGTGTTGCCAAGGTGAAGAAGATTGGAGAGTCGCAGTACAAGAAGACTTTCCGCTCCATGTCTTTTGCTCCTCGCGATATCGTCTAGCACCAACGGGCATGGCCGGGATATGTTCCCGGCCATGTTTTTGTTTTTGTGATTTAGTCTCATTCTTCATTATGTGTGTAGCTTATAATCGGATCTGCTAACCGGGAGTTGAAATGTGTTGATGGTGAACACGGATAAAGAAAACGCGGACGGGTCTCCAGAACAGGTCAAGGCTGTCCTGCAAAACCTGGCTTCGGACGGTATTGATATCCACCGGGCGGTTGCCATCAAGGTGCTGTCCTCGATTGATGGGGCAGGCTCGGTGCCGGTGCTCATCAAGGCGTTGCTGGATGAAGATGAAGATGTTCGCGCCGATGCTTCTGAGGCTCTTGCCCGGATTGGCGATAAAAGGGCTGCAAAACCGTTATATGAAAACCTCCAGGGTGATCCGGCCGGTCAGGTAAAACTCAACGCGATTGATGGGCTTGCCATCATGGGGTACCGGGAGGCTATTCCTCTTTTACGCCGCCTGCTAAAAGGACGGGATGAGGATGTTGTCTGGGATGAAGATGAGTTTTACGCATCGGAGTGGGATGACTGGACAGATGTTCAGCTTCATGCGCTCAAGGCCCTTGGCGCCCTGGGGGCGGTGGAAGCTGTCCCGGATATTCTTGACGTGCTGGATGAGCTTGAGGCCCAGGATCTCATGGAAACGGGCTTTAAGGTTCTTGCCTCTCTTGGCAAGGACGGGATTGAGGCTTTGGGAGGCTTTCTGGACCGCTCTGACCCGCGCTCGCGGCGCTTGGCGGCGGTGGTGCTGGGTGGTTTGAGCAGTCCTCATGCCGGCGCGGCTATAGACAAGGCCCTGAACCATGAGGATGCAGATGTCCGCTATGCTTGCGGGCGCGCGATGGTAAGGCGCGATCCAAAGGAGGAGCGTCTTAAAATCCTGCTTGCCGATCCCAATCCGGCCATAAGGGCCGCGATAGCGCAAGAATGCTTGCAATATCACGGGCCGCTTGCTCCGGTTTTGCTCAAGGATCCCGGTGCGGCGGTGCGGCGCAGTGTTTATCTGGTGCTTGCCGGAACCCCTGATCTTGTTGATGCCAAGGCGGCGCTTGAGGCTATAGATGCCGACCGCAAGGAGGGTGATGAAAAAACTGCCAGTGCAGCGGTGCGGGCGGCAATGGCGATTGCGCCGGATGAGTACCGTGCTTTACTGGTTGAGGAAATGGGAGATTCGAATCAGCCTCTGGAGGTTAGGCTGGCGATCTTGCAGGCGCTGGAGCTGGATGCCGATGAGCCGATCCTTGATGTTCTGGCCAGGAATCTTGAGGTTGATGAACGGCAATTGCGACTAAAATCGATGACCGCCCTGGCGCGGATAGCGGCCCGTGAAGAGTGGCCGAACAGGGCTGGAGATGTGTTGTTATCCGCGCTTCGAGGCGAGTTGATTCCTCCGCCTGAAGGTGCCGGGACGCAAGATCAGGACGTGGTCGAGGCGGCGTTTGAAGATGTGCCCGGGATTGAATCGGAAGCTGAAGCTGAAAGTGAAAGCGGCATCGAAGCTGAGGCTGAAGACCAGCCTGGAGCTGAAGAATCGGGGGTGGAGGCAGCCGGGGCGGGTGAGGCCGAGGTTCCACAATCGACCCTTGCGGCGATCCTTTCCGATGATCCGGTCATCGCCGATGTGTTGAAGAAGAAAACCGATACGGTGGGGCTTTCGCCCAAGGACATGGAGTTCCTTCAACTGGCCACGGACAGGAGAAAGAAGAACAAGCGGCGGCGCTTGTCGCCGGACCCGGTTGTTGCTCCGTATCAGGATGTGCGCCGTTTTTCCGCACGGTTGCTCGGTGATGTTCGTAATGAAGAGGTCATGCTGGCCTTGGGCGCGGCTTTGAGCGACCCGGACAAGGAAGTGGTGCGCATTGCCGCTGATTCGTTGACCCATTTTGACGGGAAGGCGGTAGGGCGCGCTGATGAGGTTGCGGGAAATATTATCGAGGCCTTGGCGAAAACTGACCCGGAAACGCGGATTTTCCTGATCCGGGCGCTCGGGAAGATTGGCGGTGAGGAGGTTGTGGACAACCTGATGACCCTGACCCGGGATCTGGACAGTTACCTGGTGGCCGAGGCTGTAAACGCTCTGGATGCCCTGGGCGTGCGGGATCCTGATCTTGCCGTATTGCTGGATGACAATGCGCCGCGCGTGCGGTTGGCAGTGGCCAAAATGCTGGCGGGGCTGGGCGATGATGCCGATGTTGAAAAACTGGCAGAATTTGCCGTTGCCCATGACGGGTTTCACCGGCGCGAAGCGGGCCGTCTTTTGCGCCAGGTCAATCGGGAAAAGGCTAATAGCTGTCTTTTGGCCATTCTGGCCGACGAGTCTCGAAAGGTAGAGTGGCAAGCTGCTATCGAGGCGCTTGAGGAAATTAATGCGCAGGAAAAAAATGTTCCTGTTGCGTGAGTAAGACCAAAAACAACTGGAGACTATGTATTATGCGAAAAATTGTGCAGTTTGCTGTTGCTGCCATGGGCGTGGTTGCGCTTTCAGGGCCAGTTCAGGCGGCCAAGTACAAGGAAGGTGATGTTGCCAATGGAGGGACGATCATTGGCAAGGTTTTGGCGGGCAGCGCGAAACCCAATGTTCGGAAATACACCATTTCAAAAGACACTGAGGTTTGCGGTACGGGCGAGCGCCTTGTGCCCATGGTCGAGGTCAAGGACGGGGCGTTGATGAATGCCGTTGTTTTTCTTGAGAAAATAAAGGCCGGTAAAAAATTTCCAGCCGGTCTGACAAAGAATACGCTGGATCAGAAAAAATGCTCTTTTGAGCCATATCTTTCCTTCATGCGCAACAAGGGCGAGCTGGAAGCGGTGAACTCCGATACGGTTTTGCACAATATCCATGTGTATGAGCAGATTGGTCGGGCGCGGCGTACGGTGCTCAATGTTTCGCAGCCGGAAAAGGGCAGCATCGTCACCAAGAAGATCAAGCTTCGCAAGGGTTCGGGCATGAAGATCGAATGCGATGCCCATGATTTCATGCACGCTTTTGTTTTTGTTGCCCGCAATCCTTACTTTGCCAGGGTCAATGACAAGGGTGAGTTCGAGATCAAGGACGTGCCTCCTGGAAAATACAAGATCAAGGTCTGGCATGGTTTCCTGGGCGAGAAAAAGGGCAAGATCGAGGTCAAGGCTGGCGGGACGGCCAAGATTGATTTCAGTTACTAAAGCAACGCGTGTTCAAGTGAACGCACTATCGTTGCTCTATCTTCTTGATGACGATCAACTTATCTGCGTTCAAGTGATTCCACTTGAACGCAGGTTGATCTAGATGGTAATGGCAATGGGTACTTGCATAAAACTTCCACGAAATGCTTTTGACTGGTTTGTGCTGGCCGGCGCCCTTGTCAATATCGTGATTATCCTGCTGCTTTTTGGTTATTGGGTGACGCATTAATGCTGGAAGGTCTTAAATCTCTGGCCGTGGTGGCGATGGGATCTCTTGCGGGGCTGTTTGGTCCTTCGGCGCCTGTTGATACGGTGCATGTTCCGGCAGGGCCGGCGCAGCTTGGCGGGCCGGGATATTCGTCAATGGTGGGACCGGCAACATTCAATCTTGAAGGGTTTTACATTGACCGCTTTGAGGTTTCCAATGCCCGTTACCGCGCCTTTACCAAGGCAACGGGGCATCCTGAACCAGCTTTTTCCGATGATCCAGAGTTTAACAAGCCTGATCTGCCGGTAACCGGCGTGAGCCGGGAGGATGCAAACCGCTTTTGCAAATGGGCGGGCGGGCGTCTGCCCACTGAAGTGGAATGGGAAAAAGCGGCGCGGGGCACGGATGGCCGCAAATATCCCTGGGGGAATGAAGAGCATCTTGATTTTGCCTATCTGAAGGGCGAGACTCCCGCGCCGATTGGCTCTCACCCCAAGGATATCAGCCCGTACGGGGTGATGGATATGGCGGGGAATGTATCGGAATGGGTGAATGATTTCCGCGTTGCGGGAAATGTCTGCGTGCCCGGATTTGTCCAGCCCGCTGACAGCCGGTTGCAGATGCGCAGTTACTTGCGCGGGAATAATTTTCAGGGGTTGCCCCACATGACCCGGCTGCATCACCGGCTCTGGGATTATTCCGATACGGTGGCCGAATTTTTCGGTTTTCGTTGTGTTTATCCTGAATAACAATAAAAACAAGGAATTGAGGGATGAAAAACCTGGAAACTCAACGCCATGATGGGCACAGCCGCACCGACACGGCTCCTGTCTCCTTAAAGCGTATTCTGGTGGCGCTTGATGCCTCGCCCTTTGCTGACCGGGCGCTGGGTGAGGCGGTGCGCCTTGCGGGCTCGGCGGGCGGGGTGGTTACGGGCATTCATGCCTATGCGGCCAAGCTGCATGACCACCGGTTTCGCCAGATGGAAGGCGGTTTGCCGGAGCGCTATAAAAAAGAAGACGAGATGGAGCATCAGCGGGTTGTGCATGATGATCTCATCACGAGGGGGCTGGGGCTGATATCGGAAAGCTATCATGATACGGCGCAAGGCGTGTGTGATCGCGCTGGCGTGCCTTTCCGGCGGCTCAGCCCGGAGGGCAAGAATTACCGGCGGCTGGTTGAGGCTGCTTCCAGCGGAAAATTTGATGTGCTGGCGCTTGGCGCCCAGGGACTGGGAATCATGCCGGGCTCGCTAATCGGCACGGTTTGTGAGCGCACGGTGCGCCGCTCACCCATAGATGTTCTGGTTATCCGTGATGCGCAAGGCTCCATTGGCGAGGGGCCGGTGGTTGTGGCGCTGGATGGCAGCCCGCGTGCGTTTGGCGCGCTCAAGATCGGGTTTGACCTGGTGCGGCGGCTGGGGGCCAAGCTGCATGCGGTGGCGGCGTATGATCCTTATTTCCATTACGTGGCTTTTGACAAGATCGCGGTCAATCTGAGCCAGGAGGCGGGCGAGACATTCAAGTTCAAGGAACAGGAACAACTGCATGAAGAGATTATAGATTCCGGCATTGCCAGGATTTATCAATCGCATCTGGATGTGGCGGTTTCCATGGCCCGGAGTGAAGGGGTCGAGCTGACCACCGAGCTGCTTGAGGGTAAACCCTACAAGGCGATCGCAGCTTATCTTGAGGCGCAAGGGGCCTCCTTGCTGATTGCCGGGAAAACCGGGGTTCATGCTGATCCTGATCTTGATATCGGCGGCAATGCGGAAAATCTCATGCGGATCAGCCCTTGCAATCTCTGGCTGACCTTGAGCACCTGCACGCCGCCCTTTGACGCGGTGGCCCGCGAGACGATTTCCTGGACCGATGAGGCTGAGGCCAAGATGCTCAAGGTGCCCGAGACAGCGCGCAAGATGGTGCGCATGGCGATCTTGCGGCTGGCGCAGGAAAGCGGCCATACGGTGATTACCACGGCGCTGATCGAGGAGGCGACGAAGCGGTTTTGCCCGGACCGGGGCGGGCGGGCTGACGATGCTGCGCCCATGGGCTGGTTGGATGAGGCCAGGTCGATGCTGGAGAAAAATGGCGATCCGTCCCTTTGTGCCAGTATTCGCCTGAGCGCGGAAAAACGGGCGCGCCGGGAGGGGGCCGGGGCAGTTGATGTTTCCCATGTGCAACCCTTTATAGATGGCGGGGCGGCGCCTGCACCGGTCTGGGAGGCTGCGGCGCTGGCGCGGCTTTCCCGGGTGCCCGAGATGGTGCGCAACATGGTTCGGCGGCGCGTTGAGGCTTATGCCGTGGAGGCCGGTCAGCCCCGGATATCGCTGCAATTGGCCGAAGAGGTAATGAGCGAGTCCCGAAAGGCCATGGGAGGGGTCATGCAGCAGGGCGGGCATAAAGGGTCCTCCGGGCCGGGGACTTGAGCATTATGGATGCGCATGTGCAGCCGCCTTTCCTGATCGCCTTTAACCTTACCCGGCGTTGTAACCTGGGGTGCAAGCATTGCTACCTGGATGCGGGGACGAAAGAGCAGGGCGATGCGGGTGAGCTTGGCACCGGTGAAGCTCTGGCGCTGATTGACCAGATTGCCGATCTTTGCGATGAGACCATGATCGTTCTGACCGGCGGCGAGCCTTTGCTGCGCCCTGATATCGAGCAACTGGCGGCGCATGCCAGCGGGCGCGGGTTAATGACGGTTCTGGGAACAAACGGGCTTGGGTTGACAAAGAAGCGCGTGAAGACCTTGCTAGAGGCCGGGGTGCGCGCGGTAGGGATCAGCGTTGACTCCCTCTCGCCGGAGTATCACGACAGTTTTCGCGGAAAACCCGGAGCCTGGGTGAAAACCATGGCCGGGATAGATGAATGCCGGGCGGCCGGGCTGATGTACCAGGTGCATTTTTCGGTGACGGAAGAAAATGCCCATGAGCTTGATGACATGATAGCCTTTTGCCGCTCGTCCGGGGCGGCGGTGCTGAATGTTTTCTTCCTGGTTTGCACGGGGCGGGGCGAGACGTTCACCAATATCACGCCGCAAAGCTATGAGCGGGTTTTGGCGCGGGTGGCGCAGGCGGCGCGGGATGAAGAATCCCTGATTGTACGGGCGCGCTGTGCGCCGCATTTCAAGCGCATGGCCATGGAGATGGACCCGCCGTTGCCTGTAACCCAGGCTGATGGTTATGATGCGGGGGGATGCCATGCCGGGATTCGCTATGCCCGCATAACCCCTGAAGGCGGGATGACGGCTTGCCCCTATATCGAGGAAAGCGTGGGGGATATCCGGGAGGGGAGATTTGCGCAAATCTGGGCCGAGGCGCCGATGTTTGCGGCGCTCAGGAAACCGGAACTTGAGGGGAAATGCGGAGTTTGTGAGTATACGCACTTATGCGGTGGCTGCCGGGCGCGTCCGCTGGCCCGTGACGGGAATCTGATGGGTGAGGATTTTTTGTGCGGCTATGAGCCGGGGGGCGGCGCAGTGATCGCGCCTATGCCAAAGACCAGCAGCAACATGCCCTGGAGCGATGAAGCGCGGCAGCGGCTCTTGCATGTCCCGGCTTTTGTGCGCCGGTTCGTGAAGCGCCGCGCCGAGGACTTTGCCCGTGAGAACGCGGAAACCGAGGTGCTTGCCGCGCATCTGGACGCGTTGGCGAAAAGACGCTTTGGCGGCAATATGCCATTTGCAAGGCCAGGCAAGAAAAAGAAGAGCGGGACATGATCGACGCGGTGGTTATCGGCGGCGGAATTTCGGGGCTGAGCGCGGCCCATGAGCTTGTCCGGCGTGGTTTCAAGGTTCAACTCCTGGAACGGCAGGCCCGGTGCGGCGGGGCGGCGGTATCGGAACGCATTGGCGGGTTTTTGATGGAGCATGGGCCATCATCCATCAGCACTACCGCGGCAGGGGATATTGACCTTTGTTCGCGGGACCTGGGGCTGGATGAAGCTGTTTGCCCGTTGAAGCCGGGGGTCCGGTATCGCTATTTGCTCAAGAATGGGCGGTTGAACGCGATCGCCACTCATCCGCTGGGTTTTTTTACATCCTCATACCTTTCGCCTCGCGCCAGGCTTAACCTGCTCTTGGAAATTTTCCGGGGGCGCGGAGATTCTTCGCAAGAGAGCGTTGCGCAATTTTGCGACCGGCGGTTTGGCGCTGAATTTACCAATGCGGTTATCGATCCGCTCGTTGCGGGGCTTTATGGGGCGCGGGCGGATGAGATTTCTCTTGGTGCGGCCTTTCCGGCGCTGGCGGATATGGAAAAGCGTTATGGCTCCTTGACGGCGGCGGTGATCGCACGGAAAATTTCCGGTGGGCGGATGCCAGCAAAGCGGTTGTTTTCATGGAAAAACGGTGTTGCGAGCCTGCCGCAGGCCCTGGCGGCGCAGTTAAGGGGACATATCAAAACAGGGGTTACGGTACGGCGGGTTTTGAGTGTTCCGGATGGGTTTTGCGTGGATACGGGCCGTGATGGCAAGCTGTTTGCCCGGGCGGTTGTTTTGGCCACGCAGCCCCATGCCACGGCGGCCATGATCGAGGCCCTGGATGCCGGGGCCGCCGGGGTTCTTTATGATATTCCCGCGCCGCCGATCTCGGTTGTCTATCTGGGTTTCCGCCGGGCGCAGGTGGAGCACAGGCTGGATGGAATTGGTTACTTGACCCCGGAGAAAGAGGGGCGGACAGCATCTGGCGCCCTGTTTCCCTCGTCCATGTTTGAAGGACGCGCACCTGATGGGCATGTTGCATTTTCCATTTATATTGGCGGTTCGCGCGCTCCGGCTGCGGCGGGGTATCCGGTTGCTGAACTGGTGGCCATGGCGCGCGAGGAACTTTCAGATACGGTCGGGGCGCATGGTGCGCCGGTGATAGCCCGGGTGCGGCAATGGGCGCGTGGCCTGCCGCAACTTTCCTCCGATCATGCGTTGTGCCTTGACCGGCTTGAAATGGCGGAAAAAGCCAATCGGGGACTGTTTTTTACGGGTAACTATTTTACGGGTCCGGGCATGGCTCGCTGTATTGCACGGGCAAACCGCATCGCAATGCGGGCTGTGTCGTTTTTAAAGCATTTCGAGTCGTTTTCCGGTGCGGCCATGGGGAAATATAATTTGTAGGCTCTTGCAGGTCAACTGGTGTGCGTTTTCAAGTAATAAGGATTGAACCTTGCAGTTTTTGCTTGAAAATGGTTCAATGCATTATGGTTAAGTGCTGGGCAGGTCTCTTTCGGGCCTGCCTTTTTTGCATTCGGGACAGCGAGTTGAGGGGATTGCTTAAATGTTGAATGAAACTAACTGTAAAAACGGGAGGAATGAATGAAAAAACATTTAATGGGGGCGGCTGTGGCTGCGGTTATGTTTGCGGCGCCGGCAGTGGCTTCTGCCGGATGCGGTTCGGTGACCATGGCCGAGATGAACTGGGCATCGGCGGAGCTGATGGCCAATGTAGACAAGATTATCCTGGAAAAGGGCTATGGTTGCGAGGTTGAACTGGTGCCGGGGGCGACTAC
>CAZHLV010000088.1:0-6134 GCA_964533415.1 uncultured Hyphomicrobiales bacterium
CAATTAAAGCAGGCCGTGGCTGCGAAAGCTGACTTCGCGGCTGCGTCCTATCACGATATGGTCATGGACCGTGATATTCAGGCTGTTGGCGGCCTGGATGATTTTCAAGGTCATGTCGATATCCGCCTGCGAAGGGGTAGGATCTCCGCTCGGGTGGTTGTGGACCAGTATGATGGCCGTTGCCGAAAGCTCCAGCGCCCGCTTTATGACCTCGCGCGGATAAACCGGGGTATGATCCACTGTTCCTTCCTGTTGAACCTCATCGGCAATCAGGCGGTTTTTCTTGTCGAGAAACAAAATGCGGAACTGTTCTTTTTTGGAATACCCCATGCTTGCCCGGCAATAGGCGAGCAGGGTGGACCACGTGCTTAAAATCGGCCGGTCCATGACCTGTCCCTGCATGAGCCGCAAAGCCGCCGCATGGATTATTTTTATTTCGGTAACAGAACTTTTTCCAAGCCCCTTGATTTCCATAAGCAATTCTGGTTCAGCGCTGACTGCCTCGGCAAATGAGCCAAATCGCTCCAGAAGCGCCTTGGCAACAGGTTTCGTATCGCGCCGGGGCAGGGCGCGAAACAGCACCAGTTCCATCAATTCATAATCGGGCATGGCCTCGGCGCCGCCCTTGCAAAAGCGATCCCGCAACCGCTGGCGGTGTCCGGCATAATGGGGCATGGTGGGCGCTGCTGCCTCGCTCAGGCCGGGGGGAGGCTTCTTGCCGGTTTTCCTGGTGTTCATGATGTATATGGCGGATGCGTCTGCCCGGTGCGTGACAGGGTGAATATCTCGACCCCTTCAGCCGTGACCCCGACCGAATGTTCAAACTGGGCTGATAATGAACGATCCTTGGTAACGGCGGTCCAGCCATCTTTGAGCACCTTGACATGCGGACGTCCCAGATTGACCATCGGTTCTACCGTGAACAGCATGCCCTCTTTAAGTTCAATGCCCTGTCCGGCCCGTCCATAATGCAGGATATTGGGGGCATCATGAAACAGGCGCCCAAGGCCATGTCCGCAAAAATCCCGGACTACGCTCATGCGCTCGGATTCAACATAAGACTGTATTGCCGCCCCGATATCGCCCGTGGTGGCCCCCGGGCGGATGACGTTTATCCCGCGCATCATGGCTTCGTACGTCACCGCGATCAGGCGTTCGGCCTTGCGTGAGATCTTGCCCACCTGAAACATCCGGCTGGAATCGCCGTGCCAGCCATCGACAATATAAGTTACGTCAATATTGACAATATCCCCGTCCTTGAGCACCCGGCTGCCGGGGATGCCATGACAGACCACGTGGTTGATGGAAGTGCAAACCGATGCTGTAAAGCCCCGGTAGTGCAGGGTTGCGGGAAGCGCACCATTGTCCATGCCATAGGAAAATGCAAGATCATCAATTTCCTGCGTTGTCATTCCGGGCCGGATGATTTTCGCCATCATGTCCAGCGCTCCGGCGGCAATGGCGCCGGCCTTGCGCATGGCGGCAAAAGCCTCGTTGTCATGCAGCTTGATCTCGCCGGTATTGAGCATGGGCGCCTTTGAAGCTTCAACATAGACCGTGCGGTTGTAATTCACGTTGTTCTTCCTCGTATTATGCAGGGCGGGCGATGTGCATGAGCTCGCAGCGCTTATCAAGCGATACATCGCTCAAGCTGATCTGGCAATTGTAAGCATAGGCTTCAACCCCGGCCTCAAGAGCCGCCTTGAAATTCCCGGCATATTGGGGATCAATATCCCGGGCCAGTGAAAAGACATGCGTATCGGTCCTCTGGATGACATACAGCATAACAGCGCGGTTGCCTTTTAATACCTCGGCCTTCAAATCCTCAAGGTGCCGGGCGCCGCGCGCGGTAACCGAATCGGGAAACTCGGCCAGCCCGTCTTGCCGCATCAGGTGGACATTTTTGATTTCCAGGTAACAAGGCCGCCGTCCCGGTGATTCCAGCAAAAAATCAACCCGGCTGTTTTGGCCGTAAGCTACCTCGGCGCGTATATGCTCATAACCGGTCAATTCGCCGATTTTCCCGCCCTCAAGAGCTTCGCGCACAATGGCGTTGGGATAAGAGGTATTGACACCGACCAGTGCCGGGGCTTCTGAGCCCTTTGCCGCAAGTTCAACCAGCTCCCAACTGTATCTGAGCTTGCGCTTGGGGTTGTCATTTGAAGACAGCCAAACCCGCAAGCCCGGCGCCTTCAATCCGGTCATGGCGCCGGGGTTGGCGCAATGCGCCGTGACCATCAGGCCATCGGCAAGCTCCACATCGGCCAGGAAGCGCTTGTACCTGCGTTTGAGGGTGCCGGGAATGAGGGGGAGCAATTTCATGGGGAATAAGATAGAAATCCGGGTCAGGTTATGCAAGGTTAGGGGGAAAGGATTATGAACAAGTAACGGGTTTGAGATGTCAAGGGGCAAGCCAAGCGTGTCCGCCGCCCTTCTGGTGATTGGCGACGAGATCCTGTCGGGTCGCACGCAGGACAAGAACATTTTCTTTCTTGCCAATCACCTGACCAGTATTGGCATTAACCTGCGTGAAGTCCGCGTGGTCCCCGATGTCGAGGCAAATATTGTCGAGGCCGTGAATGCCCTTCGTTTTACCCATGATTACCTGTTTACAACCGGCGGCATTGGCCCGACCCATGATGATATTACCGCCCAGTCCCTGGCCCGGGCCTTTGACGTTCCGCTGGTTGAGCATGAAGGCGCGCTGGCCCTCATGGAAAAACGCTATGGGGCGCAAGGCCTCACCCCGGCGCGCCGTCTCATGGCGCGCGTTCCGCAAGGCGGGGAACTGGTGGGCGATCCGGAGACCAGTTCACCCGGCTTCATGATCGAAAACGTCTTCATGCTGGCCGGTGTTCCGGCCATATGCCGCGCCATGGTTCACACCCTGACACCGCATTTGCGCACCGGTGAGCGCATTCTCAGCCGCAGCTTGACCGCCAAATGCAAGGAAAGCGAAATCGCGGCTCTTCTTTCGCATCATCAAGATCATGCCAAGTCCATTTCGATTGGCTCATATCCTTATTTCAGGAATGGCGAATATGGTGTGAATATCGTTTTGCGCGGCACTGATGAAAGCCGGCTGCAAACGGAGCTGGACGAATTGGCCCGAGACCTTCAGGCTCAAGGCGCAGAAATGGTCTTTCCCGATGATTCTGCAAAAGACTAGCCCCTATTATTCATGAGGAGATCAATTCTGGCTTGCCCCTTGATCCCACAGAGCTTTTTCAAAATATTGGAAATACGCCCGGTATGACCGGCATTTCGAAAAAGCTCTGTGAAGTCAAATTTCTGCGCCATCTCTTGATCTCCTCATGAATAATAGGGGCTAGATCAACCTGGTGGCCCCACCCGGACTTGAACCGGGAAGCCCTTACGGGCGACAGATTTTAAGTCTGCTGTGTATACCAATTCCACCATGGGGCCGCTTGCCGCGTGAGTATCATCAAGTTTCATGCAGATCAATACCGCACGACAAGGTGCGGATGGAGCGGGTGTGCAAACGATGCGAAGCGATCCGGTTTTTTAGTTTCCTGAAAGGAAGTGGAATTGCACCACAATGAGGCTTGACTTGCCCCACGCCCTGCCGTAAACCACACGCCAATGCGGGGGTGTAGCTCAGCTGGTTAGAGCGCTGGCCTGTCACGCCAGAGGCCGCGGGTTCGAGTCCCGTCACTCCCGCCATTTTCCCGTTATTTCTCCCCCCCTTAAGGCCCAAGCTGAAGCAGGCGCAGCCTGGACTCGCAGCACTATGTCACATTGTTTTTTTGCCGGTTTTGCCGCAACCTGATGTGTACGCTCAGCATCAGCGAAAGGTTTTCCCATGCAAAAGATAGCTGTTCCGGGGGCATTGTTTTGCTTTTTTGCCCTTTTTTCCTGTTATGTTGATAATGCAGGCGCTGGCGGCTTGAGCCAGAATGTTGCGCGCCGCACAATGTGTGAAGACCTGCTTGCACAGTGCCGGGCAAAGATTCGCGAGGATTTCAAATGCAAGAATGAAGATGCTGCTGCTTGCCGAGATCAACGGTACCTGCCGGAAAAGAAATGCAATTACATGTATAAAAACTGCATGAGCGACATGCCGGTCAAATCAATCAAGCCGGTATTTGATAAGAAGAAAAGAAACTGACATATTGCAACAGGGCTGACCTGTTTTGTACAGAATGCAATTTGCATAATTCCGGCATATACCCCCTGTACTTTATAATGCGGCTTGGAGCTTTCAAAGGGGAAAAGCCATGATATCGACATATTCAGGCAGGAGATAAATGGTCATGGGAAGAGTTTCCGGGCTCCAGTGACCGGTGGTGTTCTGGGTGCGGTTGGCGGCGACATGGTATTATCCGGATATGACTGTTCTGACAGCCATTGCCGGGGCTGGCATAGGTGTAAAAACAGGCAACCGGGGACGCAAGGTAACCCATGATAATGATGGTGAATGGTACGATGGACAGGATGGGGGTGGTTTTGACAATGACAGCGGCGATGATGAGGGGGCGGGGATGACTGACAAAAGGACCGGGGGGTTCAAACGGCCCGCATTCAAACCGGTGAACCTGAAAAATCTTCTGCCAATCGTCATGGGGATTGTCATAAGCGCCGCCATGCCGCTTTTGGCTGTCGCGCAGGAAACGAAATCGGCACCGGGAAACAAGGGCATATCCCGGCAATTGCAAGAGGAACTGTGGAAGTGCTGGAGCGGCTATACCTCTGGCTGTTACAGCAGGCGCTTCAAGGCATTCCAGACTTTTGAAGGGCTTTTCAAGGGGTATGCAAACCTTGACAAATCGGGCAAACGCTTTGTGGAGGCAGAGAAAAACAGGCGACGCGTTTTCACGATTTCCGTACCCGACGCCATCCGGATGCGTATCGACAGAATTACCGATAAAAACTATGTGCAGGCCGACTGGCCCAAAGACATATCACCCGAGAATACGATTAACACCCATGTTATTGTCAAACTGGGCGGCAAGGAAGTTCGTTATAACGAAGATGTTTTTGATGCCCCGGCCGGAAGTACGGTCAAACTGGTTGTCGAGCAGGAAACTTACGATCCGGGATATCGCACATATTATCCGGCCAAATGGAAAGTGGTTCTGAAGTACAAACAGAAAAAAAAGCCAAGGATAATTTTTGAAGACGAGCAAGAGCAGCAATTATACAAGTACAAAATCATAGTCACGAAAAGTGGTATGAAATATAAACTTGAGGCCGTGGAGGGGGATGTCAGGCTGGTCCGTGACAAGAACGGATTATTGACCCTGATGACCGGCGCGAATGGAAGATGCATTCTTTGCGAGATGGACAGAACATCTCTTCGAGGCTGTTTCTCGATACTCCGGTTTGGAAATAATACAGTTTTCAATATCCCATCTGGAAAGAGGAAAGTATATGAACTCCCGGACTCTGGAGCCGGAGGATATCCGATTTATAATTATGATGGGGTAGCTTATACGGATAAATTCCATTATCTGCCTGCCTATTCCAAGGAAGATGCAGAAAAAATGCGCCGTAAAGGCGGTATTCTCCGCAAAGGCAATCTGTTTTTGGAATCAAAGAAGAAAAAGAATTTCCGGGAACTGATGGAGAAGATCAAGGCCGCGGATCCAGATGCTCCACATGGAAGATATTATGAAACTCCTCTTGCCATAGCCGGTGTTCGCGCGACGAAATTTGAGCTCAAGGTTGAAGACAGCGGGCTTACGCGCATCCGCACCGTTCATGGGGTGGCCTGGTGTCAAAGAAAACTGGGAAATGGAGGCCTTGAACAAGAAGAAACGACCATTCCGGTTGGGGAATATGCCGAAATCAAACCTTTGTCCAAAACCCCGACCGGGCAGGATTTACCTCCACTTAAAACCCACGCATGGCGTGGCAGCGGTGGGCGTGAATGGTGGGATTGGCGCAATTTTGACGGTTCTGAATGGAAGCCAGGTTTTGACAATGGGTCCAAGGGGGGAAACAGTGATATCGCCTTCAAGCCATTCATCCCGCCGGATTACATGCCGCCGGATTACATCCCGCCGGATTTGCCCGCGAGCGCCCAGCCAGTGCAGGCGCCAGGGTCAACAGCGCCCCCGCCTCCGGTGGCCAGTGTTACAACGCCAAGCGCGGCAGCAACGCCCCCCCGGCAA
>CAZHLV010000089.1:0-2200 GCA_964533415.1 uncultured Hyphomicrobiales bacterium
TCCTTCTTTCAGGATAATTGAAAATCCATTGAAATAAAATGTATAGATCAATGCATGCACCATATAGATCGAGTAAGAGATTTCCCCAAGATAAACCATAATTTTGCTTTCAAAAGGCGCAAAAAAACGCTGCCTTGTCCGACTCGCATTTGCCGCGAAAAGTATCAGCAAAGCAAAAACCAGCAGGAAAAGCGCATCCTCGGCCCCCTCCAGATGAAGAATCATCAAAACCAAAATCGTGCAGCTAAAAAGAAACGGCAAGGCTTTGGATTCAAAATCGATCGAAAGGCCAAGGCGGTAAAGCGCCATCCCCACGATAAATTCGGGAAAGATCCGCAACACCCCATATCCATAGGTTGATTGCATCAACCTTTCACCTGTGAATTGTGGAGCGATGAAATAAAAAACCGTAAAACCGGCGAAAGCCAGCCCCAAAAGACCAACCGGATGTTTCCACCCCCTGACCAGCCCCAATACAAGAACAGGAAACACGAGATAAGCGAACCATTCAGCACTCACCGACCAGGACGGATAGTTGAAACTTTGCTCGTAATTAAACCCCCATGCATGAACCATCAACAGGTTGGCCGGAAGAAGTGAGAATGCATAACGCGCCGGATTATTAGGCTCCAGCCCCAGCTGCTGAATGGTCAAAAAAAACAAAATACAAGAAACAAGAGTCACAAGATGCAAGGGGTAAATACGGGCAAAACGCCGAGTAATGAATTCAAACGCCGAGAATGATCCTTTCTGGACAGATTGAATATAGACATGGGTCAAAACAAACCCGCTTAAAAGGAAGAAAAAATCAACCGCAAGATAACCTCTGGAAAAAAATATATTATCTGAAATCCAGGAAACTCCAGCACGTTCCTTATAATGGTAGATCACGACAAAAATGGCGGCAATAAAACGCAGAGAAGTCAGGGATTGAATATTTACGGGATATGAAAACCGCGGCTCAGCAAAATCTCTCATCATATCTCCGGTTTTACAAACTGCCGCGCAAACGTGGGCGCTCAGCCATGGCCCTGGCCATGGCGGTCCAGAGCGGTTTGCGGCGAAAAGCACTATCAAAAGGAAGTGGCCGCGGCGCACGGCGGCTGCGCAACTGCCCCGAGCGCGCCAGATCCCCATACCAGCTATAAGAATCGGCAAGCTGCCAGTTGACCACCATCTGAACCGCCGGAATAACAAGAATTTTTTTCAAGAAGCTATAACCGCGCAGGGCCACCCGCTGGTCCCGCTGCTCAATATCTCCCGGATAGGTCTCATCATTGATATCAAACTCGGTAATATAAACCGCCAGCCCGCGCGAATTGATCTGCCACAGGAAATCGGCAAAGGCATTGTCATCATATGGCTTGCCCGGCTGCAAATGCCCCTGCAAGCCAATGGCGTGCAAAGCTACGCCCGCATCCAGAAGCTCATCAATCAGGCGCAGCATCGCCGTCCTTATGGTCTTTCCCACGTCATCATTGCGCTCGGTATGCGCTTCGTTCAAAACCAGCCTTGCCGCCGGGTCCGCCGCCGCGGCGCGCCGGAATGCCCGCGCCACATATCCAGGCCCCATAGCCTCATACCACGGACCGGTACGGTATCCCCCCGCCTTGCCGTGACCGGGCCAGAACGGTTCATTGACCACATCCCATGAATGCAGCTTCCCGGCATACCGGACCGCAACCTTGTCAATATGGCGATCAAGCTCATACCGGATATCGCGCCGCGACATTGCTTTCAGCCAGTCCGGCGCATTCTCGTTCCACACCAGCGTATGCCCGCGCATGGCCAAGCCATTGGCCGAGGCAAAGGCCAGCAAACGATCTGCCCGGGAAAAATCCCAAACCCCGCGCCGGGGCCGGATCCAGTCAAATTTGAGCGCCACATCGGTGGTCAGGATCGAGGTTTCCTTGAGGTAGAGTTGCCTGTAGGCCGGATCATCAAAAATCGCCCCCCCCACCGAAGCACCGTATAAAAGGCCAGATTGCCGGGCAATATCAGCCAATCCGCTACTTTTCGATGTCCGGGCCATGAGGGCGCCTACAGGCAAAGACAACCCCGCAATACCCGCACCCAACAAGGAAAGCGTCCCGCGACGGGACATAAACTGGCCCATTTGTGCCTCCGTGAAACATTCATTTTGCCAAAACCTAATGGTTCGGTTTTAATCGCAAAAACAGTTCCACCCGGCAAACCCCTG
>CAZHLV010000090.1:0-4766 GCA_964533415.1 uncultured Hyphomicrobiales bacterium
CGTCTGGAACGAGCGCCGCCATTCGCCGATCATCGAGCAATTCATATCCATTGTCGCTGAATCACAGATCGTTTGAGCACCCAACCGGCGTGACACTGATCTGGTTATGGGGGCATCACCCTTCGGTGCTGGTGTGGATACCCGCCAAAGCACCCTAAGCCAAGCATATGATCGGCATATTGAAGCATGATATTGGCGCAATCGAAAATCAAATCGGGAATTTACTGGAACGGATCATGGATGCTACCAGCCCTACGGTAATCAAGGCCTATGAGGAAAAAATTGAAACACTTCAAAATCAAAAGGCTCTCATGAGTGGAAAACTGCAAAATGGAGTGGTTGCAAAAGGCAGCATGAGTGAATTTATCGAACCAGCCCTGAAATTTTTGGCAAACCCTTGGAATCTCTGGTCTCCTGGTGAGTTCATCCTGCAAAGAACAGTGCTAAGATTGGCCTTTTCAGAGCGCATTGCCTACTGCCGCAATAAGGGTTGTCGAACCGCCAAAACCTCCTTACCTTTCAAGGTGTTAGTAGGCATCTCAATGGGTAATTGTGAAATGGTGGGCCCGGCAGGACTCGAACCTGCAACCAGACCGTTATGAGCGGCCGGCTCTAACCAGTTGAGCTACAGGCCCATATTGAGGCAGTTCAACCGTTCGTCTCTATAGCAAAAACACGGCTGGATAAAAACATAATCTTGCCTGGGGGTGTGAATGGCTAATTGTCAAGGAAGCTGCGCAATTTTCTTGAGCGGCTGGGGTGCTTGAGCTTGCGCAATGCCTTGGCCTCGATCTGGCGGATGCGCTCGCGGGTGACGGAGAATTGCTGGCCGACTTCTTCCAAGGTATGGTCGGAATTCATGCCGATGCCGAAACGCATGCGCAGCACCCGTTCCTCGCGCGGTGTGAGTGAAGCCAGAACGCGGGTGGTGGTTTCGCGCAAATTGGCCTGAATGGCGGCGTCTATGGGCAGGATGGCGTTGTTATCCTCGATGAAATCCCCGAGCTGGCTGTCTTCCTCGTCGCCGATCGGGGTTTCCAGAGAAACCGGCTCCTTGGCGATTTTCATCACCTTGCGGACTTTTTCAAGCGGCATGCCGAGCTTTACCGAAAGTTCTTCCGGGGTGGGCTCGCGGCCAATTTCATGCAGCATCTGGCGGCTGGTGCGGACAATCTTGTTGATGGTCTCGATCATGTGCACCGGGATGCGGATGGTGCGGGCCTGATCGGCAATGGATCTTGTAATCGCCTGGCGAATCCACCAGGTAGCGTAGGTGGAAAACTTGTAGCCGCGGCGGTACTCGAACTTGTCCACCGCCTTCATCAGGCCGATATTGCCTTCCTGAATGAGATCAAGGAATTGCAGGCCGCGATTGGTGTATTTCTTGGCAATCGAGATTACCAGGCGCAGATTGGCTTCGACCATTTCCTTCTTGGCGATGCCGGCTTCACGCTCGCCCTTTTGCACCATGTGCACGATGCGGCGGAACTCGGAAATCTCAAGGCCGGTTTCGGATGCCAGTTCCTGAATTTCGGCGCGCAGGGCCTTGATTTGCTCTTTTTCAGTCTGGACGAATTCGGCCCAGCCGCGCTCTTTCAGGCGGGCAATGCGGCGCACCCAGTTGGGGTTGAGTTCCTGGCCCCGGTATTCCTTGATGAAGTTGGCGCGGGCGACACCACAAGTTTCGGCAAGGCGCATGAGCCGTCCTTCCTGGCCCAGGAGGCGCTTGTTGATGTCATAGAGTTGTTCGATCAGGGCCTCGATACGGTTGTTGTTGAGCGACAGGCTCTTGACGTTCTTGATGATCGATTTGCTGAGTTTCTTGTAGCGTCGTTCCTGGTCTGGTGAAAGGGTCCGGGTTTTCTTGATCTTGCTCTCGACGAGCATGTCCTGCAACTTGCGCAGTTTCTTGTATTCAGAGGCGATAAGATCAAAAGTCTCAACGATGCCGGGTTTGAGTTCTGCTTCCATGGTTGCCAGGGAAACAGTTGTTCCTTCATCTTCATCCTCGTCGTCATCTTCGTCGGTATCGGCGCCTTGGTTCTTGTCCCCATCAGCCTTGCCGATTGTCGCGGCAGGGCTTTTAACTTCATCCTCGCCGTCAGGCTTGATGGTATTATCTACCTGCGGACCTGAATAGGTGGCGTCGAGATTGATGATGTCACGGAGCAAGATGCGCCCCTCGTTCAGTTCATCGCGCCAGATTATGATGGCCTGAAAGGTCAGGGGGCTTTCGCAAAGCCCGGCGATCATGGCCTCGCGGCCAGCCTCGATGCGCTTGGCAATGGCAATCTCACCCTCGCGGGAGAGGAGTTCAACCGATCCCATTTCGCGCAGATACATGCGCACCGGGTCATCGGTCCGGTCGGTTGTGGGGGTGCCGGTTTTGGTGTCCTTGGCGAGAAGCCCCTTTTTCTTTTCCGGGACGTTCTTTTTCTCGGAGCCTTCATCAGAATCAGTTACGGTGATGCCCATTTCCGAGAGCATGGCCATGGTGTCTTCTATTTTTTCCGAAGACACCTTGTCTGATGGCAGTACGGCGTTGAGCTCATCATAGGTTACAAATCCACGCGCTTTCGACGTGGTAATCATGTCCTTGATGGACTGGTCAGACATGTCCAGAAGGGGTTTTTCTGAAGCCTGTGCTTTTCTGGTGGAGGCTTTCGCTGCAGATGTTTTCGTCATATTATCCGTTCACTGCCACAAATACTCGCGCCCCTGCCGGGAGTTCCTCGGGCCGGGGCGGATTATTGATCCCAATATTGCTCGCAAATACTAATAGCAGTGTCTTAAACCGTTATTAACCCTCGGTGCTGAGGTATTTGCGAAAATGCCGATTTTAAATTTCCTGTTCATCCGATGAGGCTTCCAGACCTTCCAGGGAATTGAGCTGTTCCCGGATTTCGATCAGGCGCGCTTCATTTTCTTCCGTTAACTCCAAACTGCATTCGCGTTCCGCGGCCTTGAGCTCTCTTTCCAGAGCCAAATGCCGCCGATGCAGGGCCGCAGCTTGCAGCCATGTTGTTTCAATCCCGCATGTTGGCGCCGTATCCACGGCGGGCCGGCTGGTGTGTTTTCTTATGCGGTCAAGCCGCTCAAGCGCAGAGCCATAGCCTCTATCTGCCAATTGGGCAATGATTTGCGCTCTGTCAAGGTTTTCGTTCAAAGAAACCGCATCAAGTATGGATAATCTCAAGCTGTCGAGTTCATCTGAAGTCAGATCAATTCCCGCCAATTCTTCGGCATGGGTTTCCAGAATTTGCGGGTGGTCGATTACGCTCAGGATCAAGAAGGCCTCCCTTGCGGCAAGGGCTGCTCCCTGAAAGTTGCTTTTGCGGCCAACGGCGGAGAGCTTGAGCTTGGCGGAACCATCATTTGTGTCGCGTTTTTGGCGCGATCTGGTCCAGTACTCTGAAGCCGGGGAGTTCCGGCCGCGCCTTTTTTGGGCCTGAGCCCTGCTGCCTGAAGAGCCGGCCCAAAGGTTTTTCAGCCGGGCCCGCAGGTCACTTTGGTAAAAATGGCGTATTTTCTGGTCCGTGATGCTTTCCAGCCGTTCTTCGACCTTTCGTTCCAGCGCGGCGCGGCGTTCCGGGGTATCCCATGTTCCGGCGCGCACTTCACGTGACCAGAGCATGTCGGCCATGGGGACGGCCTTGTTCAAAATTTCTTCCATGGCGCTTTTGCCGTGCTGGCGGATGAGATCATCCGGGTCAAGGCCTTCAGGCAGGAGGGCAAAGCGCAGGGAAAAACCCGGCTTGAGTTCCGGCAAGGCAAGGTCGATGGCGCGCCAGGCGGCTTTTATCCCGGCCTTGTCGCCGTCAAAACATAAAACCGGCTCCGGGGCCATGCGCCATAACAGGTGCAACTGGCGTTCGGTGAGGGCTGTTCCCAGCGGCGCAACGGTATTGTCGAAACCGGCAGAGGCCAGCGCGATGACATCCATGTAGCCTTCCGTGACAATGAGGCTCTGCTTGTCATGGGCGGATTTGCGGGCCTCGGCGTGGTTGAACAAGATTGCGCCCTTGTGGAAGACCGGCGTTTCGGGCGAGTTGAGATATTTGGCCGGAACATCCGGGTTCAGGGCGCGGCCGCCAAAGGCGATCACCTGTCCCTTGATATTGGTGATGGGGAACATGATCCGGTCGCGGAACCGGTCATAGGGGTCGGGGATATCCTCGCCGCCAACCAGCAGCCCAGCCTCGATCAGAAGGGGGAGGGGAATTTTCTTGTCCGTGAAATGCTGTTTGAGCACCTGCCGTCCGGCGGGCGCATATCCGATGCCAAAGCGTTCTTGAATTAACGGGCTCAGGCCGCGTTCGCGCAAGTAGGATCGGGCTTTTTCGCTCTCTTTCCCCTGCAAGCGGGTTTGGAAAAACCGCGCTGCTTCATCAAGGATGTCATAAAGGCCAAGGCGCTGTTTTTCCTGCTCAATGTCTTCAGGGCGGCGCTCGGGCATGGGAATCCCGGCTTCCCCGGCCAGTTTTTCCACCGCCTCGGGAAAGGAGAGTCCTTCTGTTTCCATGACAAAATCAAAAATGCTGCCATGTTTGCCGCTTGAAAAGCAATGATAAAATCCCTTCTGGTCATTGACCGTAAAGGAGGGGGTTTTTTCCGGGTTAAACGGGCTCAGACCAACAAACTCACGCCCGCGCCTTTGCAACTTGACGCGCCGTGCAACAACCTCCGATACCGATATCCGGGTCCGGATTTCATCAAGAAATTCAGGGGAAAAGTTCATACTGGCCCAGGGTCGCAGTGTTGATCTA
>CAZHLV010000091.1:0-1888 GCA_964533415.1 uncultured Hyphomicrobiales bacterium
CGCCAGCCCGCACAGTTGCAACTCCACGCTCGGCCCCTTCAAGTCATGCGGAGATGCAGCCAACTGTAGCGGCAGGTCCCATCAGTCAAAGCCTTGCCCAAAAACGTGCCAAACATGCACTTGCCCGTGTTCATGAGTTGCAGGAGATGGGGGAGGAGGAATATGGTAAATACGTCTCCTATGTCAAAGCCATGCCAGCGGCCATTATCATGAGTGGTCTTGGTCAGGCGCTGGCGATGGAAAAAGCCGGTGCGGCCAAGGACAAGGGGCATGAATGGCTATACAAACACCTGAATGCTTGGCTGTGTGATAATCAAGGCTGGGGCAATGGTCCGTATCACCATGAAAGCGATGTTCTTGAGGCGATAACGCGTGAAAGCGAGGCGGCGTATATCCGTGCTCAGGCTGAGGCGATGGAATATCTTGAATGGCTGAAAAAATTTGCCGTGGCTTTCCTGAATGAGAAGGAAGAGGGCGAATGATGCTGCCGCTCACCAGTGAAAAAACTCTGAAACAGTGGAGCCGGAATGGCAATCAGGGGCTATATTATAACAAGTTTTTTAATCAGTGGGGGGGCGGGTTTAATCAGGTAACGAAACCTTCAGGGAACTTTGTTGGTGGTAAGATGGCCTGGGTCGAGAGATTCAAGGGGCAGGTTTCCGGTGTTTCTGCTGCATCAAAACGCATCCATGATCTGGCAGAGGCGCTCAAGGGATGTTCTGCAAGCTATTCCACCACGGCGCCGTTCATTACGGGCATGGGGCTGGAGCATCCGGTGGAAAATGGATTTTTGTGGCACCACACTTTGGGGGTGCCATATCTTCCCGGATCGTCGATCAAGGGGCTGATGCGCGCCTGGGCGGAGCATTGGGAAGGTGAAAAGGCTGAAGCCTCTCGTATTTTTGGCTCCGCTGCAGAAGGAGAAGGGGCCGGGACGATCATTGTTTTTGACGCTCTTCCCATCGGCCAGCTCACCTTGATGGCTGAAGTCCTCACCCCGCATGATGGCGGCTGGCGCAATTCGACAGACACGGAAAACAAGGCGCCGTCTGACTGGATCAGCCCGGTTCCCATTCCGTTTCTGGCGGTGGCGCCGGGGGCCGTGTTTCAATTTTCCATTGCCCCGCGGCCCGGCTCGAAAACAGCAGATAAGGATGTGAGCGCCGCAATGGTCTGGCTGGGCGAAGCGCTGGACTGGCTCGGTGCAGGCGCCAAGACATCATCTGGGTTCGGGCGGTTTGAGAAATCGGAAATGCCATGGAGTGTTGGAGATCAGGCAATTTTTCATATTGCAGGCGGGATGCAAGTTTCTATTCATGAGATTGCAAAAGATTATATTTTGGTCAAAAACAATAAGAATGGCCGGGTAACTAAAGTCACCAAACTTGAGCTTTTGAGCCGGTCATGACCACCTATTTTATCACCCGTCATAAAGGCGCGATTGACTGGGCGCGGGCGCGGAGGATTGAGGCGGAGCATGTTGCCCATCTTGATCCGGCGGTTATCAAACCGGGCGATCATGTTCTGGGTACCTTGCCGGTGTCGGAGGCCGCGGAGGTTTGCGCGCGCGGCGGGCGCTATTTTCATCTGAAGCTTAACCTGCCGCCCGAAGCCCGTGGCCGCGAGCTGAGCGCCGATGACATGGAGCGTTTTGGCGCGGCGCTGGAGGAATATGAGGTAAGGAAAAGGTTGAAAGGATGAGAAAATGGAACAATCTTTTGATTTGTGGACATTTATAAAAAACGACACATTAAGTTTTGTTTTTACAACTTTCGTTCTTGGTACGATTGTTGAGATCGTTCATCGGTTATGGAATTTTGTTACAACACTTAAATACCGTGGCTGGAAACTGCTGGTTGACCCAGCGGATAAAGATCGAGGAGAGTAT
>CAZHLV010000092.1:0-2125 GCA_964533415.1 uncultured Hyphomicrobiales bacterium
GAACCGGAGCAGCCAAAACCGGAACAGCAGGTTGAAACCCGCATTGAGCCCAGCGCCCCGGCGCCAGAGGCCTCGCCGCCGCCGTCAGAAGCCGGAATTGAAAAGCCTGAGCCTGCCTCGACGGCCAAGGGGCTTGGAAAGAAGCAGTCACGCCTTCTCAAGGCCGCGCTTTTTGAACTTTCCGAGATCAAGCTGTTGCTGGAATCAGCGCCGCAAAAACCATGAGCCCAGAGCAACGCGCGTTCAAGTGAGCGCACCATCGTTGCAAGGGCAATTACATGAAATAAACCGCGAAATTCCATAGTTTTCGGTCGTCATTCCTGCGAAGGCAGGAATGACGAATTTGTTTTTTCATATGTATTTGAATATATTACAGCATTTCATGTTTTTGGGTGAAAATGCTGTTGAAATGCTTCCCCAAATATCATGCGATTCCCTTGCAACGGTAGTGCGTTTGCTTGAGCGCGTGTTGCTCTAGCCCCTATTATTCATGAGGAGATCAAAGGGCAAGCCAGAATTGATCCTTCCTCATGAATAATAGGGGCTAGATAAAAGATTTACCATTTCTTAGCCAAGATTACCTAGCCTCTGATCTGATTTCATCTTGATGATCTAGAGGGTTGCAGACTCATGGCATTTGGTATTTGCGTAAAGAGGGGCCAGCTTGCGCTGGTTGCCGGTCTGGTTCTTTCGGTTTTCTTGGGCTTTTCAGGCGAGGTTTCAGCCCGGCCCAGGTTGTCTTCGCTGGTTGTCGATGGCAATACCGGCAAGGTTTTGTTTTCCCGCCATCCCGACGCCCGGCGCTACCCGGCCTCGCTGACCAAAATCATGACCCTCTATATCCTGTTTGAAGAGATGAAAAAGCGGCGTATCAACAAGCACACGCTGATGCGATTTTCTCGCCACGCCGCCGCCCAGCAACCCTCCAAGCTGGGATTGCGCCCGGGCTCGCGAATCCGGGTCATTCACGCCATCAAGGCCCTGGTCACCAAATCCGCCAATGATGTCGCCGTTGTTGTCGCCGAGCATATATCGGGTTCTGAATCCAGATTTGCCCGGCGGATGACCCGAACCGCCCGCAAATTGGGGATGAGCCGTACAACCTTCCGCAACGCCTCCGGGCTGCCAGACCGCCGTCAGGTCACGACCGCACGTGACATGGTAAAGCTCTCCAGGGCCATCCAGCGTGATTTTCCCGAGTACTTTCCTTATTTCAAGATCAGGAGTTTTGTCTATAAGGGGCACAAATACCGCAATCATAACCGTCTGCTGGGGCGCTACCGGGGGATGGAAGGCATCAAGACCGGCTACACAAGGGCTGCCGGGTTTAATCTGACAACCTCGGTCAAATACAATAACCGTCACATTGTTGCTGCGGTTCTGGGCGGCAAAACGGGCCGGGCGCGCGATGCCTATATGCGCTATATTCTTGATCGCTCCTTGCCAAGGGCGGCGCGTTTTACCCCGGCCATGGCAAGGGCCAGGAAATTGCGCCTGGCCCGGGCAAAGGCAAAAAGCAATTCAGACCGTCACGTTATCAAGCTGCTCCGCCGCAACGCCGAAACTCCGCTGGAAGACCGCTTGCTCGATGCCAAGATCGCGGCCATTGTAGATAAACCCGTTGTTTTGAGCTCTGTTGTCCAGACGGCCAGCATAACCGACACCGGAAAGGCGCTTGGGCAAGGCAGCCGGGAGCCTCTATCCCCGCGTGCCGCTCTATCTACCCGCAAGCCCGAACACCCGCCGGTAGCCACCGCCAATACATCGCCCTGGAACATTCAGGTTGGAGCCTATGCTTTCAAGGAACAGGCCATTAACCGCTTGGCCGCCGTCAAACGCGCTGCCGCGTGGATCCTGAAAGGCCGCTCAGGCTTTGCCATGGAGGTCAACAAGGGGGAGAAGACATTTTACCGCGCCCGCTTTGGCCTGGACAACAAGCGCGTGGCTTCTCTGGCGTGCAAGAATCTGAAACGCAAGTCCATCCCCTGCATTGTCCTGCAAAACTGAGCCCCCAGAGCTCTGTAGTGGTTCCGACTTGATCTGACAGTTGACTGTTTTTCAGGTGGTGTCTGTCAGATCAGGTTCAGTTGACGAACTTTTCCTTCCAGATGGCTTTGCCCTCGAT
>CAZHLV010000093.1:0-4853 GCA_964533415.1 uncultured Hyphomicrobiales bacterium
GCTTCCCTGGCCTCCGCCTGTATCCGCAGGTAATGCTCGGCATGTTGCAGGTAATTCTCGGCCTTCACCCGGTCTCCCATGGAAAAGGCATCTCGCGAAAGGGAGATATATTTTTCGGCAACCGTCGAGGCCGTACCCCGAACCCTGACATCGGGCCCGTTGCTGTCATAGACGCGATTGGCCGTATTTTGTTGTTGTCTGCGGCCGCGTGAACGCGGGCGTCTTGAGTGCTGTCCTTGCCTCATGGGTCTAACCAGTTACCACCTTGATCTGTTCCAAATCCTGCCCGCATTGCCGAGCCCTGCGGCAAACGGACAATACCGTTATAATTATCGTTTGCGAATGTTGCGTATCGTTCTTGAAGCGTTTTTGTTTCCGGGTATCGATTCGTTCCGGCCCTTGATCCTGCCCTATCAAAAAGACACGACCCGGCCACTCAACCTGAGCATCTTTGAGCATATCCCCTTGCGTTCAAACAAGGTTGCTTGCGAATCCGTGGATGCAAAATAGCCTGTATCCGCAGGCATTCCAACCTCTTTTTATCATATTCAGGTTAATTCTTCGGCAATTTTCCCTTTAAAACCCGAATATGCCCGGCCAGATCCCGGCTCGTGCGGATTTGACCAAGCCCAGCCCCGCGCATCATGGCCGCCAGCGCTGTTTCCTGGCCAAGACCAATCTCCATTACCAGCCAGCCGCCTTTTCCCAAAACCCGGGAAATATCTCCCAAAATGGCCCGGTACGCATCAAGCCCGTCCGCACCGCCATCCAGCGCCAGCAAGGGATCATAACCGACAACATCGCGTGGCAAGACAGACAGCTCGCCATGATTGATATAGGGCGGATTGGCAACAACAAGATCAAAGGTTTCATGCAAGGCATCATACCAGTTCCCGCAAGCAAAACGGGCCCGTTCCCCCACCCCGTTCCGGGCGGCATTGTCCCGGGCGCAGGCCAGCGCATCAGGAGAAAGATCGACCCCCACCCCATGCGCCCGGGGCAGGGCAGCAAGAAAAGACACCAAAAGACAGCCCGACCCCGTCCCCAGGTCAAGAATCCGGCATCGGGCATCCGCGTTCATGCAACCAAGCCCTGCCTCCACCAGAACTTCGCTATCAGCGCGCGGGTCAAGCACATGTGGCGTAATCACAAAATCAAGTCCCCGGAATTCGCGCCGCCCCAAAATCCGCGAAACCGGCTCACAATCCAGCCGCCGCCGGGCATGGCTTTCCAGGATACGGCGTTGGGAAGGTGATAATTCAAATTCAGGATCCCGGATCATCGCCTCATGAGAAATCTGCGCCGCCGCCAGCGTCAATAAACGTGCATCCAGGGCCGGCGTATCCAGCCCGGCCTCTGAAAACACCGCCATCAGATAGCGCATGGCGGCATCTGCGCCAACAGGAAGATTTTCAGCAAAAATCATTCAATTCCAGCATCAAGATCAGCAAGCTGCGCCGCCTGGTCGGCAAGGGTAAGCGCATCAACGATCTCATCCACCGCCTCGCCGGCCAGAATTGCCTCCAGCTTGTACAAGGTGAGATTGATCCGGTGATCCGATACCCGCCCTTGCGGAAAGTTATAGGTACGGATTCGTTCAGAACGATCTCCCGACCCAACCTGCCCCCTGCGCGCGGCAGCGCGTTCATCGGCCAGCTTGCGACGTTCCTGCTCATACAGCCGGGCGCGCAACACCTTCATCGCCTTGGCGCGGTTCTTGTGCTGTGATTTTTCATCCTGCTGCGAAACCACAAGCCCGGTGGGCAAATGGGTAATGCGCACCGCGCTGTCGGTGGTGTTGACCGACTGCCCGCCCGGACCGCTGGCCCGGAACACATCAACCCGCAAATCCTTCTCGTCAATCTCGATATCCACCTCTTCCGCCTCGGGCAACACCGCCACCGTGGCGGCAGAGGTATGGATACGCCCGCCCGATTCAGTTTCAGGCACACGCTGCACCCGGTGAACCCCGGATTCATATTTCAACCGCGCAAATACCCCCTTGCCGCTGATATTGGCGATGATTTCCTTGTATCCGCCAACATCACCCTCGCTGACCGAGATAATCTCCAGTTTCCAGCCCTTGATATCGGCATATCTTTGATACATGCGAAACAGGTCACCGGCAAAAAGCGCTGCTTCCTGCCCGCCGGTTCCCGCCCGGACTTCCAGTATGGCGTTCTTGGCATCCGCGGCATCCTTCGGCAGCAGGAGCAAGCGGATTTTTTGCTCCAGCTCGGGCAGTTTCGCATCCACGGCATCATATTCATCCTGCGCCATTTCGCGCATATCCGCATCAGAATCGGCATCTTCAAGGATTTCCTTCAAATCCGCCGCCTCCGAACGCAAATCCTGATACTGGCGGATAACCCCGACCACATCGCCAAGATCGGAATATTCCTTGGAAAGAACCACGTAGCGCTCAGGCGCCGGGCCGCTCGCCATTTCCTCTTCCAGGGCGGCATAACGGGCCGTTACCTTGTCAATCATTGCAGAATCAAGCATAAAAACCACCCGTGAACGGCATTATCATTTCAATATCTATCACATGAAGTTATGTCGAGGCGCCTTGTTGAACATTCGCTTGCGGCTGGATCAGCTCACCCACCACCCAATTTCCCCGCAAGAGCGCCATCAAGCCCGAACCCCGTTATCGCCTCGCCAGCCTTGCCAAGCTTGCCAATGAGACTGTCATTGAGAAACAGGTCCAGCGCCCCGGCATTGCGAACCTCCAGAACCAGCCCCTTTTCATCCGGCACAAGATACATCTCTCCCGGCTTCATCTCGCGGGTCATGACGGATTTTCCATTCACATCCGCGATCCGCACCCAAACCGCCTCGCTGGCCCGCAAGGTAATCCGCTTTGGCGGCATGTCCCGCGCCTGCGTGAACCGGTCAACCGGTTTGACCTTGACCGAATTTCCAGGCACATCGGCAGCGCTTTGCGGAATGGCCTGTAGAGTTGCAAGCGTCTTGGGTTTGGCGGTTGCATTTCCAGCCCCCCCCTCAGATCCTGCCGCCTGCCCGTCGGCTCCCAGCCCTGGCAATGGCATGGTCTGGGTCTTGACCTTGACTTCACTGCCCGTGTTTTCGGGTAAACTATTTTTATCAGCCGCGCCAATCGTCCGGTCCAGCATGGCTTTGAGCCTTTGTGAAACCGGCTGAACATTCGTGTCGGGCGCTGGTGATGAGGAAAGATAGATCCCGGCAAAAACCGCAATTCCGATAAACACCGTCACCGCAAAAACAAGCCCCCGGGGCGTTTTATGCTTGTGCACCGGGGGCGGCGCCTTGGCTTGCGGCGCAGGGTCCGCCGGCATTATCGGCTTTTGCATCTTGGCTGTAGGTTCAGGCGCAGACCGCCGCGCGGGCTTGGCGGCATATCCAGCAGGTTCCGCCATGATCTTGCGATAACGCACCACCAGGGGCGAGGCATCAAGCTCAAGATATTCTGCATAACTGCGCAAAGCGCCAATCGCCCGCGCCCATCCGGGCAAATCCTGCACCCGCCCGTCTTCAAGAGCGCTTAGAATCGCTGGATCAATCCGCAGATGGATCGCAATATCATCAAGGCTCTCGCTATGCGCCTCGCGCGATTGCCGGAGAAGGGCCCCGATCTGCCCGACTTCGTTATCCGGTTTTTGTTTTGAAGAAGATAAAAACATCATTACCCCGTTCCAGGTCAGATACTGACGCACCGGAACAACTCACTCCATCACCGACTTTCAGAGCACCACTGCAAAAACCGCGTACAGCTTCTGGACAAAATGATGCGGCAAAACAAAAAGATAGAGCATGAACGCGATTCCCTGATCTCGCATAACGCTCTTCAACAACACCAGAACCCAATAGGCTCCACCTTTGCAGCAAGATTACGACAATCCCTTCAAAATCGCAACCACCCCAAAAAACAGAACGCCTCAAAAGCAGAACATCAAGGACAATACAAGCCCGATAACCCTTCACCAGATACCTGAACCTTATAACCTGCGCTAAACTGGTATACCGTTCTCATGGGCAAAGGCCTCCAGATGCGGACGTAAACTTTGCGTCATATCCTCGATTTGCATACTGACAATTGCCTCCAGAGCCGCCACGTCAAGCTGCATAATCATCGCCTTGACCGGCCCAACACAACTCGCAGCCATGGAGAGAGTGCGAAACCCCAGCCCCAGCAACGCCATCGCCCCCAGCGGATCACCCGCCATTTCCCCACACAAGGTTAACGGCACATTGTAGGCCTTCGCCTTTTGCTCGATATGGCGGAGAGTTTTGAGCATCACCGGGCTGAATATATCATAACGCCCCGACAATCTTGGATTGGTCCGGTCACAGGCGAACAGGTGCTGGTGCAAATCATTGCTCCCCACTGAAACAAAATCGATCAGGGGCATCAGTTCATCCAGTTGCCACAGGATCGAGGGAACTTCAATCAGTGCCCCGATCTTGAGGCTTTCGGGTAGATCATGCCCATGCTTGCGGAGCAATTCCACCTCGATATCCACCAGCTCGCGCGCCCGGACAAACTCGCTCACCTCGGTAAGAAACGGGAACATGAGTTGCAACTCACGCCGCCCCGCGGCCCGCAAAAGCGCCCTGATCTGCATGCGCAGCAAGGCCGGGCGTTCATCAATCATGCGCATCGACCGCCAGCCCAGGGCGGGATTTTCCTCGTTATCCATGTGAAGATAGGGCAAGGCCTTGTCGCCGCCGATATCCAGCGTGCGAAAGACAACACCCTTTTCCGACACCGCATCAAGAACCGCACGGTAAAAATCCATCTGCTCGCTCATTCGCGGCAGTTTCGAGGCCACCATGAACTGCAATTCAGTGCGAAACAACCCCACCCCGCA
>CAZHLV010000094.1:0-6581 GCA_964533415.1 uncultured Hyphomicrobiales bacterium
AATTCTGGCTTGCCCTTTGATCCCACAGAGCTTTTTCAAAATATTGGAAATACGCCCGGTATGACCGGCATTTCGAAAAAGCTCTGTGAAATCAAATTTCTGCGCCATCTCTTGATCTCCTCATGAATAATAGGGGTTAAAGGCCAAACGGGGCGTCCAGTCCTTTCCATCTTTGCAGTTCCGTCAGCGCGACCCCGAGAGTGTCGAGGGCGCGGGCGGCGCTCTGGGTTATCATCTCGTCAAGGGTTTCGGGCCGGGCATACATGGGCGGAACCGGTGGGGCGATGATGGCGCCGATTTCACAGGCTCTTGTCATGGTGCGCAAATGCCCCAGATGCAGCGGTGTTTCGCGGACCATGAGCACGAGAGGGCGGCGCTCTTTCAAGGTTACATCGGCAGCACGGATCAACAGGTTGTCACTCATGCTGTAGGCGATGCTGGAGCAGGTGCGCATGGAGCAGGGCGCAATAATCATGCCGTGGGCTTCAAATGATCCGCTGGCCGGTGCAGCGCCGATCATTGCATTGTCGTAATGGGTGTGGGCAAGTTTTTCCAGGGCATCGGCTTTCAGGCCCAGTTCATGGGCGATGGTCGTGCGGGCGGCTTCGGAGATAACGAGATGAATTTCGATATCGGGGCGTTCATACAGGAGCTCCAGGATTCTCTGGGCAAAGATCGCGCCTGAAGCGCCGCTGATGCCGACGATGATGCGTTTCATGTCTGGTTCTCCTGATCCGGTTTTCCGGGCAGCCCGAGCTGTGCCCAGATCTTGTCGATTTTGCGGATGATGTCTTCATCCATGTGAATGGGCTTTCCCCATTCCCGGTTGGTCTCGGCGCCGGTTTTGTTGGTGGCGTCGATACCCAGCTTGCCGCCCAGACCGCTTTGGGGCGAGGCGAAATCCAGGTAATCTATGGGGGTGTTTTCCACCACCATGAGGTCACGCGAGGCATCGGCCCGGGTGGAGATGGCCCACATGATGTCGGGCCATGAGCGGGCGTTGATGTCATCATCCACGACAATGAGAAACTTGGTATAGCTGAACTGGGCCAGCCATGACCACAGGCCCATCATGATGCGCCGGGCGTGGCCGGGGTATTTCTTCTTTATGGCCACCACGCCAATGCGATAGGAGCAGCCTTCCGGGGGGAGCCAGAAATCGGTGATCTCGGGAAATTGCTGTTGCAAAAGAGGGATGAAAACCTCGTTCAGACCTTCGGCGATGACCGAGGGTTCATCGGGTGGCCGGCCGGTGAAGGTGGAAAGATAGATGGGGTTTTTGCGCATGGTAATGGCGCTCAGGGTGAAGACCGGGAAAGGCTCAACGGTGTTGTAATATCCGGTATGGTCCCCGTAAGGGCCTTCAGGCGCGGTGTCCGAGGCGCTGACCGTGCCTTCAAGGATGATTTGCGCATCTGCCGGGACCATCAGGGGTACGGTTTTGGCGGGAACAAGATCGAGGCGTTTTTTGCGCAAAAGACCTGCATAGTGGTATTCCGACAGATTGTCGGGGATCGGCGTTACGGCGGCGAGAATCGTGGCCGGGTCCGTGCCGATAGCAACCGCAACCGGCATGTCTTTTCCCCTTGCGGCCCATTGGCGGTGGTGCTGGGCGCCGCCGCGATGGGCCAGCCAGCGCATCAGGGCGCTGTTCTTGCCCTGAACCTGCATGCGGTAGATGCCGATATTATAGGCGCTGGTGTCTTCAATGTCCGGCGGGCGGGTGATGACCAGCGGCCAGGTGATGAGCGGCGCCGGCTCGCCGGGCCAGCAGGTCATGACGGGCAGGTTTTGCAGGTTGATGTCCTTGCCGGTGAAAACCTGTGCCTGCGCCGGGGCGCTGCGCACGATATTGGGTTTCATGGACAGAACGGATTTTAGCTGGGGAAACTTGTCTATTGCCTCTTTAAACCCATGCACCGGTGTGGGTTGTTTTAAAAAGGCGAGATCCTGCCCCAGGGCGCGCAGGGCGCCTTGCTCGCAGCCCAGCCCCCAGGCGGTGCGCTCGACGGTGCCGAACAGATTGGCCAGAACCGGGATGGGGCTGATTGACCCGTCATCTTGTTGCGGTTTTTCAAAAATAACCGCCGGGCCACCGCGTTCAACCAGGCGCTTGAGGATTTCCGTCATTTCCAGAACGGTGGAAACGGGCCGGGTTATGCGGACAAGCTGGTTGTTCTGTTCCAGAAAGGCGAGGAAGGCGTCAAGTGACAGAATATGTTTTCGCTGTATGCTCATGGCATGGTACATTCACGGCTAAGGGGGCGGCGGGCCTTGATAATAATCAATGAGTGCGGCCCGGCGGGTGCTACTCATCGAGGGTAATATGACAGTAAATACAAAATCCAGAGATATACCGGAGGCCAAGGTCGCAAAAGACTCCGCGGCAGCGCATCTTTTGCCTGGTTTGCCGGTCCCTGTTCTTCCACTCAGGCCGGTCTTTGCCAAGCTGATACGGGAGCTCAGCTTTCGTCATCCGGCGCTTTTTGAGCGTCTGGGGGGCTATGGCCGCAAGATGTTTTTGATTGATCCTGTCGATATGCCGGTGGTGTTGCAACTGGTGCCGGATGCGTTTGACCCGAAACTCGTTCCCTTTGCCCGGAAAGACAAGCCCGATTGCGATGCGGTGATTTCGGGCGCTTTCATGTCTCTTGTGCGGCTGGTGAGCGGCAAGGTGGATGGTGATGCGCTGTTTTTCTCCCGCGAGCTTGAGATCAAGGGGGATACCGAGGCCGTTTTGGCCCTGCGCAACGCCATTGATGACATGGATATTGACCTGGTCGAGGAGATCGAGGATTTGCTGGGTCCGCTTGGCGCGCCGCTTGAACTTGCCCGCAAGCAGGTGGAAAACATGGTCCGGCAATGGCGGAAAGCACAAGATGCGATTCTGGCGCCGGTATCCGGGCGGCTTGAGCGGCTTGAGCGCGAGATTGCGGATATCAGGCGCGGGGCAGGCGGCGGGGTGCGCACCCGCAGGGGGAAATCTTCAGGAAAGGGCGCTGCATGAGTGTTCTGGAACTGGTTTGCCCGGCCGGGACGCCGGCGTCTTTGCGCACGGCGGTTGATGCCGGGGCCGATGCGGTTTACGCGGGCTTTAACGACGAGACCAATGCGCGCAATTTTCCGGGGCTGAATTTCAACCGGCGCGAATTGGGGCAATCCATAACCTATGCCCATGACCACGGGGCCAGGGTTCTGGTGGCGATTAATTCTTTTGCCCGGGCCGGGGCCTCGGACCCGTGGCGGCGGGCGATTGATGATGCGGCGCGTCTCGGGGCCGATGCGGTGATCGTGGCGGATATCGGGGTGGCGGCTTATGCGGCGCGTGAGCACCCGGATTTGCGGCTGCATCTTTCGGTGCAGGCTTCGGCATCGAGTCCTGAAGCTATCTCCTATTATATAAAAGCGTTTGGCGTGAAGCGGGTGGTTTTGCCGCGGGTTTTGAACGTGCCGGAAATTGCCGCTCTCAATGCCCAGATTGATTGCGAGACGGAAGTCTTCGTGTTTGGCGGGTTGTGCGTGATGGCGGAAGGGCGCTGTTCGCTTTCATCTTACATTACCGGCAAATCACCCAATATGAACGGGGTGTGCTCACCGGCCAGCCATGTATCTTACGATGAAGATGGCGACGAGATGGTCTCGAAACTGGGGGGCTACACGATCAACCGTTTTGCCCATGATGAAACGGCCGGGTACCCGACCTTGTGCAAGGGGCGGTTTTCATCTGGCGGCAAGGCTTCTTATGTGTTTGAAGACCCGGTATCATTGAACGCGGTTGATGTTTTGCCGGATATTTACAAGGCCGGGGTAACGGCGCTGAAGATCGAGGGGCGCCAGCGGGGGCGGGCCTATATCCGCCGGGTGGTCGAGGATTTCCGCCGCGCGGTGGATGCGCTTGAGGCCGATGCGCCGATGCCGGTTCAGGATCTTGAGCATCTGAGCGAGGGGCAGGCCCAGACGGCGGGCGCCTACAAGAAAGTCTGGCGGTAGGTGTCTCATGGCCAAGAACAGTTCCTGTAATCTCACCCTTGGGCCGGTCTTGTTTAACTGGTCGCCGGAGACATGGCGGGATTTTTATTTTCGCATGGCCGATGAGGCTGATGTGGATGTGGTTTATCTGGGTGAGACCGTGTGCCTGAAGCGCATGCCGTTTATCGAGCCGCACCTGGCGGAAGTGGCGGAGCGGCTGGAAGCTGCGGGCAAGGCCTTGGTGTTTTCCACCCTGGCGCTGGTCATGAATGCGCAAGAGCGAAAGGCGTTGGCCTCGATCGCGGGGGCGGAAGGGTATCTTGTCGAGGCCAATGATATTGCGGCGTTGACCGCGCTGGCCGGGCGGCCCCATGTGATCGGGCCTTATGTGAATGTCTATAACGAAGATACGCTGACCCATCTGGCAGACGGCGGGGCAGTGCGGGTGTGCTTGCCGCCGGAATTGCCCGAAAGCGCCATGGCGCCCTTGAGCAGTGCGGCAAAAGAACGGGGCGTTGAGCTTGAAATCTTTGCCTTTGGGCGTATGCCGCTGGCGGTTTCTGCCCGGTGCTACCATGCGCGCTCGCATAATCTGTCAAAAGACAATTGCCAGTTTGTTTGCGATCAGGACAAGGACGGGCTGGCGCTCAAAACGCTGGATGACGAGGATTTCCTTACCATTAACGGCATTCAGACCATGTCATATTCAGTACAAAACCTGCTGCCCGATATAAGGCGGCTGCGTGATCTGGGGATCTCTCATTTTCGCCTTTCGCCCCATAGCTGCGATATGGTGCAGGTTGCCGGTGTTTTCCGCAAGGTGCTGGATGGAAAAATGGAGGCAGACGAGGCATCCGAAATTCTGGAACGCCATGGTTTTGGGGCGCCGTTTTGTAATGGTTACCTGCACGGGCAGGCTGGAAAAGACTGGCGGAAATCGCCTCGGGGGAGTTGACAACAGGGGGCGGACAGGTCTCTTAGAACGGATACAGGTTTTCGGGAGATAACCAAATGTCGATCCGTTTTGTTCGTACATTCATCCATGTGGCGCGGTTGGGGAGTTTTTCAGCCGCCGCGCGGGCGCTGGGCATGACCCAGTCCACGGTTTCATTGCAGATGAAATCTCTGGAAGAGGAGATGAATGCAGAGCTTTTTGACCGGTCCGAGCGCCGCCCGACCATAAACGGGCGAGGTCATGCTTTCCTGGAGCGGGCCGAGGAGGTTGTACGGCTTTACGATCAACTTGGCGATGCGGTGAGCGGTTATGATGACCTGGCCGGGTCGTTGAAATTTGGCGCGGTGGGTTCGGTTGTCGCCGGAATTTTGCCCGAGGCGCTGAGCCGTCTGCGCGAGGCGCATCCTGATTTGCAAACACGGGTGGTGTGCGGGCTTTCGGCGGATCTGGTGGTTCAGGTGGATTGCGGCGATATCGATGCAGCGATTGTCAGTGATCCGCCCTCGCCACTGGCGCCAAATCTGGTCTGGACACCGATTGACGAGGAGCCGCTGGTGGTGATTGCGGCGCAGGAAAATGGCCAGAAGCGGGGGCGGGAGTTGCTGAAAGAGCACCCGTTTATCCGTTTTAACCGCAAGGCCTGGGCGGGGCGGCGCATTGACCGGGTTTTGCGCGAACAGGAAATCCAGGTGAATGAAATCATGGAGCTTGATTCGCTTGAGGCGATTTCATTGATGGTCGAGCAGGGGCTGGGAGTATCGCTGGTTCCCCAGCGTCCGATCAAGACACCGTTTCCCGCCTCGCTTCACATCATGCCTTTTCAGGGCGGCGCCTATTCCCGCTCGATCGGGATGGTCACCCGCACAGGCTCTTCGTGCGCCAAACTGATCGAGGCCCTGTATAAGATTCTTACCGGTACCGTTGCGGCGGCGCGGATTAAATAATCGTTATTTTACAGTGCAACCATGAGAAAATTTTATGAACTTTGATCTGGTAGTTGATGGAAGTTTTGGATAAAGTCTTTTCTGTGGCTAAAAATACACAAGAATGTCCTGGAGGCCATCTCATCTTAAGTAACCCATTGGGAGGAATACACATGAAGTTGAAGTTAGCTGGAATTATTGCTGCGGCCGGTTTTGCCGCCTTGGCGACAACAGGCGCCAGCGCCAAGGACCAATTTATCAGCATCGGCACCGGCGGTGTCACGGGTGTTTATTATCCGACGGGCGGCGCGATCTGCCGCTTGGTCAACAAGACCCGCAAGCAGCACGGTATCCGTTGCTCGGCCGAATCGACCGGTGGTTCGATCTACAACATCAATACCATCCGCGCCGGCGAGTTGCAGTTTGGCGTTGCCCAGTCTGACTGGCAGTATCACGCCTATCACGGCACGTCCAAGTTCAAGGACAAGGGCCCGTTCAAGAAGCTGCGGGCGGTGTTCTCGGTCCATGCCGAGCCGGTTACCATCATTGCGCGTGATGATTCGGGCATCAAGAACATCACTGACATGAAGGGCAAGCGCGTCAATATCGGCAATCCCGGTTCGGGCACGCGTGGCACTTGGGAAGTCATTGAAAAAGCCATGGGCTGGAAACGTTCCGACCTGAAACTGGCGGCGGGCATGAAGTCGGCCGAGACCGGGGCGGCGCTTTGTGAT
>CAZHLV010000095.1:0-20541 GCA_964533415.1 uncultured Hyphomicrobiales bacterium
GTTATCAAGCTCTCCATCGGCAAGAAACGCCATGTTTTGCTCAAGCCGGTCCAGTAGCGAGGAGATTTGCGATCATGCTTGAAACGGGAGATCAGGCCCCGGATTTTGCATTGCCAACAGATACCAGTGACATGGTGAAGCTCTCGGATTTGCGCGGGCATAACGTGGTGGTGTATTTCTACCCCAAGGATATGACCTCCGGCTGCACGAAAGAGGCCATTGCGTTCAGCGAACACATGGACGGTTTCAAGGCCGCCAATACGCTGGTTATCGGAATCTCCGCCGATTCGATTGCGCGGCACGGGAAATTCCGCGAAAAACACCAGCTTTCCATCACCCTTGCCTCGGATGAAGAACGCAAGGCCATAGAGGCTTACGGGGTCTGGGTTGAGAAAAACATGTATGGCCGCAAGTATATGGGCATCGAGCGGGCCAGCTTTCTTGTTGACAGCAAAGGGAAAATAGCCAAAATCTGGCGCAAGGTGCGCCTGAAGGGGCATGTGGAAGCGGTGCTGAAAGCCGCACAAGGCTTGTGCCTTTGATATGCATTGTGCCAAAATGGTGCATATCTTTCACGGGCTTCATAAAATATTTAGACTTTACCATTGAATTTGGCAGAGAAATCCGCTGAAATAAGGGTAGTCGAGTAGTGGGAAGCAATAGTTACATGTATCAAGACTCGCCAGAGAACGAGTCGTGGGGATCGCGGGTCGCGCATTTTTTTCGCGAGCGGCAGGTTTACCTGCGCAGTGACGGACAGGTTCACTTTGTCACCATCCGGCCATGGGTACAGATCATGGCGGTTATCCTGGTGCTTGTGGCCACGAGCTGGGTTGTGTTCGCCTCGGTGAATGTGGCGTTCAAGGACCAGATCATCGCCGCCAAAAAGCTGAAATACCACCGGATGCAAACCGCCTACGAGGACCAGATTGCGGCGATGAGCGCCAATGTCAACCAGCTCAATGGCCGCCTGCTGCTCAACCAGGATGCCTACGAGGCGAAGCTGAACACCTTCAAGCGCAAGCAGGCGAAACTTGAGGACCGTCAGAACCTGATCGAAAGGCTGATGCGCCAGGGCTTTGGTCTTCGGCTGGCCAATACCGGTGGCGCGGCGCTCCCGGCAGCAAAATCTCCGGCAGCAACAAAAACAGGCGCAGGCGGAGATCGCCTGATGGTCACTTTCGAGCCGCGCCGCCCGGTTCAAGCCCAGTCACGCCAGAAGCACTCCCACAAGCAAGACGACAAGCGCCAGTCGAACCTGCGGATTTCCAAGACCATTCTTTCCATTGACGATGAACTGAACAAAATGCGGGAGAAACTGCATATTGCCCGCGAGGCCCAGACCAGTGTGCTGGTTGCCCTTGAAAGCCGCAGCGCAAATCAGGCGCGCAAGGCGGCCAAGCTGATCGCTTCCCTCGGATTTAATGCCGAGCAGCTGTATGCCAGCTACAAAAACAGCCACACCGGGATTGGCGGTCCTTTCGTCTCTCTGGGCAAGGGTATGGAATTTACCGTGGACGAGGATGCCGAGCGGGTTGCGCGGATTCGGGCAAACCTGGACAAAATCGCAACCTTGCGCCGCGAACTCCTGAGCATGCCGGTTGCCGTTCCCTTGAAAGTGAAGCTGAAGGTCAATTCTCCCTTTGGCCCGCGCCATGATCCGTTTCGCCGTTCTTACGCCATGCATACCGGGATTGACTATGGCGCGAAATGGGGTGAGCCGGTGTACAGCACGGCCAAGGGCAAGATCGTTCGGGCCGGGTGGCTGGGCGGTTATGGACGCGTCATTGAAATTTTACATGCACATGGTATTATAACGCGCTACGCTCATCTTAGCCGTATAGACGTGAGCGTGGGAGATAGTGTAAGAAAGAATGAAATTATTGGCCGCGTTGGCAGTAGTGGTCGCAGTACAGGCGCGCATTTGCATTACGAGACGCGCGTTAATGGCAAGGCCGTAAATCCAAACAGGTTCATGCGAGCAGGACGTTATGTTTTCTAGAAAAAAGAAGCAACAGCCCAAGACAGCCCCCGCGGCTCCCCAGCCGGTCAAGAATGCCGATACCGGGAACATGAAAAAACCGGTGCGGGTTGCCCCTTCGATTATCAGCGGCGATCTTGTCGTGACGGGCAATCTTGTCTCTGGCGGTGAAGTGCAGGTTGACGGCACGATAGATGGTGATATCCGTGCGGCTTCCCTGGTTATTGGCGAGCAGGCCACGATTACCGGCGAGGTGATGGCTGAAGAGGTGATCGTGCGGGGCCGGATTATTGGCATCCTGCGCGGCTTGCGGATCGTGCTGGCCTCAAGCTGTCATGTTGAGGGCGATATCATGCATGAATCGCTGGCCGTGGAGCCGGGCGCCTATTTTGAGGGCAATTGCCGCCGCTCGGAAGATCCGCTTTCCAGCAACCTTAATGCAGCCGTCAGTCCCCCTGCACCAGCAGAGAAGCTAAAAACGGCTGCAAGCAAGAAGAGCGGGACGCCGCGCCCCAAGGCAAAACCACGGAGCCTGGAAGACACCAGCCCGGTCGTGGTCAAGGATGGCAATATCGTGGTCCGCAGGCCCGCAGCGCAATAAATAATCGTTTTTCAAGACCAAGCATTGAAGCAGGTTGCATTTACGTAGCCTGCTTTCTTGTTTGCGCTGGTTGGTGAAAGGATCTATGGATCAGGACAACGCGGGAAAGAACTCCCCGGTAGCCGGGTCACGGATCCATAACTCGCCGCTGGCAATGTCAAACCAGGCCCCGTGCAGATGAAGCCGTCGGCGCTCTTCCAGAATCGATACACAGGGAAAGGAACGCAGATTGTCCAGCGAATGGCCTATGGAGACCTGCTCAAGGGCGGTCTGGCGCTCAAACCCTGTCAGGTCGGGGCGCGTGGAAATTTCTTCCGCCACGGCGCCGAGCTGATCCATCCATTTGCCAATGAAATCACCGGGAGAAAGAGGCTCGGCGGCTGGATCAAGGGCCGCCTTTATGCCGCCGCAACGGCCATGGCCCATGACCACGATATGCCTGATTTTCAGGCTTTGAATGGCAAATTCAAGCGCCGCGGAGGTTGAATGATACCCCTTGTCGGGCGTATAGGGCGGCACGATATTGGCTACATTGCGGATAACGAAAATCTCGCCGGGGCTGGCATTGAACACGGTTTCCGGCGCAGCACGTGAATCGCAACAGGCAATAACCAGGGTATCGGGGGTCTGCCCCAGTTCAGCCAGCTTGCGGTAGCGCTCGCTCTCCCTGGCAAATTTATTCTCTTTGAACGCGGTATAGCCCTGAAGAAGGGAAGCTGGAAACTTGGTCATGGCCGTTAAATAGGAAAGCCGAGGCGATTCATCAATGGCGGGGTGCCTTTTCCGGCTACGATTGGTTCAGCCCCAGTTCCTTTTGCAGTTTTTTGGGCAAAGAGCGGAAAACAATCTGGTAGGAACTGAGCAGGTAAGATTTGAGCTCCTCATCCCCAAGACCGGGATCAGCATAATTCTGAATCCATTTCAAGCCGCGCGATGCAAGGTAAGGAGCCGGGCGCAATCCGGGCTGGTCTTTGAGCATTTCATAGGCGATCGGGGTGACCTTGAAGCTGATAGCGGCCTGCCCGCTATCCTTGTCCCACCTGCCGATAGCAAACACCTTGCCCCCCACTTTCCAGACATGGCATCCGCCCCATTGCACCACGTGGCTGGTGGCGCGCAGCGCGGCGCAAAAGGCGTTATATTCCTCGCAAGTCATTTGCGGGGAGGATATCATCCCCCTACCCTGTGCGCCAGGGAAGCCTCCAGAAACCCGTCGATATCACCATCCAGCACGGCTTGCGGATTGGTATTTTCCACATTGGTGCGCAAATCCTTTACCAACTGGTAGGGTTGCAACACGTAAGAGCGGATCTGGTGGCCCCAGCCGATGTCGGTCTTGGCGGCAGCCTGTTCCTGGGCTTCGTCCTCGCGCTTTTGCAATTCGGCCTCGTAGAGGCGGGCGCGCAGCATGTCCCAGGCGGTGGCGCGATTCTTGTGCTGGGAGCGCTGGGACTGGCACTGGACCACGATATTGGTGGGAATATGGGTGATGCGCACGGCGCTGTCGGTGGTGTTGACATGCTGGCCGCCGGCGCCGCTGGCGCGGTAGGTATCTATGCGCACATCCTTTTCCTCGATCTCGATATCGATATTGTCATCGATCACCGGGTACACCCAGACAGAGGCAAAGCTGGTGTGGCGCCGGGCGCTGGAATCGAAGGGCGAGATGCGCACCAGCCGATGAACGCCCGATTCGGTCTTGGCCCAGCCATAGGCATTCGGCCCCTTGATCTGGATGATCGCGGATTTTATTCCCGCCTCTTCACCAGCGCTGGTTTCGAGCACTTCGGCCTTGAAGCCGCGCCGTTCAGCCCAGCGCAAATACATGCGCAGCAGCATCTGGGCCCAGTCCTGGCTTTCCGTGCCGCCGGCGCCCGAATGAACCTCAAGATAGGCATCATTGGCGTCGGCCTCGCCCGAGAGCAGGGCTTCAAGCTCGCGCCGCCCGGCTTCATTCCGCAGTTTTTTCAAGGCATCTTCAGCTTCCTTGACAATTTCCTCATCGCCCTCTTCTTCACCAAGGGCGATCATCTCGATATTGTCATCAAGGCCGGTCTGCAGGGCGCGGCAGGCTGTTATCGATTCTTCCAGGTTTTGCCGTTCACGCATGATTTTTTGCGCCTTGGCGGAATCATTCCACAGATCAGGGGCTTTAGCCAACTCGTTGAGCTCTTCAAGACGGGCAAGGGCCTTGTCCCAGTCAAAGATGCCTCCTCAGCAGCGCAATCGACTGCCTGATTTCATCAACCAATGTCTGTATTTCAGCCCGCACGGCGCGCCTCCTGATTCACAAGGTAACGTTTCAAGGAGAGATCAATAAAGCCCGCCGGAGCCAGAGGTCAAGGTGCTGTCGTATTCAGCGCCGGCATTTTCGGATAAACCGTATTCCTTGCCAATAATATTTATCGTGTCGGGAGGACCGTTACCGGGTTTGAAGGCTTCAAGAATGATATCCTTGTCGCCGGGCTTGGGAAGCTGGCCGGTCTTGCGGCTGATGCGGACAAAATTAATCCCTTCAGGCACGCGGAAGGGAATGGCGGGCTTGTTCTTCAGCGCCATCTTCATGAAATCGCGAAATACCGGCGCGGCCAGCGTGCCACCGGTCTCGCCGTGCCCCATGGGGCGCGGATTGTCAAAGCCGATATAGATGCCAACCGCCAGATCGGGCGAAAAGCCGACAAACCAGGCGTCTTTTTCATCATTGGTGGTGCCGGTTTTGCCCGCCAGGGGCTTGCCCACCGCGCGCACTTTATAGCCGGTGCCGCGCTGCACCACGCCTTCGAGAAACGAGGTGATCTGGTAGGCCGTGTAGGGGTTAAGAATTTGCTCGCGGTCATCCACCAGTTCAGGCTCGTCCTGCTCCTGCCAGCTCGCGGCGGCGCAGTCGGGACAGGGGCGCTCATCATGGCGGAAAATGGTTTTGCCATAGCGGTCCTGGATGCGGTCTATGAGGCTGGCCTTGATCCGCTTGCCGCCATTGGCAATCATGGCATAGGCGGTGGTCATGCGAAGAAGCGTGGTCTCGCCCGCTCCCAGCGACATGGACAGGACGGGGAGCATGTTGTCATCAATGCCAAACCGCCTGGCGTATTCAACGATTGTCTTCATGCCCATATCCTGCGCCAGCCGCACGGTCATGACGTTGCGGGATTTTTCGATCCCCAGGCGCAGGGTGGATTCGCCGTAAAACTTCTTGCCATAATTTTGTGGCCGCCAGGTCTTGCTTGACCCGGTCTGGTGAATAGAAAACGGCGCATCCAGAATCACCGAAGACGGGGTGTAGCCGTTATCAAGGGCAGCGGCATAGACAAACGGCTTGAAGGCGGAGCCGGGCTGGCGCTTGGCCTGAATGGCCCGGTCAAACTGGCTCATGGCAAAGGAAAAACCGCCAACAAGAGCAAGCACGCGCCCGGTATGCACGTCCATGGCCACGATGGCGCCGGAGACCTTGGGGATTTGCATCAGCTTCCAGATATTTGCCTTGCCGGAAGGCGCAACGTAAATGACATCACCGGGGCTGAGCACATCGGTTGCCGCCGTGATCTTTGGCCCAAGGCCGCGCCTGCCCTTTGCGGCGCGCGCCCATTTGATCTGGGCAAGCGGGACAGAGCCTTTCTCGCGCGCCTTGTCCAGCTTTCCCGAAGGCAAGCGGCGCGGTTTGAAGCCGATAACCGCATGGGCTTTATCGACTTCAAGAACCAGGGCCAGACGCCAGGGGGCAATATCATCGGGCGTCCTGATTTTGGCCAGCGCCTTGCCCCAGTCGCCTTGAGGGATAACCTGGTTCACCGGCCCGCGCCAGCCATGGCGGCGGTCATAGGCGACGAAGCCATCCCGGAGCGCTTTTCGCGCCATGCGCTGCATCGCCGGATCAAGGGTAGTGCGCACCGACATGCCGCCCTCATAGAGCTTTTTCTCGCCATATATCTTGATGATGTCGCGGCGCACTTCTTCGGCGAAATATTCACCGGCAAAGATGCGGGCGCCAAATTTGCGCGGCTTGATGCGAAGCGGCGCGGCCTTGGCCTGCTCGGCGGCTTCGGCATCAATATAGCCGTTCTTTAACATCTGGGTGATGACGTAATTACGCCGGGAAATGGCCTTTTTGGGATGTTTGAGCGGGTTGTAATTGCTTGGCGCCTTGGGTAATCCGGCAAGAAACGCAGATTCGGTGAGCGAAAGTTCATGCAGGGGCTTGCCAAAATAATTCAGCGAGGCGGCAGCAAAGCCGTAGGAGCCCAGCCCGAGATAAATCTCGTTGAGATAAAGCTCCAGAATCTCGTCCTTGCTGAATGCCTTTTCGATGCGCAAGGCCAGCAGGGCCTCTTTAAGCTTGCGCTCATATTTTTGTTCATTGGTGAGAAGAAAATTCTTGGCGACCTGCTGGGTGATGGTGGAGGCGCCCACGAGGCGGCGGCCCCTGCCCTTGAGCTTGTTCGATACATTGGTCACCACGGCCCGGGCGATGCCCAGAGGATCAATCCCGGCATGCTTGTAAAAATTCTTGTCTTCCGCCGAGATGACCGCCTGAACGACCTGGTCGGGAATGGCCTGAATGGGCACGAACAGGCGGCGTTCATTGGCATATTCGGCCAGCAACGCCCCGTTTCCGGCGTGAATGCGGGTCATCACGGGCGGTTCATACTTGGCCAGGATCTCGTAATCGGGAAGATCTTGCGAGACATTCCAGACAGCATAGGCGATAACCGCGGCAACAACGAGGGTCAAAAATACACCCGCCGCAAACAGATATCCGATCAATCTTAAAATCATGAAGGAAACGACTCACTTAAGACCTTGCGCTCAGCCACAAACTAGGTTGGGCCGCCGGTTTGTCAACCAGCACCGGGGTTTTCCCGCAAAACTAAGACCGGAATATGTCGAAAACCGCATTTGCGGCAAGGGAAAATCGCGAATGCGAGGGGTTTCAGCGGTTGGCCAGCCGCTTGGAGAAATAGCGGTTGACCGACTGGACGATGGCGCCGGCCGATTTTGAGCGCCAGCGCGCCGAATTCAACATGGCCTCATCCTTGTAGGAGCTCAAATAGCCAAGCTCAATGAGAACAGAAGGGAAATTTGGCGATTTGAGCACCCGGAACCCGGCATAGCGGTGCGGGTTACGATTGAGCAAAACCTTGCGGCGCATGAACCCAACCGTGGTCTTGGCAAACTTGATGGATTCGTTCTTGGCCTCGCGCTGGGCCAGGTCGATGAAAATCCCGGCCAGTTCGTCGGGGGCATCTTCCAGATCCACACCGGCGATGATATCGGCCCGGTTTTCCTTGGCCGCCAGGGCTGCGGCCTCTTTATCGGATGATTTTTCAGACAGGGTATAGATGGTGGCGCCGCGGATATTTCCCTTGCGGATGGAATCGGCATGAATGGAGATAAACAGATCGGCGTTCTTGCGGTTTGCAATGCGAACCCGTTCCCCCAGACGGATAAAGACATCTTTGGAGCGGGTGAGATAAACCTTGTAACGCCCCGTTTTCTTCAGCTTCGCGGCAAGGGTCTTGGCAAAGGCCAGAACCAGGTGCTTTTCGCGGCTGCCACGGCGGCCCGAGGCCCCCGGATCAACCCCGCCATGGCCCGGATCTACAACGATCACCGGCCGGGTCTTTGCTCTTTGGGGCTTGGAAGACAGGCGCAGGGGCTTTGCCCGCGGCAGGGGCACTTGCGAACCGCGCAGCGAAGCCGCCGCAACACGCCTGGCCTGCAACCGGGCCGCTTTACGGCGCGCGGCAACGCTGGCCGTGTGGTCCTCAAAGGCCTTCTGAGAGGTCTGCACCATGTCCAGAACAAGCCGCACCGGCTTGCTTTCAGTTGCCGGGAGAATGAAGGATTTAGCCACTTTCACAGGTCCGGCAACGTCAATCACCATGCGTGATTTCCCGGTGGAAAACAGCCCGTAGCGGAAAGCCTTGACCAACCCGTGACCCTTTACTCCCGTGCCCGCGGGCATCTGGAAATTGACTTCGGGCATGTCAATGATGATGCGATTTGGATTGGCCAGCGTAAATACATTGAAAGACAACGGCTTATCCAGTTCCAGAACCAGCCGGGTGTTTTCAGCGCCGCCGCCAAGGCGGGCGTTCTTGGCAACCGGGATGCTCTTGGCCATGGCCCCGCCCAAGCCGGCCAATATGTACCCGGCGAGCAAAACGGCGATAAAACCGGTTGTTCTTATGAAGCTGCGCGCTGCCATCAAACCTTGAAACCCAAACCATGCATATCCGAGAGCCTGAACAACCGGAAGACCACCTGCCCTTGTTCACTCTAGCATAAATTTTTCTGGTTAACCCATTCTTTCCATCGCTGCCTTTTAAAACAGTTCAGTTCATGCCGGTAGCCCTGAAATTGACATATCGCGGCGGGAGTTGCCTGAAAATATCAGGGACATGAATTCATTATATCATCAATCCCCTTGCAAATCAGACCAATCCGGCCTTAATAAGGGTTGATAGAAGATTCTGTCCAAAGGTGCGTGATTCTTCTGAAATCGCCGGGGTTGGATGTTTTGGCGTCTGGCCAGACAACCGGGCGTTTTCAACATCCGGCATCATTCCGGCACCACGTACATCTTGAGGACAGCCGCTCGCAAGGGTGGCAAGGAATGCGGCAAACTTCCGGCCTGTTTCACAAGAGCCGGGGTTTTTGGCTCCGCAACAGCAAAGAGCAGATGTCAACGCCAGATATTCAGGGCGGGCATCTAACAACAGAGTTGAGACATGAGTCCCAAGGAAGGGTCCGTTTCTAAAACACATACAAACCAGAAAGCTTGGGCGTTTGATACAATTTACCGGCATAAGACATGGCATGAGGTCAAGAGGGTGCGCAGATGCGACACCTCCGGAATTCTTGCGCCAGGATGTCGGCGCCCCGGTTTCAGAACATGGCAGCGCACGCAAAGCCCGGACCTTCATAAGGCGCCGGAGCCGTGGCGGCACTATGCCCCGCCTTGCGGATGCCAAGGATAATACCAAATGGCTAACAATAAAATGCTTATCGATGCCGCCCACCCGGAAGAGGTCAGGGTGGCGGTGGTCCATGGAGACCGGGTCGAGGAATTCGACTTTGAATCCGCAACCAAGGCTCAATTAAAAGGAAATATCTACCTTGCCCGTGTCACGCGGGTTGAACCTTCCCTTCAGGCGGCGTTTATCGACTATGGCGGCAACCGGCACGGTTTTCTCGCCTTTAGCGAAATTCATCCTGATTATTACCAGATCCCGGTTTCAGATCGCGAAGCGCTCATAGAAGAAGAGCGCCTGTCGGCTGAGGACGAGGACGATATCACCGAAGCTGCTGAAGAGACTGTGCCGGAGGCATCGGTTACTGCTGATTCTGATAATAACGGGGATGAGGATAGCCCCGAAGAGGATCAGACAGATAAACAAGATGCGAGTGATGAGCCCGACGAAGAGGATGATGAAGACAGCGCCGAGGCTGTTGAACTGGTTGGCGCGGAAGATGCCCTTGAAGAGGTTCCCGAACGCAAGAAATCCCACCGCCGCCGGCATTACAAGATTCAGGAAGTCATAAAGCGCCGGCAGATCTTGCTCATTCAGGTGGTCAAGGAAGAACGCGGCAACAAGGGCGCAGCGCTGACCACTTATCTTTCTCTGGCGGGGCGCTATTGCGTGCTCATGCCCAATACGGACCGCGGCGGCGGCATCTCGCGCAAGATCACCAATATTTCCGATCGCAAGCGCCTGAAAGAAACCGCAAGCGCCCTGAATGTTCCGTCCGGCATGGGGGTGATTATCCGCACCGCCGGGGCCAACCGGACCAAGGCGGAGATCAAGCGCGATTATGAATATCTCCTGCGCTTGTGGGAGAATATCCGCGATCTGACCCTGAAATCCATAGCGCCCTGCCTGGTCTATGAAGAGGGCAATCTTATCAAGCGCTCGATCCGCGATCTTTACAACCGCGATGTGGATCAGGTGCTGGTGGAAGGCGATGCGGCCTATAAACAGGCCAAGGGCTTCATGAAAATGCTCATGCCGAGCCACGCCAAGAACGTGCAGCCCTACAAGGACAAGCAGCCGCTTTTTGTGCGTTACCACGTGGAAAACCAGCTTGACGCCATGTTCAGCCCCATCGTTACCCTGCCCTCGGGCGGCTACCTGGTGATTAACCAGGCCGAAGCGCTGGTGGCGATTGACGTGAACTCGGGCAAGGCGACCCGCAAGCATTCGATCGAGGAGACCGCAAGGCAGACCAACACCGAGGCTGCTGAAGAGATCGCCCGGCAATTGCGGCTGCGCGACCTGGCCGGACTGATCGTGATCGACTTCATCGACATGGAGGAGAAACGCAACAACCGGGCGGTTGAACGGCGTTTGAAAGACAAGCTGAAATCGGACCGGGCGCGAATACAGGTGGGGCGGATCTCGCATTTCGGCCTGTTGGAAATGTCGCGCCAGAGGCTGCGCTCCAGCATGCTGGAGGGAACCACCAATGTGTGCCCGCATTGCCAGGGCACGGGTCTTATACGCTCGGTTGAATCATCTGCGCTGCATATCATGCGGGCGATCGAGATGCACGCGCTCAACGGCGGCACGCCGGCGATGACGGTGAATGCCTCGCCGCAGGTGGCCTGCTACGTGCTGAACCGCAAACGCCAGCATCTTACCGATCTTGAGAGCCGTTTTGGCACCCAGATCTATATCGAGCCGGATGAAACGCTGGTCGGCGCAAGCAGCGTGATCCGCAAGGGAACCTTGAGTGATCTTGGCGTTTTGAAGGGCGAGGATGTCATCAAGATTGATTCGGTGTTCTCCAACGCCGACGACCTGCCTGATGAACCTGCCGTCAGCGAGGAGGGCGAGAAAGAAAAACGCACCCCGCGGCGGCGGCGGCGGCGCAAGCCCCGTTCGCGGACCCCGCGCGCCGAAAACGCAGCCGAGGCAGACAATGCTTCAGAGAGCGAAGCGGCGGAAACTGCCGAGACGCCCGAGAGCGAAGAGGAAAAGCCCGCCCCGCGCAAGCGCCGCAGGGGCAAGCGCGGCGGGCGAAAGCATAACAGCCGCAACGAGGCCAGCGAGAGCGAGAACGCCGCACCGGATACAGAAGAGATGATTGACGCGGTGGATGAGGCCCTGGCCGGGGCGCCGGCCGGGGAGGCGCCAAAGGAATCCGCGACAGCCGAATCTGCAAAAACGGAGGACAGCCCGCAAAAAACCGAAGACGTGAACAAGCCAAAGACCCGGACACGCCGCCGTCCGCGCCGGGCTGCCGTGGCAAAAGAGGCGCCCCAAGAGCCTTCGGAAAAGGCTGCGCAGGCCGAGGAACCGGAGGTCGAAAACCCTGAATCGGGTAAAGACCAAAAGCCGGAGAAAAAGGATGATGCGGACAAGCCAAAGCGCAAGAAAGCAGCAAAAAAGGACAAGGCTGAAAAAAAGGCAGATAAACCTTCCAAAAAGAAAACATCCGGCTCCGCGAAAAGCAAAACCGCCAAGGCAGAAACCAGTGAGACCGGTGATGCTCCGGTAATGGAGAGTGCGCCGGCTGAGGAAAAAGCGCCTGAGGTCAAGGATGATTCGCCCCCTGCCCCCAAGCGCAAGGGCTGGTGGTCAAGCCGTTTTTCGGCCAAGTAGCAAAGACCGCGACATGAAAAAACAAGGCTAGAGTTTCCGGTTTTGATTGAATCAAAATCGGACGCTATCTCCTTGTTTTTTTATTACACTTCTTATCGGAAAAACCGGTTATCGGGAAAACCGGTTATCGGAAAAACCGGTTCCCACTTTTCCGGAAGTGCTCTATCCCCGTGAAAACACGGGGTGGCTTTTTCATGGCGGTTTCAGCGCTGGTTCACAACGCGGCGAAAGGTCAGGCTCAGCCCAGCCAGTTTTCCAGGCGTTTTGCGGCTTCGGCCATCTCATCGGTTTTGCCTGCAAAGGAAAAGCGCAGGTAAGCCTTGCCGTTTTGCGGGTCGAAATCAAGCCCCGGCGTGGCGGCGATGCCGGTCTCGGCAAGCATCTTTTTGGCGAAATCATAGGAATTATCGCTGAAATCGCGGATATCCGCATAAAGATAAAACGCACCGCCGGCAGGGACGATTTTGGTGAGACCGGCGCGGGGCAGCCCGGCAAGAAGCAGGTCGCGATTTTTCCGGTACACGGCCTTGACGGCTTCCAGATCATCGGCAGCCTCAAAAGCCGCTATGGCGGCATGTTGCGACAAGCTGGGAGTGGAAATGTAAAGGTTTTGAATCAGCCGTTCCACCGGGCGGATCAATGCCTCGGGCAGCACCATCCAACCGATGCGCCAGCCGGTCATGCAGTAATATTTTGAAAACGAGTTGATAACGATCACGTCATCGGAAAACTCAAGGGCGCTGTGGTCTTCGCCGTCATAGGTCAGGCCATGGTAAATCTCGTCGGAAATATAAACCCCGCCCATGTCTTGCGTGGTCTCGATGAGCATTTGCAGTTCATGCGGCGTCAACATGGCGCCGGTGGGATTGGCGGGGCTGGCAAGGATGACGCCATCAAGCCCCCCTGCCCCGGCGGCCCCGGCGGCAAGCAGATCATCGCGGGAGGGCATCCAGTTCTGCGCCGCCCGTGTCTGGATGGCGCGCGGGGTCATGCCAAGGGTTTTCATCACCTGCCGGTAACATGGATAGCCCGGATTGGTGAGCGCCACCGCCGCTCCTTCATCAAAAGCGCTCAAAAAGGCCAATACGAAACCGGCCGATGAGCCGGTGGTGATGGCAATGCGTTCAGGTGAGATATCAAGAGCATACTTTTCCCGGTAATGGGCGGCGATGCGGGCGCGCAAGGCGGGCAGCCCCATGGCGTCGGTATAGCCCAGCTTGCTGGTTTCCAGCGCCCGCGCTGCGGCTGCAAGCACGGCTTTTGGAGCAGATGTTCCGGGCTGGCCGACTTCCAGATGCAGGATGTTTTCGCCCTTTTCCTGGCGTTCGCGGGCGGCGCGCATGACATCCATAACGATGAAGGGATCAATTCGAGAGCGTTTTGAGGGGAAAGGCGGGGTTTTCATGCTTTTGTTTACTTCACAAACAGGCCATATTCACAAGATAGTTTGCCGACAGTTCACAAGCCTTTACAGGATGAGAACGCGGCTTCATCTGGATGCCTTGGGAACAGATTTATGAGTAACGTGATAAACGGCTTGAGAGCCTTCAACAAGCCCAAATCGGGTGGCCGGATCATGAAAAAACTGCTCCGTTTGGGCCTTGGGCTTGCGATCGCCTCATCAGGGCTGGCTCCGGCGGCACAGGCAGCACGCCAGAGTATTATCCGGGATTCGGAAATCGAGGCGCTGCTGCGCAGCTACACGGTGCCGATTTTCAAGGCGGCGCGGCTTAACCCGCGCTCGATCAAGGTAGTCCTGGTGGATAACCGGGCAATCAACGCCTTTGTCACCAGCAACAACCGCATGTTCATCTTTACCGGCCTGTTGCTGGAAGCCCAAAGCCCCAATGAAGTGATCGGGGTTATCGCCCATGAAACCGGGCATATCACCGGGGCGCATCTATCATCATTGCAAGCCGAGATGAAGCGCGCCAGCACCACCCAGATCATCTCCATGCTGCTGGGCATTGCCGCCACGGCGGCGGGGGCGGCCAGCGGCAATACCAATGCGGGCAATGCCGGCATCGGGATCATGCAAGGCGGGGCGCGGATCGCAAGGCGTAATTTCCTGGCCTACCGGCGGGTTCAGGAGGCCTCGGCAGACCAGGCAGCCATCAGCTACCTGAACAAAACGCACCAGTCGGCAAAGGGCATGGTCACTGTTTTTGAAAAACTGGCCAACCAGATGATGGTGACCCTGCGTTATGTAGATCCGTATGCGCTGAGCCACCCGGTGCCGCGCCAGCGCATGGCGCTTCTCGAAGAACGCGCCCGGCGCAGCCCCTATTACAACAAGAAAGATCCGCCCGCACTGCAATTGCGCCACGACATGATGCGGGCCAAGCTTTACGGGTTTACCCGGGGGCGCGGCGCGACTTTACGCAAATACAAGGCCAGTGACAAATCCCTGCCGGCCCGTTATGCGCGGGCCATTGTCAGTTATCGCAGTTCCAGTATCAAAAAGGCTGTGAAACAAATCGATGAACTGATACGTTCCCAGCCTGGCAACCCGTATTTTTGGGAACTGAAAGGGCAGGCCCTGCTGGAAAGCGGGCTGGCGCGGCAAGCCATTGGCCCACTCAAAAAAGCGGTATCGCTGGCCCCCAATGCGGGGTTGATCCGCATCATGCTGGCGCAGGCCATGCTGGCCTCGGGGAACAAGACCTTGCGAAAAGCCGCAATCACGCATCTTCGCCGGGCCCTGCTGACCGAGAATGACAACCCGGACCCTTACCGGCTGCTGGCGCGGATTTACGGGCAAAGCGGGCAGATTGCCCTGGCGCAGCTCAATTCCGCCGAGCGGTTCTTGCGCGAGGGTAACCGGTCGCTGGCCTTCACCCAGGCAGCCCGCGCCCGCAAGAAACTGCGCAAGGGCAGCCCGGCCTGGCTGCGCGCCAGCGATATTCTTCAGCTTAAAAAGTTGAATTCACGCCGGAAACGGTGATAGACGAGTGAACCACCTTGGATAAGGTTTTTCAGGAGATACAGATGAAATTGACACAATTGCGCGGCATGCTTGCCCTGACCGGCCTTGCCGCCATGCTGGCAATGCCCGTGAATCCGGCTTTGAAAGCGGCTGAAAACAACGCTTTTTCGGACATGCAACGGCAGGAAATTGAAGGGGTGGTGCGGGAATATCTCCTTAAAAACCCTGAAATATTACGGGAGATGATGACGGCGCTGGAAGCCAAGGAAAGCCATGAACGCTCTATTGCGCAATCCAGGGCCCTGTCGGAAAACGCCGATGCGATTTTCCGCTCTGCTAATGATATCGTCCTTGGCAACCCCAAGGGCGATGTGACGCTGGTGGAATTTTTCGACTACAATTGCGGCTTTTGCAAACGGGCGCTTAAAGATTTGCAAAAATTGCTGGAAACTGACAAAAACCTGAAAATTGTCATCAAGGAATATCCCATATTGAGCGCCGGATCGCTGGAGGCGGCGCGGGTTTCCCTGGCGGCAAGCCGGCAGGGAAATTACCTGGAGTTTCATTCTGCCCTCTTGAGCGCGCGCGGCCAGGCCGATGGCGAAAGGGCCCTGAAGCTGGCGAAAAAACTGGGGCTTGATATGGACAAGCTCAAGGCAGATATGGACAAGCCGGAAATTGATGAATCCCTGGCCTCGGTGCAAAAACTTGCCCGACGGTTGGGAATCAGCGGTACGCCAGCCTATATCATTGGCGATGCGATAATCCCCGGCGCGGTCGGTATTGAAAATCTGCGCGCGCAGATTGCCAAGATCCGTAAAACCGGGTGCAAAAACTGCTAGGGCCTGTCATGAACAAACCGGTTTACATTCTCAACGGTCCGAACCTCAACCTGCTGGGGAAACGCCAGCCTGAAATCTATGGGCGCCAGACCCTTGCGGATATCGAAACCCTGTGCGCCGGAAAAGCCCAAGAGCTGGGGCTGGAGATCGTTTTCAAGCAAACCAATTCTGAAGGTGAACTGGTGGGGCTGATCCAGGAGGCGGGAGCAAAGGCTTGCGGCCTGATCCTCAATGCCGCGGCCTACACGCATACATCAATCGCCATCATGGATGCGCTGAAAGCCTGTGATCTGGCGTCTGTTGAGGTGCATCTTTCCAATGTTTTTGCGCGTGAGGCTTTTCGGCATAAATCCTATGTTTCACCCGCGGTTACTGGTATGATCTGTGGATTCGGCGCAAAAGGATATGAACTGGCGCTGGAGGCCGTATCGGCACAGTTGACCGGGCAGAGTTAATTTTGAGCGACAAGAAGATATGAGCAAGAAAAAATCAGTAGATCAAAGCGTTATCCGCGACCTGGCAGCGCTGCTTAAGGAAACCGATTTAAGCGAGATTGAAATTGAACAGGACGGGATGCGATTGCGGGTAGCGCGCAATTGCGCGGCCCAGAATGTGACCGTACCTTCGGTGATGGCGCAATCCCCGGTAGCTGCACCCTCGCCGCCGCCAGCGGCTGAAAACAACGCTTCGCATCCCGGCGCGGTGACCTCGCCCATGGTGGGCACCGCCTATCGCTCGCCCGAGCCTGATGCACCGCCCTTCATTGACGTGGGGACAACGGTTTCTGAAGGGCAGATCCTGATGATCGTCGAGGCCATGAAAACCATGAACAACATCCCCTCACCGCGCAGCGGCAAGGTAACGGCAATCCTGGTGGATGATGGCCAGCCGGTGGAATTTGGCGAACCTCTCGTCATTATCGAATAACAAGCGGGGCCAGACAAGCGAATGTTCGACAAGGTCCTGATCGCCAATCGCGGCGAAATTGCACTTCGAATCCAGCGGGCGTGCCGCGAGCTGGGGGTAAAGACCGTGGCGGTGCATTCCACGGCAGATAAAAATGCCATGCATGTGCGCCTTGCCGATGAGAGCGTGTGTATCGGCCCGCCAAGCCCGGCGCTCAGTTATCTCAACATCCCGTCCCTGATCGCGGCGGCTGAAATTACCGGGGCGGACGCCATTCACCCCGGTTACGGGTTCTTGTCGGAAAATGCCCGTTTTGCCGATATCTGCGCCGAACACCAGATTTCTTTCATCGGCCCCACCGCAGAACATATCCGCCTGATGGGCGACAAGATCATGGCCAAGGAGACGGTCAAGGCGCTGGGGATCCCGGTGGTTCCGGGCTCCGAAGGGGCCTTGTCGGGCATTGAAGAGGCCCTGGCGATTGCCGGCGAGATTGGCTATCCGGTGATTATCAAGGCGGCGGCGGGCGGCGGCGGGCGCGGCATGAAGGTGGCCAATTCCAAAGAGGAGCTGCCCAATGCGTTTTCCACCGCGAGGGCTGAATCAAAAGCCGCCTTTGGCGATGACGCCATGTACATGGAAAAATATCTCGCCAATCCGCGCCATATCGAAGTGCAGGTCCTGGGGGATGGGCGCGGCAAGGCAATCCATCTGGGCGAGCGCGATTGCTCGTTGCAGCGGCGGCACCAGAAGGTCCTGGAAGAAGCCCCCTCCCCGGCGCTGAATGACACGCAAAGGGCCGAGATCGGCGAGATTGTCTCGCGGGCAATCGGCAAGCTGAATTACCAGGGCGCGGGCACCATCGAGTTTTTGTATGAAGATGGCGGATTTTATTTCATCGAGATGAATACCCGCTTGCAGGTCGAACACCCGGTGACGGAAATGATTACCGGCGTGAACATCGTGCAAGAACAGATCCGGCTGGCCTCCGGCGCACCGCTCAATATCGAGCAGGAAGATATTCATTTCAACGGTCATTCCATTGAATGCCGGATCAACGCGGAAAACGCCGAGACCTTCATGCCCTCGCCGGGGCGGATCGAGAATTTTCACCCGCCGGGCGGTTATGGGGTGCGCTTTGATTCGGGCGCCTATTCGGGCTATGTGATTACGCCTTATTATGACAGCCTGATCGGCAAGCTGATCGTGCATGGGGCAACGCGCAATGAATGCCTGATGCGCCTGCGCCGGGCGCTGGACGAATTTGTCATTGACGGGATCGATACGACAATCCCGCTGTTCAAGACACTGGCCACCCATAGCGATGTCATCAACGGCATGTATAACATTCACTGGCTTGAGAAGTTTCTCGATTCGCAAGAGTAATCACCAATGACGGGGTTCAGTTCTCAGGGCGCGGATATCACGCCGGAGGTGTTGCTCAAGGCCTATGCCTGCGGGATTTTCCCCATGGCGGAAAGCGCCGCTGACAATGCGCTGTACTGGATTGACCCGGAAGAGCGCGGGATATTGCCGCTTGAACGGTTTCACATTCCCCGGAGACTGGCGCGAACAGTGCGTTCCGATCATTTCGAGATTCGCATTGACCGCGCCTTTGCACAGGTGGTTGAGGCCTGCGCAGCTCCCGGCGCCGGGCGTAGCAATACCTGGATCAACGCCCGCATAGCCCGGCTTTACAATGCCTTGTTTGCCATGGGGCATTGCCACTCGGTTGAAGTATGGCGCAAGGACAAGCTGGTGGGCGGGCTTTACGGGGTGCGTCTTGCGGGGGCTTTTTTTGGCGAGAGCATGTTTTCAAGAGAGCGCGACGCCAGCAAGGTGGCGCTGGTGCACCTGGTGGCGCGTCTCAGGGCGGGCGGGTTTGCGCTGCTTGACACCCAGTTTGTCACGGATCACCTGACCCAGTTCGGGGTGACCGAGATCAGCCGCAAAGCCTATCATGAAAAACTCGAAGCGGCGCTGAAAATTCAGGGCGATTTCCGCAAATTGCCGCTGGCCGGTTTGCGCGGCGCAGAAGCCTTGCAGGTTTTCAGCCAGACATCATAAACCGGGTGCTCAACCCCGTGCAGCCCCGGATTGGCGGCAAACATCCAGCCGGTAAACAGGCGCTTGACCTGACCGTTGAGCTGGTGCTCATCGACAATCACAAAGGCGGTTGTCTTTGGCTTTTCGGTGACGGGCCGGGTGTAACAGACCTTTGCGGTGACCACCAATGCGCCAAAGCGCACCGGCTGGTCGATCGGCGCTTCAAGGGTGGTGATCCTGGCCGTGATCTTGTCCAGGGCTGAAAAGACGGCGACCGGATTGCGGATCTTGGCGGCACTGGCGGCTCGCGGCCAGGCAGCCCCAAGAACAACTAGGGCAAAGACCAGGACCCGAAACACGCTTTTTGAATTTGGCAGGAAAGAGCTGGTTTTCATTACTGGTCCTGGAATTTATCGAATCTGGTCATTCATCATGCGCCAATTAGAACAAGAATTGGGCTTTTTTATTTCAAAACGGCGGCGAATCGCAAGCGGACATAATCGGCGCTCCAGTTTCCATGCGAATCGCAAAGGCTCCAGCGCAGCAAATCACACACCTCGTCAATCACGCCGGGGCGCTCATCTTCGGTAAACTGGTTGAAAAAGGGCTTGCGGAAGGTTTTGAGCCAGCCTTTCATTCCGGTTGGCAGCGGGGTCGGACGCGGAATGAGATCAATCTGCTCGATTTCAAACCCGTGCCGTTGCAGCAAGTTACCATGTTCGCGCGGGGTCGGGTAATACCACGGATGGGTCAACTCATCGCTGACCCCCCGGGTCCGCGCTACCGCGCGCAGCGCCGTGACAATGGCCGCGACATTGCCATGCCCGCCAAATTCGGCCACATAGCGCCCGCCCGGTTTCAATGCCCGCGCCACCCCGGCGGTAACGGCCTCTTGATCGCGCATCCAGTGGAGCGCTGCATTGGAGAAGACGGCATCAAATTCACCTGAAAACTCAAGCGCCTCGCCACTCATATGCCGCACATCAAGGCCGCTTTGGCGGGCTGTTTCGAGGAAATCCTCCGAGGTATCAACGCCCACGAGTTCAGCCCCGGTGGCCACGATTTTTGTTGAGAGCGCCCCGTCACCGCAGCCCAGATCAAGCACCCGCATTCCCGACTCCGGCCCCAGGAGCTCAAGGACATCATGGCCAAGATCGGAAACAAACCGGGCATTTTTTTCATATGTCCGGCTCGACCATGTCTGGTTATGAGTGGACATGGGCGGGTTATTTGCCGCCGCTGTTGAAGATCGCCTTGCCAATAAGCCCCATGATATCAACCGAGCTCTGGGTGTAGATGATCTTGCCGCCATCGGCCAGCATCTCTTCAGAGCCGCCTGGATCAAGGGTGATATATGAGCCGCCCAGCAGCCCTTCTGAAGCGATCTTGGCGTTGCTGTCGGCAGGAAGTTTGACCGAAGTCGAGATATTCAGGGTGACCAGCGCGCGGTAGGTTTCCTTGTCCAGCTCCTGCCCGGTCACGGTGCCGACCTTGATGCCCGAAAGCCGTACATCGGCGCCCATGGGCAGACCGTCAATATGATCGAATTCAGCAACGACGCTATAGCCGCCAGCATTGGAACCCAGCCCCGTAGTGCGGTAGATATAGGTGAAAAATACCGCCGCGACGAGAATCAC
>CAZHLV010000096.1:0-1738 GCA_964533415.1 uncultured Hyphomicrobiales bacterium
GGCGGAAACCACCGCCGGTCAGGGCCTCCTTGGATCTGACCGGTTTTTTTTTTTCGATTCATAAGTGCGGTGAAGCGCCCCGGTTTAACGGAGGCAATCCCGCTTGCGCAAGGCGTGCCGCTCCAATACTTGCACGCCACATCGCCTGTTTCACCTATTTCCCGCAGATCTCGCGCAGCGCCCGCCACTCCTCGGGCGAAAGCAGCGGCTCGGTCGGCCACTTGCCGGCGGCGCGTATGCGTTCGATGCGGCGCCTGCTCAGCGGATGGGTGCTAACCAGTTCGGTCAACTCGCTCCCCTTTCCCGTCTTCTCTTCCAGTTTCTCGAAAAACCGCGCCAGCGGCTCCGCCGAAATCCCGCTTGCCTTCAGCAACCGCAGCGCATGATCATCCGCATCCTCCTCCGCGTCGCGCGAATAACTCATTTGCAACAGCAGCAGGGCCGTGCTTGCAAGCACGTCGGACGAGCCGCCGGTGAGTATCGATACGAGAGCCGACAGCCCCAGCGAACGCACCAGCGAGATCTCGGGGTGAACCTCCATTGCATGGCCTATCTCATGCGCTATCACCCCGGCCACTTCCTCCGGCGTATCGGCCTTTTCCACAAGCTCGTAACTCACCACGATCCGCCGCCCCGGCACGGTAAAGGCGTTGACCACCCCCAGCCGCGCCACCCGCACCCGGTAGCCCTCCGCGCCATTGGGCGCGTGCGATGCCAGCCTTTTCACCATGTGCTCGAGCGCCCGTTCCCCCGCGGGATCGGCGCAAGTCCCCCTGGGGCCGGCCATCGTTTTCACCAGGGTATCGCCCACCGACGCCCATGTTTCTTCCGGGATCATGCCGGCGACGATCCGCGAAGGCGAGAAATCCGTCAGCAACGTCACCGCGGCAAATGCAACGATGGCCGCGGCCAAGGCCAGCAAGGGTCTCAGGATGCGCCGGCTATGGGCGCGCTTCGTCAGTTGTGGCGCCTGGCGCACCAGGATATCGGTCAGTTCCGGCTCGGGCACATGCAACCGCGCATCCGGCATGTCGCGATGCGATACCAGCACGTCATCCCCGCCCAGTAACGGTCCGGAAGACACCAGCGCCTCGGTTGGCCAAAACTCCTCCGGCCGCCCGTCGGCGAAAACGATGTGCAGGCCGTCATCATGCACCATCACCTTCACCGGCGTCACGTCCGCCGATTGTCCGTCACTGAACGATCCCGGAAAAACAGGCATTTAGAAGCCATCTATATCCAGCGCCTCTATCAGGCCCTCGCCGGTTTTGCCGACTTCATCACTGGGTTGCGCGATCGCCTTGAAGTCCACATGGCCATCGATCTTCATGCGCGAAACCATGTAGCGAAAATATCGCATGTTGGTCAGCGGGGTGAGAATCCCCAAGGAGAAAAAGCTGATAAGCAGATTACCGATGAACAGACCCAGCAAGCTGCCCGGTGTCGCCGACAGGGAAAAGCGCGTATTGCCAAAGCGCGTCTTTCCGGTCAGGTAGTTCATCGACTTCGCGCGGTATCTCAGGCCAAGATAGATCATGAAAACAAACAGAAAGAGAGCCACCACCGACATGCCGCCTGCCGAACCACCGTGGTTTGGCATGCCAAGCAACATGACAAGCGACACGATGAGCGCCAACGCGGTGCCCCACAGTGGCAAATAGAGCTTCATCAGGGCCTTCCATTCCGCATCCAGCCGAAAAGGCTGGTTGCCAAAGCGCATGTTGTCCGTCATCATCTT